>NZ_JAYMRT010000020.1:0-108258 GCF_038900515.1 Burkholderia sp. JPY481
TGATGTTTACCGGACGGTCGAGGTTGTTCATGAAGATCCGCACGATTTCCCCGAAGCCGAGGGTCACGATCGCCAGGTAGTCGCCACGCAGACGCAGCGTCGGCGCGCCGAGCAGAATCCCGAACATCGCGGCCAGCGCCATCGCGATCGGCACGATGATCCAGATCGGCACGTTCAGACCGTGCGGCGCGAGCGCCGCGATCCACTCGAATTGCGTCGACAGGTGCGGCGAACTGAGCAGCGCGGCCGTGTAGGCACCGATCGCGTAGAACGCGATGTAGCCCAGGTCCAGCAGGCCGGCAAAACCCACCACCACGTTCAGGCCGAGCGCGAGCATCACGTACAGCATCGCGAAGTCGAGCACGCGGACCCAGTAGTTGCCGCCCGCCGCGCCGATGATCATCGGCGCCGCGATCACGAAGATCGTCGTCAGGATGCCGATGGTCAGCGTCTTCGTGCGGTTCTTTTCGGGAATGAGCGTCGTGGACGGCTCGATCGGTTGAATTGAGGTCATGATTGTTGACTCCTTGTGGCCCGGGATCAGGCGCGATCCGCGACACGTTCGCCGAGCAGACCCGACGGACGGAACACGAGCACGACGATCAGCACGATGAACGCGAACACGTCCTGGTAGTTACTACCGAACACGCCGCCCGTGAGGTTGCCGATATAGCCGGCGCCCAGCTGCTCGATCAGGCCAAGCAGCACGCCGCCGACCATCGCGCCGCCGAGATTGCCGATACCGCCGAGCACCGCCGCGGTAAAGGCCTTCAGGCCAGGGATGAAGCCCATGTAGAAGTGCGCGTTGCCGTATTCGGACGCGATCATCACGCCGGCGAGCGCAGCCAGCGCCGAGCCGATCATGAAGGTCGCCGAAATCACGAAGTTCGGGCTCACACCCATCAGGCTCGCGACGTTCGGATTCTCGGCGATCGCGCGCATCGCGCGGCCGAGCCTGGTCTTGTGCACGAGCAGCAGCAGGCCGCCCATCACGACGAACGCCACCACGATGATCACGATTTCGGTCATCGAGATCACGGCGCCGGGCGTCGTGTCGGTGGCCTTGATCACGTTGATCGGGTCGGTGGGCAACAGCTGCGGGAACGGCAGCGGATTGCGCGACCAGATCATCATCGCGAGCGTCTGCAGCAGAATCGACACACCGATCGCGGTGATCAGCGGCGCGAGACGCGGTGCGCGGCGCAACGGCCGGTAGGCCACGCGCTCGATCGTGTAGCCGACCACCGCGCAGACCGCCGCCGCGATGAGCAACGCGATGACCAGCGTCAGCACGTTGCCGAGGCCGGGAAAGTGGTTCTGCAGCACACCTATGGCGGAGAGCGCAACCATCGCGCCCACCATCAACACGTCGCCGTGAGCGAAGTTGATGATGCCCAGAATGCCGTAAACCATCGTATAGCCTAGTGCGATGATGGCGTAGACACTGCCAAGCACCAGTCCATTCAGGATCTGCTGGATGAAGATATCCATTTATTGCTCCTTAGCCCGTGCGACTGGATTCGCGTTTTTCATCTGCCGGTGGGCGGTGATGCACTACGAATCTCAACGGCACTGCGGGTACTGATGTAAAAGACCGGTAAGGGTTATCCGCTGCCGGCTTGCTCTGACGACCGTGATGCGGTCGCGAGCTCCCCTTGGGCGGATGCAAAAACGGCACCGTTGGATGGTGTCGGTGCCGTCAGGCCGAACTTCCCGTCATCACATCTTTACGACGTCGAGCACTGCTTTCTTGCCGTCCTTGAAGTCGTAAAGCGTAATGGCGCCCTCTTTCAAATCACCCTTGTCGTCGAACGCGATGTGGCCGATTACCCCGTTGTAATCGGTCGAAGGCATCGCAGCCAGCACCTTGGGCGCCTCGATCGAATTAGCGCGCTTCATTGCATCGACGATCACGTACACAGCGTCATACGTGAACGGCGCGTAAATCTGCACCGGCGTGTGGAAGCGGTCCTCGTACTTCTTTTCGAAGTCCGCTCCGTTGGTCATTTTCGAAAGCGCGAGTCCTGCTTCCGAACAGACCAGGTTTTGCACGGCGGTACCCGCCAGCTCACCTACCTTGTCGGTACACACACCGTCGCCGCCAAGGATTTTTGCCCTGATACCGAGCGCCGCCGCCTGCTTCGTAAACGGCCCGCCCGTCGCGTCCATGCCGCCGAACATAATCGCGTCCGGCTGAACACTCTTGATCTTCGTGAGAATGGCCCGGAAATCCGTGGCCCTGTCGTTCGTCGCCTCCCGCGCGACGATCTTCGCGCCGCTCGCCTCGGCGGTCTTCGCGAATTCGTCCGCGAGACCTTTGCCGTAGGCGGTCGCATCGTCCACGATCGCGATCCGTTTGGCGCCCAGCGCCTTCGTCGCGTAATTGGCGAGCGCGGGACCCTGTTGCGCGTCGGTCGCGACTACCCGATAAGTCGTCTTGAACCCCTGCTGCGTGTAGGCCGGATTCGTCGACGACGGCGAGATCTGCACGATGCTCGCGTCGCTGTAGATCTTCGACGCCGGAATCGAGACCCCGGAGTTCAGGTGCCCGATCACCGCGACCACGTGATCGTCGACCAGTTTCTGCGCGACGGCGGTACCCGTTTTCGGGTCCGCCGCATCGTCCTGCGCGTCGAGTTGCAGCTGGATCTTGCGACCGTCGATCGTCAGCCCCTGCGCATTGATTTCCTCGACCGCGAGGCGCGCCCCATTTTCGTTGTCCTTGCCCAGGTGCGCGATGCCGCCCGTCAACGGGGCCGCATGACCGATCTTTACGATAGTCGCTTCACTCGTGGCGGCGACCGCCGCGGACGAAGCCGCCGATGCGCCCGCACCCGCTTCGCCATCCTGTTTCTTGCCGCACGCGGTCAGCATCGCAACCGCGGCCGCGATGGACACGGCGTAAGCAATTTTGACTCGCATCAAGTAAGGTCTCCTGCGCCTTGCAAAATCCACTGTCCAGGACCTCAAGGCCTTGAGAACGCGCGCATTGTAACTCCAATTATGCGGGTGGCAATATTGTTGAACCGGTGGGGTTTTCCTGCATTGCAACCTGATGTTGAAAGCAAAATTCGCTAAAAAGAGCAACCCGGTTGCGATCCGTTTGCGTGCATCAGTTGCACCGCCGCCGAACCCGATGGCATCAAGTGTTGTGGCCAGTCGGCTTGAATGCCGGATGGGCCGGGGCTTGCGTCCGATACGTCCTTTTATCTCGCGTGCGTCAAGAGCACCAATTCAGTGCATGATTAATTCTTCTCAAGCTCCTTACTTATGTTAAAACGGGGACGCATCGCTCGAAAATCAATAAAAGACCCGATCACAATTCAAAATAGTTTGTGCGCGAGAGCACTGAAACGTCCGAATTCATTCGATCAGGCACCTATTTTCTCAGCGACCCCACAGAGTCGCGCCCAAAAAAAGCGCGCCCTCGGGCGCGCTTTCCTTTCAGCGATGCTAACGGATTGTCAGGCTGGCAGGCCGAGCCCGCGCGGCAGCGGAAACGCGATGTTTTCCTCGATGCCTTCGAGCGCGCGCACGTTGCGCACACCCAGCTCACGCAGACGCGCGATCACTGCCTGCGCCAGCACCTCCGGCGCCGACGCACCAGCGGTCACGCCGATGCGGCGCTTGCCCTCGACCCAGACAGGATCGATCTGATCGGGCGAATCGACCATATAGGCCGGCACACCGAGCTTCTCTGCAAGCTCGCGCAAGCGGTTCGAATTCGAGCTGTTTGGACTGCCGACGACGATCACGACGTCGCACTGCGGCGCCATGAACTTCACGGCGTCCTGGCGATTCTGCGTGGCGTAGCAGATGTCCTGCTTCTTGGGCTCACGGATGGACGGATACTTGGCCTTCAGCGCACCGATGATTTCGGCGGCGTCGTCGACCGACAGCGTGGTTTGGGTGACGAACGCGATCCGCTCGGGATCGGCGAGCTGCAACGCCTGCACATCCTCGATATCCTCGACCAGATGCATGCCCTCGGCCGCCTGACCCATCGTGCCTTCCACTTCCGGGTGGCCTTTGTGGCCGATCATCACGATGTCGAAACCGTCCTGGCGCATCTTCGCGACTTCGATATGCACCTTGGTCACGAGCGGACAGGTGGCGTCGTACACCCGCAGCCCGCGCGACTCCGCCTCCGAACGCACGGCCTTCGACACGCCGTGCGCGCTGAAGATCACCGTGTTGCCCGCCGGCACTTCCTCCAGGTTCTCGATGAAGATCGCTCCCTTCTTACGCAGGTCTTCGACCACATAGGCGTTATGGACGATTTCGTGACGCACGTAGATCGGTGAGCCATACAGCTTGATGGCCCGCTCGACGATCTCGATCGCCCGGTCGACGCCGGCGCAGAAACCGCGTGGCTGGGCCAGCAGGATCTCCGCTTCGGCAAGAGTCGTATCCGTGATGCTCATGTTTACAAAATCCCGATGATTTTCACTTCAAACGCCAGCGCCTGGCCGGCAAGCGGGTGATTGAAATCGAACAGGGCCGACGTTTCGCCGACTTCCTTCAGCACGCCGGCGTAGCGCCCGCCGCCCGGCGCGTTGAATTCGACCAGGTCACCCGGGGAAAAATCCTCGCCGATCATGCTGTTCTCCCGCAGCGTGGCGAGGGACACGCGCTGGATCAGATCCGGATTGCGCGGGCCGAACGCCTGACCCGGCGTTAGCTGAAAGGTCGAATGGTGGCCCACCTTCAAACCCAGCAAAATATCTTCCAGCGGCGGCGCCAATTGACCTGCACCGAGCAGCAACGTGGCCGGCTTGTCGTTGAACGTGTTGATCACTTCGGCGCCATCGGCAAGGGAAAGCCGGTAATGCAGCGTGACGTGTGAACCGGGTTTCACCTCGGAAATATCGATGATGCTCATGCAATGCTCGCTCAGTCGAAGCGCGCTGCACGCGTGCGCCGCGGGCGCAGTCGACGCGTGTGGCAGACCGTCGGGGTGCCGTGCGCAAAGCGTCTATTGTAAGCCACCTAGCGGGCGCCGGCTTGAGTCCGTCGCGCGCGTGGGCGGCACGGCCGTCCGGCGCGTTGCGCCGCTTGTGCGCCGTCAACCTTACGCGGAGGACTCTATATATATGGCTGATTTCGCCAGCACAATCGACGAAACACCTGCAGCAACGCTGCGACCGAAGGCGCGGGCACGCGCCACAGGCGGCGTGAAAGCCGCTTCCAACCGGTCGGCCAAGACTCCTTCGGAAGCCGCCGACTCGGCCGTCCGCAGCCGGCGGCAACTGTTCCGGGGCAAATGGCTCCGGCGCGACATGCCGCGCGAGCGACTGATCGACCAGGGCCCCGACGTGCTGTCGGACACCGAAATGATCGCGCTCGTGCTCGGCTCCGGCCTGCCCGGTCACGACGTGTTCAGCGTCGCGCGGGCGCTGCTCGATCGCTTCGGCTCACTGCGCGCGATGCTCGACGCGACTTATCAGGATTTCGACGGCATTCGCGGCATTGGCCCGGCAAAAAAGGCGCAATTGCTAGCGATCATGGAAATGGCGCGTCGCTCCCTCGTGGACAAGATGCGCAAGCGCCCGCTGATGAATTCGCCCGAAGCAGTCGAAAGTTATCTGCGCCTTCTGATCGGTGGACAGCCGCAGGAGGTGTTCGTGTCGCTGTTCCTCGACGCGCGGCATCGGCTGATCCGCTGCGAGGAAAGCGCGCGCGGCTCGCTCACGCGCATGGCCGTGTATCCACGCGAGATCGTGCGGCGGGCGCTCGCCGCGAACGCGGCCAGCCTGATCGTCGCGCACAATCATCCGTCCGGCGCCGTTGAGCCGAGTGCCAGCGACTGCCGCCTCACGCAGACACTGCGCGACGCGCTCGCGCTCGTCGATGTGCAGCTGATCGATCATCTGGTAATCGGCGCGGACAGCGTATACTCGTTCGCCCGCGCCGGCTGGCCGGGGCTCGCGCGTAAGCCCGCTGGAGCGCGGGAAGCGGAAGGGCCACCCCACAGTGCCGTGTCCCGCATCGCAAATAAGGTTTGATTTTGCGGCTTTTTTTCTGCTAGAATTCCGGTTTGCCTATTTCCAACCCCCTGTTCCGAAGCCATCAAGGCGTTCCGCAAAGGTCAGGCGGCTGTGGTAGCGAAGTGCCTCGATGCAAATTCGGCGCAAGTTCGTACACTCTCAGCGCGGCTCTTTTCGGGAAACTTTCACGGCGTTCGAACTCAGAATTAGCGTATTAGGAGTGCTCTCATGGCACGCGTATGCCAAGTAACTGGGAAAGCGCCGATGAGCGGCAACAACGTTTCCCACGCGAACAACAAGACCAAGCGCCGGTTCCTGCCGAACCTGCAAAGCCGCCGTATCTGGGTGGAAAGCGAAAACCGTTGGGTGCGTCTGCGTATTTCGAACGCTGGCCTGCGCCTGATCGACAAGAACGGTATCGACGCTGTGCTCGCAGACCTGCGCGCACGCGGTGAAGCCTAAGGAGTAAATCATGGCGAAAGGCGCACGCGACAAGATCAAGCTGGAATCGACCGCAGGCACGGGTCACTTCTACACGACCACGAAGAACAAACGCAACATGCCGGAAAAGATGCTGATCAAGAAATTTGATCCGGTCATCCGGAAGCACGTTGACTACAAGGAAACCAAGATCAAGTAATCTTGGCTCTCCAGCCTGACGAAGGCAAGAAACATGAAAAGCCTCGCATCCGTGCGAGGCTTTTTTGTTTTTGGGCGGTCTTCGCGATAGGGCAGCAATGCGCGCGCAAATCGCCCTATTCCGTTCAGCCAGCTTTCGCTAGTGCGTCGTGGCGCGTATCCTTTGTCGTTTTCGCGGCGTGCGGTTCGCGCGCAGTCATCGCAATATGAAAGACGGAGATGTGGGCAATGGAATTCGATGTGGCGATTGTCGGTAGCGGTCTGGCTGGATTGAGCGTCGCGCTCAATCTTGCGCAGACACGGCGCGTTGCTGTGATCGCCAAGCGATCGCTGACCGAAGGCGCGAGCGACTGGGCGCAAGGCGGCATCGCCGCGGTGCTGGATTCCGCGGATAGCGTCGAGAATCACGTGCGCGACACGCTGATTGCGGGTGGCGGTCTATGCGACGAGGCTGCGACGCGCTTCATTGTCGAACATGGGCGCGCCGCGATCGAATGGTTGATCGAGCAGGGCGTGCCATTCACGAAAGACGACGCCGCCGAGCTGGGCTTTCATCTGACGCGCGAAGGCGGCCATAGCCATCGCCGGATCATTCACGCGGCCGACGCGACCGGCCATGCGGTCGTCGCCACGCTCAGTGAGCAGGTGCGCCATCATCCGAACATCGTGCTGTTCGAAGATTATCACGCGATCGACCTGATCACGTCCGAACGTCTCGGCCTACCCGGCCGCCGCTGCCATGGTCTGTATG
This sequence comes from Burkholderia sp. JPY481, assembly GCF_038900515.1. Lineage (NCBI taxonomy): Bacteria > Pseudomonadati > Pseudomonadota > Betaproteobacteria > Burkholderiales > Burkholderiaceae > Burkholderia > Burkholderia sp. JPY481. The sequence goes on from NZ_JAYMRT010000020.1 coordinate 7,378, forward strand.
CGCTCGATCTGCAAAGCGGCCGCACCGTTACGATCGAAGCGCCGCATACGGTGCTCGCGACCGGCGGCGCGGGCAAGGTCTACCTCTACACGACCAACCCCGACACCGCGACCGGCGACGGCATCGCGATGGCATGGCGCGCCGGCTGTCGCGTGGCGAACATGGAATTCATCCAGTTCCACCCGACATGCCTGTTTCACCCGTACGCGAAGTCGTTCCTGATTTCGGAAGCAGTACGCGGTGAAGGCGGGATTCTGAAGCTGCCGGACGGCACTCGCTTCATGCCCAATCACGACGAGCGCGCGGAGCTTGCGCCGCGCGATATCGTCGCGCGGGCGATCGACTTCGAGATCAAGAAACGCGGCATCGACTGCGTGTACCTCGACATCAGTCACCAGCCGGCCGCGTTCCTGCACGAGCATTTCCCGACGATCCTGGCCCGTTGCCTCGAGTTCGGCATCGACATCACAAAACAGCCGATTCCGGTGGTACCGGCCGCGCATTACACGTGCGGCGGCGTCGTCACCGATCTGGCGGGGCGCACTGACCTCGCGGGTCTCTACGCGGTCGGCGAAACGTCCTGCACCGGCCTGCACGGCGCGAACCGGCTGGCCAGCAATTCGCTGCTCGAATGCCTCGTGGTTGGCCGCGCGGCCGCCGAGGCGATCGAAGCGGAAGGCTTCGCCGCCGCCGTGCACGCGCCGCTGCCGGCTTGGGACGAAAGCCGCGTGTCCGATCCGGACGAGGAAGTGGTGGTCGCGCACAACTGGGACGAACTGCGCCGGCTGATGTGGAACTACGTCGGCATCGTGCGCACCGACAAACGGCTCGAGCGCGCGAAGCACCGGCTCGCGCTGTTGCGTGACGAGATCCACGAGTACTACGCGAACTTCAAGGTGAGCCGCGATCTGCTGGAGCTGCGCAATCTGGTCGACGTGGCGTCGCTGATCGTGGACGGCGCGCGCTCGCGGCGCGAAAGCCGCGGCCTGCATTTCAGCCGCGACTGGCCTGCCACATTGCCCAAGGCGCTGCCGACGGTGCTCACGCCGAAATATGTCCGAAGGCCGAATGCCTGACGGCATCGCGCCGAAGCACACCCTGAAACGGCGCCGTAAATAACACGGCCATTGCCGGCAAACTCCGGCAATGCCTTGTTCGGTCGTCAGGAGCGTCGATCGATGCGCTAAAACGCGCGACGCTTAAACGATCCGCATCGAGTAGTCGGTCGCACGCACGTCCTTGGTCAGCGCGCCAATCGACACGCGATCCACGCCCGTCTCCGCGATCGTGCGCACGGTCTCGAAATTGACGCCGCCGGACACCTCGAGCACCGCGCGACCGGCCGTGATGCGAACCGCGTCGCGCATCATGTCGATTGAGAAGTTGTCGAGCAGGATCGACTGCGCGCGATGCGCGAGCGCGGTTTCCAGTTGTTCGAGCGTCTCGACTTCGATCTGGATGGGCACGCCCGCATTCAACGCGTGCGCCGCATCCATCGCCGCACCCACGCCGCCGGCCGCCGCAATGTGGTTTTCCTTGATCAGAATGCCGTCGTACAGCGCGAGCCGCTGATTGGCACCGCCGCCGACGCGCACCGCGTACTTCTGCGCGAGCCGCAATCCCGGCAGCGTCTTGCGCGTATCGAGAACGCGTGTGCTCGTATGGGCAATCGCGTCGACATAGCGGCGGGTCGCGCTTGCCACGCCCGACAGCAACTGCAGGAAATTCATCGCGTTACGCTCTGCGGTCAGCAGCGCGCGCACCGGCCCGCGCAGATCGCAGACCGTCGTATCGGCGCTCATGCGCTCGCCCTCGCGGTAACGCCATTGAACTTCGATGCGCGGATCGACCGCACGCATCACCGCGTCGAACCAAGGCACGCCGCACAGCACCGCCTCCTCGCGCACGATGATGCGCGCGTTGCGAACGTCATCGGCAGGCACGAGGCGGCCGGTCTGGTCGCCGCTACCGATATCTTCGGCGAGCGCATCGGCGACATTGCGCGCGAGCGCCGCGTCGAACGCCGCGCCGTACTGCGCGTGAATCTCCGCGAAAAGCGGCGATGTTGCGTCGGCCTCATCGCGCGCCACTGCCTGCTCAGGCGCCTTCTGCACCGCCGTCATTACGCTGCTCCCACGTTCGAATACAGTTGCGCGTCGCGCGCAAGATCGCCGCTCGCCTGCACGCGCTTCTTGTGACGGGCCGCGAAATCGAGCATACGGTCGATCGGCAGACGCGCCCGCTCGCCGATCGCGCGATCGACGAAGATCTCGTTATGGCCGCGCTCGAGCACATCGGCCAGATTCGCGAGGCCGTTCATCGCCATCCACGGGCAATGGGCGCAGCTCTTGCAGGTCGCGCTGTTGCCGGCCGTCGGCGCGGCGATCAGCGTCTTGCCGGGCGCGGCGAGTTGCATCTTGTGCAGGATGCCGAGGTCGGTCGCGACGATGAAGTGCGTCGCGTCGAGCTTCTGCGCAGCATCGATCAACTGCGTGGTCGAGCCAACCACGTCCGCCAGCGCGACCACGTTGGCCGGCGACTCCGGATGCACGAGCACCTTCGCGTGCGGATATTCGGCGCGCAGCAGATCGAGCTCGATGCCCTTGAATTCGTCGTGCACGAGGCACGAGCCCTGCCACATCAGCATGTCCGCGCCGGTCTTGCCCTGGATGTAGCTGCCCAGATGACGGTCCGGTGCCCAGATGATCTTCTCGCCTCGCGCATGCAGATCGGCGACGATTTCCAACCCGATCGACGACGTCACCATCCAGTCCGCGCGCGCCTTCACGGCCGCGCTAGTGTTCGCGTACACGACCACCGTGCGGTGCGGATGTGCGTCGCAGAACGCCGAGAACTCGTCGACCGGACAGCCGAGGTCGAGCGAACAGGTCGCGTCCAGATCCGGCATCAGAATGCGCTTATCTGGACTGAGAATTTTTGCGGTCTCACCCATGAAGCGCACGCCCGCGACCACCAGCGTCTGCGCTTCGTGATCGCGCCCGAAGCGCGCCATTTCCAGCGAATCGGCCACGCAACCGCCGGTTTCGTCTGCAAGCTCCTGCAATTCAGCGTCAACATAATAATGCGCGACCAGCACCGCTTTCTCGCGCTTGAGTAACTCGCGGATGCGCGCCTTCAGCGCCCGCTTCTCTTCCGCCGACGGCGTCTCGGGCACCTTCGCCCACGCCTGCCCGATCCCGCAGGTCGTGCCCTGCGCCTGAGGCCGATCGAATTCGACGGTCCTGATCGCCTGCTGCTCCATCATCTCCTCTGCCCTCACCTGGCCGCCGCGGCTTGCCACTCGCGCAACACGCGCAACGCATTTGCACGGCCCAAAAATGCAAAACCCCGCCAACGCGGGGTTTTGTGACGTCCTTAAATTTTAATAGATTTCAGGCATAGCGACGCAGTCGCATCGCGAAGTCTTGCAGCGCCTTGATCCCGCTCTGCTCGGCGCGATGGCACCAGTCCTGCAATTGCGCCAGCAATTGCTCGCGCGACGCGTTGGAGCGCTCCCACATCGCTGCCAGTTCGTTGCGCATGTCGATGTAGGTCTTCAGCTTCTGGCTGCTCGCAAAAATTTGCGGCAGCTGGAGCCTCTGCGGCTCATTGAGGCCCGCCTCTTCCTTGTGGAACCAGCTACGCGCACCGCGCATCACCTGATACTTCTCGCGTGCGCCGACTTCCTTCAGATGCGCGAGCTCCTGACGGTACGCGCGCTTGATCGCCTTCGCGTAACGCTCCATCACTTCGTAGCGGTTCGCGAGCACGGCCTGCAGCGTGTCCTGATCGAGCACGAGCTTGCCGGTGGTCAGCCGCGGCGTCGGCGCGATCTTCTTCACCTTGGCCAGACGAAATGCCTGCATGATGCGGATGTACATCCAGCCGATGTCGAACTCGTACCACTTGTTCGACAGCTTCGCCGACGTCGCGTACGTGTGGTGATTGTTATGCAGTTCCTCGCCACCGATGATGATGCCCCACGGGAAAATGTTGGTGCTCGCATCCGACGAATTGAAGTTGCGATAGCCCCAGAAGTGCGCGAGGCCGTTGACCACGCCTGCGGCCCAGAAAGGAATCCACACCATCTGCACGGCCCAGATGGTCAGACCGACGACGCCGAACAGCGCGACGTTGATCACCATCATCAGGCTCACGCCGAGAATCGGGTATTTCGTGTAGACGTTGCGCTCGATCCAGTCATTCGGCGTACCGTGACTGAACTTGCGCATCGTTTCTTCGTTTTTGGCTTCGGTGCGATAGAGTTCGGCGCCTTCGAGCAGCACCTTCCAGATGCCGCGCGTCTGCGGGCTGTGCGGATCCTCTTCGGTTTCGCACTTCGCGTGATGCTTACGGTGAATCGCGGCCCACTGGCCGGTCAGCATACCGGTGGTCATCCACAGCCAGAAACGGAAAAAATGGCTGGCGATCGGGTGCAGATCCAGCGCGCGATGCGCCTGGCAGCGATGCAGATAGACGGTCACGCCGATAATCGTGATGTGCGTCACGATCAGCGTGTACACGACGAGTTGCCACCACGAGAAATGCAGCAGTCCGTGGGCAAGGAAATCGAGCAAAGAATTCAACAAGGTAAGTTACCTGCAGAACGAGAGATACGAAGCACACGCGGCGCGTGTGTCATGAAAGTGAAAGCATACAGCGGGATAGGACGATATTCTACTGGAAGCGTTCCAAGTGTTTGTAACAAATAGGGATTTTTTGTGCGCTATCAAGCTGCTAGCGATTGTCTCGGAACTGGCGCATCACTTGCGAGGGCCAAAAGCTGGGCCTAACGACCGTCGTTGGTGGCCCCGTCGGCGGCCCTGAGCGCTGAATCGGTCGCGGCCTCGTGCGCGGGATCGGTCATTACTTCCGGGTGCGGCATTGCGCCGCCTGCCTGACCGACGATGCGCACCTCACGTTGCGCAAGCGGAATCCTGATGCCGTGCTCGGAAAAGAGGCGCCAGATGTTCCGGTTGACCGCCGAGAGCACGCCACGTGTGCCGCTCGCCGCGTCTTCGATCCAGAAGCCCAACTCGAGATTGACGCCGTCCGGGCCGAAACCGACCAGAAATGGCGTCGGCGCCGGCTCGCTCAACACCCGCGGCACGTCGGCGGCGGCCAGGGCGAGCAGCGTCATCGCCTGCTCGACGTCGGATGTGTAGGCGATCTGCACGGGCACCCTCGCGTGGCCGCGAGTCAGAAACGACGACTGGTTCTGTACGACGTCGGTGATCAGCTTCTCGTTCGGAATCAGCGTTTCGATACCGTCGAGTCCGCGCACGACCGTATAGCGCGTGCGGATCTGCGTGACGCGGCCCTGCAGGCCGCCCACGTTGATCGTGTCGCCGATCCGCAACGAGCGGTCGAGCAGGATGATGAAGCCCGACACGTAGTTGCTCGCGATCTTTTGCATGCCGAAGCCGAGCCCGACGCCGAGCGCGCCGCCGAACACGCCGAGCACCGTGATGTCGATGCCGACGATCGACAGGCTGATCAGGATCGCCGCGAGCACGAAGGCCGCGCGGCCGACGCGCGCGACCACCACCTTCAGGTTCGCGTCGAGCGTCTTGGAGCGCATCAGGCGATCTTCGAACGACGAGCCGAGCCACATCGCGACGATCATCGTGACGGCGACCCACAACAGCCCCGTGATCAGCGACAGCAGCGTCATATGCGCATTGCCGACGCGGAAGCTCACGCTGTCCATCCATGCGATCACGGCATTCTGAATGCCCAACAGCGTGAGCACCATGCCGACCCAAACGACCACCGACACGATTTTCTCGACCAGAAACAGCCACGGATGCTCGCCCCCTTCGCGGTTGAACACCCGCCGCGCGAAGAAGAACACGATGTAGATCAGCCCGATGCCGACGAGCGGCACCAGCGCCAGATCGAGCAGCGCGGTGTCCATGAACTGGCCGGCGATCGCCCGCGCGAGCCACACGAGCGCCGCGCCGATCAGCGGAAAAGCCGCTCGATCCAGACTTTCCATGCCGAAACGCAGGCTCTCGTAGCGCGGCGATTGCGACCGCTTGATCCGGCGACGCAGCGTCCGCGCGACCAGCCATGCGACGAGCAGCGTCCCGAGCAGGATCGCGACCTGCCACAGCATCACGGGCTGACCGAAGTCGCGCGCGATGTCGCTGAACATGTGGGGGAAAATCGTGTGCATGGATGTCGCCGAAATCGCCGACACGTGCGGATTCATCGGCCAATCCGCGCGCGCCGGCCTGCAGCCGGTTGCCTAGCTCTGGCGCTCGAGCACGGCGGCGAAGAAGCCGTCGGTCGCGTGGCGGTGCGGCCACAGCGACAGGTAGTCGCCCATCTCCAGCTCGATGCGCTGCTCGGCGAGCACGTCGCGCACGGGCACCAGCGCGAAATCAGTGTGGTCGGCGAGGAACTGCTGCACGACCGCCTCGTTTTCCGCGTCGAGAATCGAGCACGTGGCATAGACGAGCCGCCCGCCCTTCTTCACGAGACGCGCCGCGCTCGCCAGAATCGACGCCTGCTTCGGCGCCAGCTCGGCAATCGACTCCGGCGACTGGCGCCACTTCAGGTCCGGATTGCGGCGCAGCGTGCCGAGGCCGCTGCACGGCGCATCGACGAGCACGCGGTCGATCTTGCCAGCCAGACGCTTGATCTTCGCGTCGTGTTCGCTGTCGATCAGCACCGGGTTCACGTTCGACAGACCGCTCCTCGCGAGACGCGGCTTCAGCTTCGCGAGACGCCGCTCGGAGATGTCGAACGCGTAGAGCCGGCCGGTCGAGCGCATCGCCGCGCCGAGCGCCAGCGTCTTGCCGCCCGCGCCGGCGCAGAAATCGACGATCATCTCGCCGCGCCGCGGCGCGACCAGCGAGCACAGCAGTTGGCTGCCCTCGTCCTGCACTTCGAGCCAGCCCTGCTGGAACGCGTCGAGCTTCGTCAACGCCGGCTTGCCGACCACGCGCACGCCGAGCGGCGCGAACGGCGTCGCGCCTGCCTCGATGCCGGCCTTCGCCAGCGCGCCCAGCACGTCGTCGCGGCTCGCCTTGATCGGGTTCGCGCGCAGATCCAGCGGCGCGGGATAGTTCAGCGCGGCGGCCAGCTGCGCGAGCTCAGGGCCCTCGAAACGCGTGCTCAAAGCCTGGCAGATCCAGTCGGGCAGATTCAGGCGAATCCGCAGCGGCAGGCTTTCCGGGTCGATCTTCGACACGTGTTCGAGCCACGTCGCCTCGGCCTCGGTGACGAACGGCTTGAGCGCCGAGCGTCCGACCGTTTGCATCAGGCCCAGCAGGGCCATGCGGCGCGCCGGGCTGCCGGTGCCGCTTTCGGCCAGATGCGCGAACTCCATCCGGCGGCGCAGCACCGCGAACACCGCCTCGGCGATCACACCGCGCTCGGCGTGGCCGAGCTTCGGATGCGCGCGGAAGAAGCGGCTCGTGGTGGCGTCAGCGGGGCCGTTCAGCCGCAGTACTTCGGCCAACAGCGTTTCAGTTTGTCCAATCAGGAAACCATGCAATCTCATGCGCCCTCTCCGGCGGTGTGACCGGCAAAGAGCCATTGCGGCTCCGACGGCGTAAGCGTGACGCGCGAGCCGTCCAGAGCGAGACGCCCTTCGACGAACCAGCGCACCGCGCGTGGATAAATGATGTGCTCGGTGGCGAGCACGCGTGCGGCGAGCGTCTGTGCGGTATCGCCCGCCTCGACAGGCACGGCCGATTGCACGACGATCGGCCCGTGATCCAGCTTTGATGTGACAAAATGCACCGACGCGCCGTGGAACCGCACGCCGGCGTCGAGCGCCTGCTGGTGAGTCTGCAGGCCCGGAAAGCTCGGCAGCAGCGACGGATGCACGTTCAGCATGCGCCCGGCGTAATGGTCGACGAAGCGCTCGGTCAGCACCCGCATGAAGCCCGCGAGCACGACGAGGTCCGGCGCGATAGCGTCGATCTGCTCGGCGAGCGCCGCGTCGAAGCTGTCGCGATCCGGAAACTGGCGGTGGTCGACCACCGCCGTGGTGATGCCATGCGACGCCGCGAATGCGAGCCCCGCGGCATCGGGACGGTTGGCAATCACGGCGGCGACCCGCGCCGGCCAGCCTTCGCTCGCGCAAGCGCGCACGATGGCTTCCATGTTGCTACCCCGCCCGGAAATCAGGATGACGAGTTTTTTCATGCGCGGATTTTATCATTCGGCAATCGCCCGACCGCGACCGCGCAGCCGTCTATTGCGCCAAGCGTTTATAATCGATTGTTTTGCGGCACCCTACCCGCGTCCCTATTGCAATCGCAGCAATCCGCTATCGTGAGAGTCTTCCGCGGTCTTCCCAATGCCGAGAGCCGCGCGCCGTGCGCGCTGACCATCGGCAACTTCGACGGTGTCCACCGCGGCCACCAGGCTCTGCTCGCGCACGTGCGCGCGGCCGCCAACGCGCGTGGCCTGCCCGTCTGCGTGATGACCTTCGAGCCGCACCCGCGCGAGTTCTTCAACCCGGCCGGCGCGCCGCCGCGCATCGCGATGCTGCGCGACAAGCTCGAGGCGCTGCGCACCAACGGAGTCGACCGGGTCGTCGTCGAGCACTTCAATCACACGTTCGCGAGCCAGTCGCCCGATGCATTCGTCGAGCGGATCATCGTCAACGGCTTGCACGCGCGCTGGATCATGATCGGCGACGACTTCCGCTACGGCGCGAAGCGCGCCGGCGATTTCGCGTCGCTGCGGGAGGCCGGCAAGCATTACGGCTTCGAGGTCGAACAGATGGCGACGGTCGCCGATCCGTCGGGCGCGCGCATCTCGAGCTCGGGCGTGCGCGCGGCGCTGGTCGCGGGCGACCTCGACTCGGCGCGCGCCGCGCTCGGCCGCGACTATCTGATCAGCGGCCACGTCACCCATGGCATGAAGCTCGGCCGCGATCTCGGCTTTCCGACGCTCAATCTGCCGATCGCGCACAAGCGTCCGGCTCTGGCCGGCATCTTCGTCGTACAGGTGCACGGCATCGCCGAGCACCCGCTGCCGGGCGTCGCGAGCCTTGGCCTGCGCCCCACCGTCGACGATTCCGGCCGCGTGCTGCTCGAAGTGCACCTGCTCGATTGGCACGGCGATGCGTATGGCAAACTCGTGCGCGTCGAATTTCTGAAGAAGCTGCGCGACGAGGAGAAGTTCGTCGACCTCGAAACGCTGACCGCCGCGATCGCGCGCGACGTCGCCAATGCGCGTGCATGGTTCGCCGCGGTGGGCGCCGGCACGCCGGGCAGCCGTTCCACCGGTTTCGCCACTTCGGCCACCGACCGAATTAGATAACCGCCGCGGTTCGGGCCGGCGCGCCGCGCCGCACGAACCGTCGCCGCGCGCATCGAAGGGCATCCGGGCTTCACGCGGGGCCGCCTGCCGGGCGCGCCCCGCTCCTCGCGCAGCGCGCAATCCGCGCGCCGCTACGCATAGAAACGAATTCACCGCCACCCACATCATGAGCAACAAGAAAGCCGATTCGAAACCGCAGTCCCGCTACCCGGTCAACCTGCTCGACACGCCGTTTCCGATGCGCGGCGACCTGCCCAGGCGCGAGCCGCAATGGGTCAAGGACTGGCAGGAACGCAAGGTGTACGACAAGATCCGCGCCGCCTCCAAGGGCCGCACGAAGTTCATCCTGCACGATGGCCCGCCGTATGCGAACGGCGACATCCACCTCGGCCACGCGGTGAACAAGATCCTGAAGGACATGATCGTCAAGGCGCGCAATCTGGCGGGCTTCGACGCGGTCTACGTGCCGGGCTGGGACTGCCACGGCATGCCGATCGAAATCCAGATCGAAAAGCAGTTCGGCAAGTCGCTGCCGGCGGCCGAAGTGATGCAGAAGGCGCGCGCCTACGCGACCGAGCAGATCGAAAAGCAGAAGGCCGGCTTCCGCCGCCTCGGCGTGCTCGGCGACTGGGACAATCCGTACAAGACGATGAACTTCGCGAACGAAGCCGGCGAAATCCGCGCGCTCGCGAAAATCATGGAAAAGGGCTACGTGTTCCGCGGCCTGAAGCCGGTCAACTGGTGTTTCGACTGCGGCTCGGCGCTCGCTGAAGCGGAAGTCGAGTACAAGGACAAGACCGATCCGACCATCGACGTGCTGTTCAGCTTCGCCGAACCGGAGAAGACCGCGCAGGCGTTCGGCCTCGCCGCGCTGCCGCGCAACGAAGGCGGCATCGTGATCTGGACCACCACGCCGTGGACCATTCCCGCCAACCAGGCGCTGAACCTGCACCCGGAAATCGTCTACGCGCTCGTCGACACGCCGCGCGGCCTGCTGATCCTCGCCGAGGAACGCGTCGAGGACTGCCTGAAGCTGTACGGCCTCGAAGGAAAGGTCATCGCGACGACGCCGGGCGAAAAGCTCGTGAACCTGCGCTTCAATCACCCGCTCGCGTCCGCGCACCCGGGCTACAAGCGCACCGCACCGGTCTATCTGGGCGACTACGTGACGACCGAAACCGGCACCGGCATCGTGCACTCGTCGCCCGCGTATGGCGTGGAAGACTTCGTGTCGTGCAAGTCGCACGGCATGGCCGACTCGGACATCATCAATCCGGTGATGGGCGACGGCCGCTACATCGAATCGCTCGCGCTGTTCGGCGGCCTGTCGATCTGGGCGGCGAATCCGCAGATCGTCGAGGCGCTGCAAGGCGCCGGCGCGCTGCTGCGAACCGAAAAGTACACGCACAGCTACATGCACTGCTGGCGCCACAAGACGCCGATCATCTACCGCGCCACATCGCAGTGGTTCGCCGGCATGGACGTGAAGCCGAACGACGGCGACAAGACGCTGCGCGAGACCGCGCTCGAAGGCATCGAGAACACGGCGTTCTATCCGTCGTGGGGCAAGCAGCGCCTCTTCAGCATGATCGCGAACCGCCCGGACTGGACGCTGTCGCGCCAGCGCCAGTGGGGCGTGCCGATGGCGTTCTTCGTGCACAAGGAAACCGGCGAGCTGCATCCGCGCACGCTGGAGTTGCTCGAACAGGTCGCGCAGCGCGTCGAAAAGGAAGGCATCGAGGCATGGCAGACGCTCGATCCGCGCGAGCTGATCGGTGACGACGCGAACCTGTACGAAAAGAACCGCGACACCCTCGACGTGTGGTTCGACTCGGGCACCACACACTGGCATGTGCTGCGCGGCTCGCACAAGGACGAGCTGCAGTTCCCGGCCGACCTGTACCTCGAAGGCTCGGACCAGCATCGCGGCTGGTTCCATTCGTCGCTGCTGACCGCCTCGATGCTCGACGGCCGCCCGCCCTACAACGCGCTGCTCACCCACGGCTTCACCGTCGACGGCGAAGGCCGCAAGATGAGCAAGTCGCTCGGCAACGGCATCGATCCGCATGAAGTGGCGAACCGCCTCGGCGCGGAAATCATCCGCCTGTGGATCGCGTCGACCGATTACTCGGGCGAGCTCGCGATCTCCGAAGAAATCCTGAAGCGCGTGACGGAAGGCTATCGCCGTATCCGCAATACGCTGCGCTTCCTGCTCGCGAACCTGTCGGACTTCGACTTCGCGCAGCACGCGCGTCCGGTCGAAGACTGGCTGGAAATCGACCGTTACGCGGTGGCGCTGTCGGCGAATCTGCAAAACGACATCCTCGCGCACTACGAGAAGTACGAGTTCCACCCGGTCGTCGCCAAGCTGCAAACGTTCTGCTCGGAAGACCTGGGCGGCTTCTACCTCGACGTGCTGAAGGACCGCCTGTACACGACGGCGCCGGATTCGGTCGCGCGCCGCTCGGCGCAGACCGCGCTCTATCACATCGCTCACGGCCTGCTGCGCGTGATGGCGCCGTTCCTGTCATTCACCGCGGAAGAAGCGTGGAAGTTGTTCCAGCCGAACAGCGAAACGATCTTCACCGAGACCTACCACGCGTTCCCGGCCGTGCCGGACGCGGGCGCGCTGCTCGACAAGTGGACGCTGCTGCGCGCAGTCCGCGGCGACGTGACGAAGGCGCTCGAAGAGGCTCGGGTCGCGAACCTGATCGGCTCGTCGCTGCAGGCGGAAGTCGAAATCCGCGCGAGCGGCGCGCGTTACGACGCGCTCGCGAGTCTCGGCGACGACCTGAAGTTCGTGCTGATCACGTCGGCGGCGAGCGTCGTCAAGGTCGATAGCGAAGCGGACGAAGGTGTCGAAGTGATCGCCTCGAAGTACCTGAAGTGCGAACGCTGCTGGCACTATCGCGCGGACGTCGGCGCGAACCCCGAGCATCCGTCGCTGTGCGGCCGCTGCTTCAGCAATCTGTTCGGCAGTGGCGAAACGAGGAGCGCGGCATAATGGCGAGAACCATGTCGAAAACGTCCACCGCAAGCGGCTCGCTCGCACCCTGGCTCGGCATCGCGCTGATCGTCATCCTGTTCGACCAGCTGACGAAAATCGCGGTGCGCAAAGTGTTCGCCTACGGTGTGCCGCACGAGGTTACGCCGTTCTTCAACCTGATTCTCGTGTTCAACCGCGGTGCCGCATTCAGCTTCCTCGCGATGGCGGGCGGCTGGCAGCGCTGGGCGTTCACCGCGCTCGGCGTGATCGCGGCGCTCGTGATCTGCTACCTGCTCAAGCGGCATAGCGGGCAGAAAATGTTCTGCACGGCGCTCGCGCTGATTCTCGGCGGCGCGCTCGGCAATGTGATCGACCGGCTCGCGTACGGCCACGTGATCGACTTCCTCGACTTCCACGTGGGCGGCTGGCACTGGCCGGCGTTCAATCTCGCCGACAGCGCGATCACGATCGGCGCGATCCTGCTCGTGATCGACGAGCTGCGGCGGGTACGCGGCACACGCTAACGTCGCCGACGTGAGGCACGGCCGCGGTTGCGAGAGCCGCGCCTCACGTCCGGTTTGAAACGCGCGGCGACGGAGACGGGCAACGCCCTCGCGCCGCCTCGCGATCACGCTTTGTCGGAGGCTTTCGTTGGCAACCGCTGAACTCGCAGGCAAACACCTCGTCCTCGGCATGACGGGCGGCATCGCCTGCTACAAGATCGCCGAACTGACGCGTCTGCTGACCAAGGCAGGCGCGACCGTGCAGGTCGTCATGACCGATGCGGCCACCCAGTTCATCACCCCCATCACGATGCAGGCGCTGTCGGGCCGGCCGGTCTACACGAGCCAGTGGGACGCTCGCGTGCCGAACAACATGGCGCACATCGACCTGTCGCGCGAAGCCGATGCGATCGTGATCGCGCCAGCATCGACCGACTTCCTTGCCAAGCTCGCGCACGGCATGGCCGACGATCTGCTGTCGACGCTGTGCATTGCGCGCGACTGCCCGCTGCTCGTCGTGCCGGCGATGAACCGGCAGATGTGGCAGAACCCGGCCACGCAACGCAACGCCGCGCAATTGCGCGCGGACGGCGTCGAAGTGCTAGGCCCCGATTCGGGCCCGCAGGCCTGTGGCGAGATCGGCGATGGCCGCATGCTCGAAGCGGCCGCGACCTACGAGGCGATCGCGTCGTTCTACGCGCCGAAGATCCTGTCCGGCCGGCGCGTGCTGCTGACCGCCGGGCCGACCTTCGAGCCGCTCGACCCGGTGCGCGGCATCACCAATCGTTCGAGCGGCAAGATGGGCTTCGCGCTCGCGCGCGCCGCGCAGCAGGCCGGCGCCGACGTGCATCTGGTGGCTGGTCCGGTCGCGCTGGAAACGCCGTGGGGCGTATTGCGCGAGGACGTGCAGACCGCTCAGCAGATGCACGACGCGGTGATGCGCGCGGTCGCGCAGGCGGACATCTTCATCGGCGTTGCGGCGGTGGCCGACTGGCGCGTCGACCACGTCAGCGATCGGAAGATCAAGAAGACCGCCGAGCGCACGCTGCCGAACTTTTCATTCGTCGAAAATCCGGACATCCTCGCCGCGGTCGCCCGGCTGCCGAAGCCGCCGTTCGCGGTCGGCTTCGCTGCCGAAAGCGACAATCTCGAAGTCCACGGCGAGGAGAAGCGCGCGCGCAAGAACGTGCCGCTGCTGATCGGCAATCTGGGGCCGCAAACGTTCGGGCTCGACGACAATGAAGTGATTCTGTTCGAAGCAGGCCGCGCGACGAAGCTGCCACGCGCCGACAAGCAGACGCTGGCGCGCGCGCTGATCGCGGAAATCGCGAAGCGTGTGCCGCCCGGCATCAGTCCGGTTGGCTGAACGAGCAAGCGACGGTGGGCCCGTCTGGCCCTACCGCCTTTGCCTGGCTAGCCGACCGGAATCACCTGGAGCACTACTGCCATGACGCTACTCTCCGTGCTCGATCAAACACCGGTGATCGCCGGCCATTCGGTGGCGGACGCGATCGCCGCGACCGTGGAACTCGCGCAGCTCGCCGACGATCTCGGCTACACGCGCTACTGGTGCGCCGAGCATCACGGCCTGCGCGGCGTGTCGAATCCCTGCCCTGAAGTGATGCTGGCGCGCCTCGGCAGCGTGACCAAACGCATTCGCATCGGCTCGGGCGGCATCATGCTGCCGTACTACAGCCCGTTCAAGGTCGCCGAGCAGTTCATGATGCTCGAGGCGCTGTTTCCGAACCGCGTCGATCTCGGCGTCGGACGCGCGCCGGGCGGCGACATGCGCACCGCGCAGGCGGTCGCCGCCGGCGCTTACAATCGCGGCGAGCTTTTTCCGCAGCAGGTCGCCGAGCTGCTCGGCCTCATGCACGGCGCGCTGCCCGACGATCATCTCGCGCAGGGTGTGCTGCTGCAGCCGCAGATCGAGACGCGCCCGCAGCTGTGGATGCTCGGCTCGAGCGAATTCGGCGGTCTGCTCGCGGCGCAGCTCGGCATCCGCTTCTCGTTCGCGCATTTCATCAACGCGCATTTCGGCAAGCAGGTCGCGCTGGCGTATCGCGAGCGCTTCCAGGCTGGCAACGAGGCATCGAAACCGTATCTGGCGGCCGCGGTCTTCGTGATCTGCGCGGACACCGAGCAGGAAGCCGCGGACCTCGAAAAAGCCGTCGATCTGCGTCGCGTGCAGATGGCGTATGGTCTGAACGAACCGATTCCGTCGATCGAGCAAGGCATCGCACAGGAATATGGCGAGCGCGAACAGCTCGTAATCGACCGCGAAAAGCCGCGCAGCATCATCGGCACGCCTGAGCGCGTGACCGAGCGGCTCACGGATTTGCAGCAGCAGTTCCAGGCCGATGAACTGATGGTGCTGACCGTCGCGGGCAGTTATCGCGCCCGCTTGCGCTCCTACGAACTGCTCGCCGAGGCGTTCCAGCTCGGCTCGAACCAGGCGGCTTGATCACAGAGGTTTTGCCAGAGTCCGCCGCGCGCCCCTCCACCACACCCACCCCCACTATCGAACCTGAATGAAACTCGACCTGAAGATTCTCGATCAGCGCATGCGCGAACAACTCCCCGCTTACGCAACGACCGGTAGCGCCGGCCTCGATCTGCGCGCTTGCCTCGACGAACCGCTGACGCTGAAGCCCGGCGAAACCGCGCTGGTACCGACCGGACTCGCGATCCACGTCGGCGACCCCGGTTATGCGGCGCTGATTCTGCCGCGCTCGGGTCTCGGCCATAAGCATGGGATCGTGCTCGGCAATCTGGTCGGCCTGATCGATTCCGACTACCAAGGCCAACTGATGATCTCGACGTGGAATCGCGGCGAAACGACGTTCGTGCTGAATCCGATGGAACGCCTCGCGCAACTGGTGATCGTGCCGGTCGTGCAGGCCAGGTTCAACATCGTCGAGGACTTCGAGGAAAGCGTGCGCGGCGCGGGCGGGTTTGGCAGCACCGGCAAGCATTGATCGATTGCCGCGACGCGGCGGCCGCGGCGTTCAGCGCACGCCGCCGCGAGCAGAAAGTCAGAGCATAAAAAAACGGCGCGGGATAAAACCCGCGCCGTTCTGTTTTTTTGTGTCAGGCCAGTTCGACTCGCCGCCGGCCTGACTGACATCACTCGACTTCCACCGCCTCCGGATTCGGATTACGCGGCGCCGGATGCTCGTCGAAGGTCAACTGCACCTTGTCCTCGGCATCGACGTCGACCGTCACACGGCCGCCGTTCATCAGCTTGCCGAACAGCAGCTCATCGGCGAGCGCGCGACGGATCGTGTCCTGGATCAGGCGCTGCATTGGCCGCGCGCCCATCAACGGATCGAAACCGTGCTTCGCCAGATGCTTGCGCAGCGCATCGGTGAACAGCGCATCGACCTTCTTCTCGTGCAGCTGATCTTCCAGCTGCATCAGGAACTTGTCGACCACGCGCATGATGATTTCCTCATCGAGCGCACGGAAGCTGATCGTCGCGTCCAGACGGTTGCGGAACTCCGGCGTGAACATGCGCTTGATGTCGACCATCTCGTCGCCCGCCTCGCGGCGGTTCGTGAAGCCGATCACCGACTTGCCCATCGCCTCGGCGCCCGCGTTCGTCGTCATGATGATGATGACGTTGCGGAAGTCCGCCTTGCGGCCGTTGTTGTCCGTCAGCGTGCCGTGGTCCATCACCTGCAGCAGCACGTTGAAGATGTCCGGATGCGCCTTCTCGATTTCGTCGAGCAGCAGCACGCAGTGCGGCTTCTTCGTGATCGCCTCGGTCAGCAGGCCACCCTGGTCGAAACCGACGTAGCCCGGCGGCGCGCCGATCAGCCGGCTCACCGCGTGACGCTCCATGTACTCCGACATGTCGAAGCGGATCAGCTCGATGCCGAGCGTGAACGCGAGCTGCTTCGCGACCTCGGTCTTGCCGACGCCGGTCGGACCGGAGAACAGGAACGCGCCGATCGGCTTGTCGAGCTTGCCCAAGCCCGCGCGCGCCATCTTGATCGCAGCCGACAGCGCGTCGATCGCCGGGTCCTGGCCGAACACGACGCTCTTCAGGTCGCGGTCGAGCGTCTGCAGCTTGCTGCGATCGTCTTGCGACACGCTTTGCGCCGGCACGCGCGCGATCTTCGAGATGATTTCCTCGATCTCGTTCTTGCCGATGGTCTTCTTCTGCTTCGACTTCGGCAGAATGCGTTGCGCCGCGCCCGCTTCGTCGATCACGTCGATCGCCTTGTCCGGCAAATGACGATCGGTGATGAAGCGCGCCGACAGCTCAGCCGCCGCCGACAGCGCACCCGACGAATACTTGACGCCGTGGTGCTCCTCGAAACGCGACTTCAGCCCGCGCAGGATCGCCACCGTCTGCTCGACGGTCGGCTCGGTCACGTCGACCTTCTGGAAACGACGCGACAGCGCCGCGTCCTTTTCGAAGATGCCGCGATATTCAGTGAAGGTGGTCGCGCCGATGCACTTCAGCGTGCCCGACGAGAGCGCCGGCTTCAGCAGGTTCGACGCATCCAGCGTGCCGCCCGACGCGGCGCCCGCGCCGATCAGCGTATGGATTTCGTCGATGAACAGAATGGCGTGAGGACGCTCCTTCAGTTCCTTCAGCACCGTCTTCAGACGCTGCTCGAAGTCGCCGCGATACTTGGTGCCAGCGAGCAACGCGCCCATGTCGAGCGAATACACCTGGGCATCCGCGAGGATGTCCGGCACTTCGCCGCGCGTGATGCGCCATGCGAGCCCTTCGGCGATCGCGGTCTTGCCGACACCGGCCTCGCCGACCAGCAGCGGATTGTTCTTGCGCCGGCGGCACAGCACCTGGACCACACGCTCGACTTCCGACTCGCGTCCGATCAGCGGATCGATGCGGCCGTCCTTCGCCATCTGGTTCAGGTTCTGCGTGAACTGGGCGAGCGGCGTTTCCTTCTGCGCGGCGGCTTCGTCGGACTCGGCATTCGCGTCGCTCGCTTTCGCGGCGTCGGAGCTGCTCGTCTTGGCGATACCGTGCGAGATGAAATTGACCACGTCCAGACGCGTGACGCCCTGCTGCTGCAGGTAGTACACCGCATGCGAATCCTTCTCGCCGAAGATCGCGACCAGCACGTTCGCGCCGGTCACTTCCTTCTTGCCGTTCGAGGTGGACTGCACATGCATGATCGCGCGCTGGATCACACGCTGGAAACCGAGCGTGGGCTGCGTGTCGACGTCGTCCGTGCCCGGCACGGTCGGCGTGTTGTCATGAATGAAGTTGCGCAGGTTCTGGCGCAGATCCTCGATATTGGCCGCGCACGCACGCAGTACCTCTGCCGCCGTCGGGTTATCCAACAGCGCGAGCAAAAGATGTTCGACCGTTATGAACTCGTGCCTTGCCTGGCGCGCTTCCATGAACGCCATATGCAGGCTGACTTCCAGTTCCTGGGCAATCATGCTTCCTCCATCACACACTGCAGCGGATGCCCGGCCTGCCGTGCGTGGGTAACGACTTGCTCGACTTTGGTCGACGCGATGTCCCGCGTATAGACCCCACAAACTCCCCTGCCCTCGCGATGCACCTTCAACATGACCTGCGTTGCGGTTTCACGATCCTTATTGAAATATTCCTGCACGATCATCACGACAAATTCCATCGGCGTGAAGTCGTCATTCAGCAGCACCACCTTGTACATGGACGGCGGCTTGAGTTTCTGCTCCTGCCGCTCCAGTACGGTGCCGTCCTGCTTGTCCGGGATAATCGCCATACACCCATTCTAAACAACTAGGACAGGCCCGCAATCCTGTCAAAACCCGGCCGCCTGGCCGATGAGCCCGTTCGCTGCCGCCCGGCGGTCACGACGCTGTCATGATTGGCCGGCCTGTCGCGTTTTCGACGGGCCGATTGCGGTGCCGGCCCCCATCCTGTCATGCACGGTGCGTGCTGCACCGCGGTCGGATCGAGTATCGCACAACCTGCCGGTACTGGCTTCGAGCGCTCGCCGCGCTGGGCGTCGGCGCCGCGGGCACAGTCAGCATGTGAGTCGATTATGCGACTTTTCAAGCCACGCCGCTTGCGCCACCGCACATACGGAAGCGGTAAAAACCCTGGAAAGCGGCCTGTTTGCAACGCGACAACGACGTCTCAAAATTTTCTTGACACTCGAATAAAGAGCCCCAACAATCAAGCTGGCACTTTTTTCACTAAGCCATAATTTCGAAAAAATGCCGATGGTGAGCTTGTGAGGAGGGGACGACTGCCTCGCGCAGTCGTGGCTTTTCGAGGGCTCGTGGTAGTGACATGAGTTACAGGGGAAGTTGGAAATGGCAACTGGTACGGTCAAATGGTTTAACGACGCCAAAGGTTTCGGATTCATCACGCCTGATGAGGGTGGTGAGGATCTGTTTGCACACTTCTCGGCCATCCAGATGAATGGGTTCAAAACCCTGAAGGAAGGTCAGAAGGTCACCTTCGAGGTTGTGCAAGGCCCGAAAGGCAAACAGGCATCGAACATTCAGACTCCTGCCTGAGGCGGCACTGCGGCGGTTCGTTACCCGTCCTTTCTGAAACCCGGCTTCTCGCCGGGTTTCTTTTTTGCGGCGGCTTTCTGTTGCAGCGGATTTTCCCGCATGGAAATCGCGTGAAACTTCCGGGTAAAAAAATACCCCGGCCGTTTGCTGGCGCCGAGGTTTTTATGCAAACCGGATAATCCCGGCGCATCAATTACATATTTTCGATCATCACTTGCCCAAATGCGGAGCACGACACCTGGGTCGCGCCTTCCATCAGACGGGCAAAATCGTAAGTCACGCGCTTTTGCAGGATCGATTTTTCCATCGAGCTGATTATCAGATCCGCCGCTTCGAACCAGCCCAGGTGGCGCAACATCATTTCCGCTGACAGAATTTCCGAGCCGGGATTCACGTAGTCCTTGCCTGCGTATTTCGGCGCCGTGCCGTGAGTCGCCTCGAACATCGCAACCGAATCCGACATATTCGCGCCCGGCGCGATACCGATGCCGCCCACCTGCGCGGCCAGCGCGTCGGAGATGTAGTCGCCGTTCAGGTTCAGCGTGGCGATCACGTCGTATTCGGCCGGGCGCAGCAGGATCTGCTGCAGGAACGCGTCGGCGATCACGTCCTTCACGACGACGTCGCCGCCGGTCTTCGGATTCCTGACCTTCATCCACGGACCGCCGTCGATCAGTTCCGCGTTGAACTCTTTCTGCGCAAGCGCGTAGCCGTAGTCGCGAAACGCGCCTTCGGTGTACTTCATGATGTTGCCCTTGTGCACCAGCGTCACCGAGCGGCGTTCATTGTCGATCGCATACTGGATCGCCTTGCGCACCAGACGCTCGGTCCCTTCGCGCGACACCGGCTTGATGCCGATGCCCGACGAATCCGGAAAGCGGATCTTCTTCACGCCCATTTCTTCGCGCAGGAACCTGATGATCTTCTTCGCCTGCTCGGACTCGGCCGGCCATTCGATGCCCGCGTAAATGTCTTCCGAGTTCTCGCGGAAGATCACCATGTTGGTCTTCTCGGGCTCACGCACCGGCGACGGCACGCCCTTGAAATACTGCACCGGACGCAGGCACACGTAGAGGTCCAGTTCCTGGCGCAACGCAACGTTCAGCGAGCGGATGCCGCCGCCGACCGGCGTGGTGAGCGGCCCCTTGATCGATACGACGTATTCCTTGACCGCCTGCAGCGTTTCGTCCGGCAGCCATACGTCCGGGCCGTACACCCGGGTCGCCTTCTCGCCCGCGTAGATTTCCATCCAGTGGATTTTCTTCTTGCCGCTGTACGCCTTCTCGACCGCCGCATCCACGACCTTGAGCATGACTGGCGTGATGTCCAGACCGGTGCCGTCGCCTTCGATGTACGGAATGATCGGCTCGTCGGAAACGTTGAGCGAGAAGTCGGCGTTGACGGTGATCTTATCGCCACCTGCCGGAACCTTGATGTGCTGATACGGCATGATCGGACTCCAGTGAAAGCCGTGCAAAAGCTGATGGGAGACTGCGAAAGAGATGCCCTCGCCGCGCAATGCCGAACCACCGCGAGCGGCCAGGCCGCTATTCTAGCCCACGCTCCAGGCACGACGCGGCCGCCCCCGGCGCCGGGTTTTCCAATATGGACGGACCACCGAACGCGCCACGCTCCTCTAAAAGATACAAGAATCTGCATCCCGATTTATGCATTATCATCCCGCCGTATCGCTCTGCCGTATTTGCTCTGCCGTCTCGCTCTCCATGCGCCTTCTCGCCCTCAACAAGCCGTTCGGCACCATCTGTCAATTTTCGCCACATGAGACGCGCGCGTCGCTTGCAGACTGGGTCAAAGTACCCGGTGTCTATCCGGCTGGCCGCCTCGACTCGGATAGCGAAGGCCTGCTGCTGCTCACCGACGACGGCGCGCTACAGGCGCGCATCGCTGAGCCGCGTCACAAGCTCGTCAAACGCTATTGGGCGCAAGTCGAAGGCGCGGTCGACGACGCCGCGTTGAAGCAGCTCGCACGCGGCGTCGATCTCGGCGACTACGTGACACGCCCATGTCAGGCGCGGTACGTCGAACCGTCTGGCCCGCTATGGACGCGCACGCCACCGATCCGCTATCGCGCTGCGATCCCGACCACGTGGATCGAACTGTTGATCACAGAAGGCAAGAACCGCCAGGTGCGTCGCATGACGGCCGCGGTCGGTTTTCCGACGCTGCGTCTCGTGCGCGTCGGCATCGGTGCGCTTGACATTTTTTCACTCGGACTACAGCCCGGTGAGAGCATCGAGTTGCGAGCGAACGCGCCATGGGATGGCGTCGTCTGAACGTGAATCAGCCTGCACGTGATCACTGCAAACACGTTTCACGGTCGTGACATTCAACGCTAACTCGTTGTAGCAGCACGCGAAACAATGCGTGAAACGCAAGCCCGAAGTGCGTGAAACAAATGAGCTCGCGCGAGCCTGAGCGATGCAGTTCGATCGCGTGCGATGAGGTTAAAAATTTCCGCGCAATTCGCGTCAACCGCCGTACAAGCCCACGCGTTATTCGACGCAGATGCCGCCGAAGCTATCCGGCATTCAGCCTTAAAGACCTTTGCATAAGCCGTTTTTGCGCGGCGAGTACGAAAGTCCGAACGCTAGCAGACGCGTCGAAAAATTTTGTTCGATGCGGCTGTCAACCGAAAGGTGGATGGCACGTTTACCGACATGACTCTACATTTGCCGGGTCATTTGGTTAATTAACTCAAGCTGAGGATTCACAAAATGAACAAACTGATCGCCGCTCTGGTCGCTGGCCTCTTCGCAACGGCAGCATTCGCACAAGCATCGGCACCGGAAGCAGCTCCGGCAGCTCCGGCAGCAGCTTCGTCGGCAAAGAAGACCACCAAGCACGCTCACAAGAAGTCGCACAAGAAGGCAGCAGCTGCTGCTGCAGCTTCGGCAGCTTCGGAGTAAGTTGCTTGTAAAAACGCAGTAAAGAACTAGCTTCATTGCCGTTCTTACGGCGTTGTAAGGCAGATCACCGCAAGGCGATCTGCCTTTTTGTTTTTGACGCGCTCGCGTAACATGCGCGAGTCGATTTCAGCAAGGAGTCTTGTCGTGCGATTTTCCATCCGCTCGTCGGTTGCGCGTTTCGCCGTTGCCGTTGCACTGCCGCTCGCGGCGCTGTCGTTCGCCGCTACCACGGCTCCCGCCCTGGCGCAGCAGATACCGCCGGGCGCCAAGCAGCCGAGCGAGTTTCCGCGGGTCAAGCTGACCGCCGGCATGTTCGTGATCGACGCGGCCGTCGCCGCCAACGACGCGGATCGCGAACAGGGCTTGATGTATCGCACGAAGCTCGGGCCGAACGAAGGCATGCTGTTCGTGTTCAACGAGAACGCGGGCCACTGCTTCTGGATGAAGAACACGCTGATTCCGCTGTCGATCGCGTTCATGCGCGCCGACGGCACGATCACCGATATCGACGAGATGAAGGCCGAGACCACCAACAACCACTGCCCGACGCACAACGGCGTGTTCGCGCTGGAAATGCCCAAGGGCTGGTTCACGGCCAAGGGCATCAAGCCGGGCATGCAGATCCAGGGCTTGCCGCCGGTGCCGGGTATCACGCAGTAAAGCCGTCACCGCCGGGCTGCGCCCCTGCGCGGCCCGCAGACGGCCACCCGAGCGTCCCCGTAAGTTGCCACTAGCCAGCCCGACCGTCCGCCTCGCTTTCCAGAAAAACCCGGCGCCTCAACCCGAGGCGCCGGGTTTTTTTCCGCCCGCGCAGCCCCGCGTGGCCGCCCTTCGCGCCGGCTGGCAGGATTCATGCAAAAGACCAATCGACGCGCTATCCTTGTAATCTCGATTTGGTAACGCCACATAAAGCACTAAAGCACCACCCAGACTCCCCGGACGGCTTACGCGGTCGCCCGGCATGCGTTTCAGGCGCGCCATTACAAGGAGATTCACGTGCCCCGCAAGACTCCCATCGAGCGCTACCGGAATATCGGCATCAGCGCTCACATCGATGCCGGCAAAACCACCACCACCGAACGGATCCTGTTCTACACCGGCGTGACCCACAAGATCGGCGAGGTTCACGACGGTGCGGCGACGATGGACTGGATGGAACAGGAGCAGGAGCGCGGCATCACGATCACGTCGGCGGCCACGACCGCGTTCTGGAAAGGCATGGCCGGCAACTACCCCGAGCATCGGATCAACATCATCGACACCCCCGGGCACGTCGACTTCACGATCGAAGTCGAGCGCTCGATGCGCGTGCTCGACGGCGCGTGCATGGTGTACGACTCGGTCGGCGGCGTGCAGCCACAATCGGAAACCGTGTGGCGCCAGGCGAACAAGTACAAGGTGCCGCGCATTGCGTTCGTCAACAAGATGGATCGCGTCGGCGCGGACTTCTTCCGCGTGCAGCGGCAGATCGGCGAACGCCTGAAGGGCGTCGCCGTGCCGATCCAGATTCCGATCGGCGCGGAAGAGCACTTCCAGGGTGTGGTCGACCTCGTCAAGATGAAGGCGATCTACTGGGACGACGCGAGCCAGGGCATCAAGTTCGAATATCGCGACATTCCGGCCGAACTCGCCGCAACGGCGAAGGAATGGCACGACAAGATGGTCGAGGCCGCGGCCGAGGCGAACGAGACACTGCTCGAAAAGTACCTGGGCGGTGAGCATCATCTGACCGAAGAAGAAATCAAGCAGGGTATTCGCGCACGCACGATCGCCAATGAGATCGTGCCGATGCTGTGCGGCAGCGCATTCAAGAACAAGGGCGTGCAGGCGATGCTCGACGCGGTGATCGACTATCTGCCGTCGCCGGTCGACGTGCCCGCGATCACCGGCCACGACGAGCACGACAAGGAGATCGAGCGCCATCCGAACGACGACGATCCGTTCTCGGCGCTCGCCTTCAAGATCATGACCGACCCGTTCGTCGGCCAGTTGATTTTCTTCCGCGTGTACTCGGGCGTCGTCAATTCGGGCGACACGGTCTACAACGCGGCCAAGGAAAAGAAGGAGCGCCTCGGCCGCATCCTGCAGATGCACGCGAACGAGCGCAAGGAAATCAAGGAGGTCTACGCGGGCGACATCGCCGCGGCCGTCGGCCTGAAGGAAGCGACCACCGGCGACACGCTGTGCGATCCGAATCATGTGATCATCCTCGAAAAGATGATCTTCCCGGACCCGGTGATCTCGCAGGCCGTCGAGCCGAAGACCAAGGCCGACCAGGAGAAGATGGGCATCGCGCTGAATCGTCTCGCGCAGGAGGACCCGTCGTTCCGCGTGCAGACCGACGAGGAATCCGGACAGACGATCATCTCCGGCATGGGCGAACTGCATCTGGAAATTCTGGTCGACCGGATGAAGCGCGAGTTCGGCGTCGAAGCAACTGTCGGCAAGCCGCAAGTCGCCTATCGCGAGACGGTGCGCAACAAGGTCGAGGACGTCGAAGGCAAGTTCGTCAAGCAGTCGGGCGGCCGCGGCCAGTACGGTCACGCGGTGATCGCGCTCGAACCTTCCGAACAGGGCAAGGGCTACGAGTTCGTCGACGCGATCAAGGGCGGCGTGATTCCGCGCGAATTCATCCCGGCCGTCGACAAGGGCATCCAGGAAACGCTGAAAGCCGGCGTGCTGGCGGGCTATCCGGTCGTCGACGTGAAGGTCACGCTGACCTTCGGTTCGTACCACGACGTCGACTCGAACGAAAACGCGTTCCGCATGGCTGGCTCGATGGCGTTCAAGGAGGCGATGCGCAAGGCGAAGCCCGTGCTGCTCGAACCGATGATGGCCGTCGAGGTGGAAACACCCGAGGACTTCATGGGCAACGTGATGGGCGACCTGTCGAGCCGGCGCGGCATGGTGCAAGGCATGGAAGACATCGCGGGCGGCGGCGGCAAGCTGGTGCGTGCGGAGGTGCCGCTCGCCGAGATGTTCGGCTACTCGACGTCGCTGCGCTCGGCCACTCAGGGCCGCGCGACTTATACGATGGAGTTCAAGCACTACGCCGAAACACCGAGCAACGTCGCCGAGGCCGTGATCAACGCGAAGAAGCAATGACGCTGACGCGGCGCCGCTGAGCGTCATCAGTCGAAGCCCGCTCCCTGTGAGCGGGCTTTTTTTTCGTGGCGCCGTTGGCATCGTCATGCCACACAGCCGTTTTTTGAACGTGCCAGAATGTCGAACAGGTACGCGGCACCCAAGCCGAGGAGGACGCACGATGAGCCAGGATCACGAACATCCGCATTACCGGGCCGAGCACGAAGCCGCCGAAACCGGCGGACAGATCGACTGGCGCGAGCACGGCGTGAAGGTCATCCGCGGCGATCAGCTCGACACCAACACCGCGCAAACGCCGGGCATGAACCGCGCGGCTGCGATCAACGCGGCGCGCGTCGGCGCGCAGAAGATCTGGGCCGGCACCGTAACGATCCATCCGAACGCGAAGACCGGCGCGCATCATCACGGCGCGCTCGAAAGCGTGATCTACGTGGTGCGCGGCCAGGCGCGCATGCGCTGGGGCGAGCATCTGGAATTCACCGCCGAGGCCGGTCCCGGCGACTTCATCTTCGTGCCGCCCTACGTGCCGCATCAGGAGATCAACGCGAGCACCGACGAGCCGCTCGAATGCGTGCTCGTACGCAGCGACAACGAAGCGGTCGTCGTCAATCTGAACATCGACGCGGTCGAGCAGCCCGAAACGGTCTACTGGGTCGATCCGATCCACAAGCATCCGCACGATCACTGAGTCGCTCATGCCTCATCATTCACCTGCCGACTGACCCGCCCGCGCCACATGACGCCTACCGCTTCGCTGCGCCGTCGCCTCGCCACGCTCTACGCGGTGCTGATCGTCGCCAACCTCGGCGCATGGCTGTGGGCGCTGATCGCGTTTCGCCACTACCCGCTGCTGCTCGGCACCGCGCTGCTTGCGTATGGCTTCGGTCTGCGTCATGCGGTCGACGCCGACCACATCGCGGCGATCGACGCGGTCACGCGCAAGCTGATGCAAACGGGCAAGCGGCCCCTCGGCATCGGGCTCGCGTTTTCGCTCGGACACTCGACGATCGTGATCGCGGCGACGATCGGCATCGCGTGGACCACGCATTCGCTGCATGGGCGCTTCGAGAGCTTCAAGGAACTCGGCGGCACGCTCGGCACGCTGGTTTCCGCGACATTCCTGCTGGTGCTCGCGGCGGTCAATCTCGTGATCCTGCGCGATGTGTGGCGCCGCTACCGGCACGCGCAACACGATGGCGCAGCGGCCACCGCGTCAACCGATTCGCTCGCCCCAGCCGGGCTGCTGTCGCGTGCGTTGCGGCCGCTGTTCCGGCTGGTCACCCAAAGCTGGCACATGTACCCGGTCGGCGTGCTGTTCGGGCTCGGCTTCGATACCGCGACCGAGATCGGCCTGCTCGCGATCGCTGCGTCGCAGGCGAGCACCGGTCTGCCGCTCTACTCGATCCTCGTGTTCCCCGCGCTCTTCACGGCCGGCATGACGCTCGTCGATTCAACCGACAACGTGCTGATGGTGCACGCGTACGGCTGGGCGATGGATGACCCGAAGCGCAAGCTGTACTACAACGCGAGCATCACGTTCGTGTCGGCGGTGGTCGCGATCGTGATCGGCGGCATCGAGGCGTTGGGACTACTGTCGGACCGCTTCGGCTGGAGCGGCGGCGTGTTGGATGCGATCGCCCGCATCAACGATCATTTCGGCGCGCTCGGCTATGCGATCGTCGCGGCCTTCATGGCGTGCTGGATCGGCTCGGTGCTGTTTCATCGCTGGAGACGGCCCGTTGCCGCCGAAGCGGCAGGTCAGCAGGTTTTTCCAGTGTCCCGCCATTCCCTCCGTAATCGCGACCACCTCTCGCGCGCACGTGTCCGGTAAACGTTGTGACGACGACACACCGCTCCTCATTTATCGGCGGACCGGCTAACGCTGCACGCCAGAGCCGCGAGCAATCGCTTACACTGAAACCGCTCTGCGCAGCGTTGCGCCTTCGCGACCGCGGCCCCGTCACCTCGCGCCGCCCATCGGGAAGCGCGCTGCCTTCCGCGCTGTCGCGCCGCTCGCGCGACGCTTCGGAACCAGCAACAGAACGGACTGGACACGCCATCGATGAAAACGCCAGCGGACCGATTTCTCGCCCCTGATGCATTGAACGAAGCCCGCCTCGCCGCCGACGCCTACGGCAACCACGCCCTCGACGAGTTCCTCGCCGGCCGGATCACGCGCCGCGAACTGCTGCGTTACGCGAGCGTGATCGGTCTTTCACTCGCGGGCGGCGGCTTGCTCGGCGCGCCGCGAGCGAGGGCGCAAGGTGCGCCGGCCCCGACGAACCAGACCATTCGCGTCGCGCATCTGACGCCGGCGGGCGCCGTCGATCCGCTAACCGTCACCGACGCCGCGAGTCTCGCGCTGCTAAACCAGACCGGCGAATTCCTGATCGACGACGACGGCGAGAAGCTGATGCTCAAATCCGCGCTCGCGCTGTCGTGGAAGCCGAACGACAAGGGCGACGTGTGGACCTTCAAGCTGCGCCCCAACGTCAAATTCCACGACGGCCAGAGCTTCGGCGCGAAAGACGTGGTCGCCACCTTCGACCGTCTCGCCGATCCCGCGAGCGGCTCGGCCGCGTTGTCGGTATTGAAGGGCGTGCTGTCCAAAGGCGGTGCGAAGGTCGTCGACGAACACACGGTCGAATTTCATCTCGACGCGCCGATCGGCAATTTCCCCTACTACGTATCCTCGGATAATTACAACGCGGTGATCCTGCCCGCGAATTTCGCGGGCAACTACGAAAAGAGCTTCATCGGCACCGGCCCGTTCAAACTCGAAAAGTATCAGCCGAAGATCGGCGCGTCGTTCGTGCGCAATCCCGACTACTGGGGCGACAAAGCGTTACCGCAACGCGTACAGTTTTCGTTCTATGCGGACGAACAGGCGCAACTGCTCGCGCTGCAAGGCCACCAGGCCGACGTGATGGGCACCTTCACCGTGCAGGGCGGCGCGGCCATCCTGAACAATCCGGACTACAAGGCAGTGGGCGTGAAGTCGAGCGCGCATCGGCAGATTCACATGCGCAACGACAGCCCGCTCTTCAAGGACAAACGGGTGCGCCAGGCGCTCGCGTTGTCGCTCGATCGCGACGTGCTCGTGCGCGGTCTCTTCAAGGGTCGCGCGCAACTCGGCAACGACAGCCCGTTCGCGCCGGTGTTTCCGTCGTCGGATGCAGGCGTGCCGCAACGCAAGATCGACGTCGCGAAGGCGAAGCAGTTGCTCGCGCAAGCCGGCGTGCCGAACGGTTTCGATGTCACGCTGACCACCGAAAAATACATGGAGATTCCAGACCTCGCGGTCGTCGTGCAGAACGCCGCGAAGGCGATCGGCGTGCGCATCAATCTGAAGGTCGAGAGCCAGTCGCTGTACTACGGCGCGGGCACGCCGGGCAAATCCGACTGGCTCGACGCGCCGCTCGGCATCACCGACTACGGTCATCGCGGCGTGCCGAACGTGTTCCTCAACGCGACGCTGACGAGCAACGGCACGTGGAATGCTGCGCACTTCAAGAATCCGCAATACGATCAACTGGTCGCGCAGTTCGTCTCGGCGATCGACCTCGCCACGCAGAAGAAACTCTCCGGACAGATCCAGACGCTGCTGCTCGACGAAACGCCGTTGATCATCCCGTTCTTCTACGATCAGCTGATCGCGATGCGCAAGGGCGTGAACGGCGTGCGCTTCACCGCGCTCGCGCAGCTGTATTTCGATCGCGCGACGCTGAGCGCGTAGGTACCGCGCTGCTCAACGCACCTCCGCACGAGAACTCACGATGTCGGCTCCGGCGCCCGCTCCCGCCTCGAACCCATCGCGTTTGCCGCGCGCGACGAACGGCAACGCAGGCCGCGTCGCGCGTTTTCTGGCGACGCGCGTGGGTCTGTCGCTGATCACGCTGTGGCTGCTGTCGCTGATCGTGTTCGCGGGCGGCCAGTTGCTGCCCGGCGATATCGGCCGCGCGGTGCTCGGGCCGCTCGCCGATGCGCGCGCGGTCGCCGCGCTCAACCATCAGCTCGGCGCCGACCGGCCGCTGCTCACGCAATACATCGACTGGATCACGCACTTCGTGCGCGGCAACATGGGGCTGTCGTACGCGTATCGCGAACCGGTCGGGCCGTTCATCGCCGATGCGCTCGGACATTCGGCGAAGCTCGGCCTCTTCGCATTCATCGTCGTCGTGCCGCTCGGCATTGCGGGCGGCGTGTGGTCGGCGATGCATGCGGGACGCTGGCTCGATCGCACGATCAGCATTGCCGGTTTGTCGGCGACCGTGGTGCCGGAGTTCGTGTCGTCGATCGTGCTGATCCTCGTGTTCGGCGTGTGGCTGCGCTGGCTGCCGATCGAAGCTTCGTTCCCGCCCGATGCAAGCGTGCTCGAACAGCTGCGGCATCTGGTGCTGCCGGTGCTGCCGCTCGTCTTCGTATTCTTCGGCTATATCGCGCGGATGGCGCGCGCGGGCACCGTCGAAGCGCTCGACGCCGACTACACGCGCACCGCGATCCTCAAGGGCCTGCCGCGCCACGTCGTGATCTGGCGGCACGTGCTGCGCAACGCGCTGCTGCCGACGATCACCGTGGCCGCCACCCAGCTCGGCTACATGATCGGCGGACTCGTGGTGGTCGAGACGCTGTTCCACTACCAGGGCATCGGCTCGCTGATCTACAACGCCGCCAAGGCGAAGGACTTTCCGATGCTCGAAGCGGGCGTGCTGACGATCGGCGTCGTCTATACGCTCGCGAATCTGGTCGCCGATGCGCTGCATGTGCTGCTCAATCCGCGGCTGCGGGTGAGGACCGCAGAATGAATACGAGCGTGCCGCCGGCTTCTTCAACGCCACCGGGCGTACCCGCGCCGGGCGCACCGGGCTCCGCGCCACGCGCGCCCGCCGAGCCACGCTTCCCGCGCCTCCTGCTGCTTCTGCGTTCGCCGACCTTCCTCGTGGGCGCGCTGATCGTCGCGTGGTGGATCGTCTGCGCGATCGCCGGGCCCCGATTCGTGCATCTCGATCCGTACGCGTCCGATCCGCTCAATTCGCTCACGCCGCCCGATCGCACGCACTGGTTCGGCACCGATCAGCTCGGCCGCGACGTGTTCTCACGCGTGATCGTCGGCGCGCGCGACATCCTGACCATCGCGCCGCTCGCGACGCTGCTCGGCACCGCGGCGGGCACCGCGCTCGGCCTGCTGGTCGGCTACTTCGACGGGTGGGTCGACGACGTGATCGGCCGCGTGATCGATGCGGTGCTCGCGCTGCCGCTCGTGATCATCGCGCTGCTCGCGCTCGCGGCGGTCGGCGCGTCGAACCTCACGGTGATTCTCGTGATCGGCCTCACGTTCACGCCGATCACCGCGCGCACCGTGCGCGCCGCCGTATTCGCCGAGCGCCATCTCGACTACGTGGCCGCCGCGCAGCTGCGCGGCGAACGCGCCCCGTACATCATGTTCGTGGAGATCCTGCCGAACGTGCTGCCGCCGATCGTCGTCGAAGCAACGGTGCGGCTCGGCTATGCGATCTTCGCGGTCGCGACGCTGTCGTTTCTCGGCTTCGGCATCCAGCCGCCGTCGGCCGACTGGGGGCTCGCGCTGTCCGAGTCGTACACGCTGATGGCGGGCGGCGCGTGGTGGACCGTCGTGTTCGCGGCGGGCGCGATCGCGTCGCTGGTGGTCGGCGTCAATCTGATCGCCGACAGCGTGCAGGGAGTGCTCGACCGATGAACGGCGCGCCGCCCTCCTCGTTCGCCGCGTTCGACGTGTCGAAGAGCGATCGCACCGATGCGCTGACCGTGGTCGGCCTGACGGTCACCTACCGGATTCGCGGACGCGATCGCGAAGTGCTGCAAGACGTGTCGTTTCGCGTGCGGCGCGGCGAGGCGTATGGACTCGTCGGCGAATCGGGCTGCGGCAAGTCGACCGTCGCGATGGCGACGCTGCGCTATCTGCCGCGCAACGGCAAGGTGAAGGCCGGCAAGATCGCGATCGCCGGCGCGGACGTGCAGAAGCTCGGCGCCGATGCGCTGCGCAGCATGCGGGCGACGACCGTCTCGATGGTCTATCAGGACCCGGGCCGCGCGCTGAACCCATCGCTGACGATTGCCCGCCAGATTTCCGAAGCATTCGAGGCGGCCGGCGTCGCACGCGACGAAGCGTTGCATCGCACGCTCGAGATGTTGCAGCGCGTGCGTATCGCGGCGCCCGAGCGCGTGATGGACAGCTATCCGCATCAATTGTCGGGCGGCATGCAGCAACGCGTCGTGATCGCGATGGCGCTCGCGTCGAACCCCGCGCTGCTGATTCTCGACGAACCGACCACCGGCCTCGACGCGACCGTTGAAGCGGAAGTGCTCGACCTCGTCGCGCAGTTACGCGAGGAGCTCGGCACCGCGGTGCTGTTCATCAGCCACAACCTCGCGGTGATCGGCCGCATGTGCGAACGTGTCGGCGTGCTGTACGCGGGCAAGCTGGTCGAGGAAGGCGCGACCCAGGACGTGTTCGCGCGGCCGCGTCATCCGTACACGGTCGGGCTGCTGCGCTGCCTGCCTAGCGCCGGACGCAGCAAGGACCGCGAGCGGCTCGATACGATCGCGGGCGGCCTGCCGTTGCCGGGCTCGGTCACGCAGGGCTGTATCTACGCGGAGCGCTGCCGTCTCGCCGACGAGCGCTGCCGGCGCGACGCGCCGCCGCCCTATCGGCTCGGCGCCGCGCATGGCGATCAGATGGCGCGCTGCCACTATCACGAGCGCGCGATCGAATTGCCGCGGGCGGCATCGAGCGAGGCGCCGGTGGTGGCCGCATCATCCAACGCGGCAGCGCGCGCGTCCTCCGCGCCGGTCTTGCGCGCTCGCAACCTGTCGAAAACATTCCACGTATCCGGCGCGCCGCTGCGCGCGGTCGATGACGTGTCGCTCGAACTCGCGAGCGGCGAGACGCTCGGCCTCGTCGGCGAATCGGGTAGCGGCAAGACGACGCTCGCGCGGCTGATGCTCGGCCTGCTCGCACCCGATGCCGGCGGCGTGCTCGAACTCGACGGCGCACCGCTCGCCGCGCGCGTCACGCGACGCAGCGACGAGCAGCTGAAGTCGCTGCAGATCGTATTCCAGAATCCGGACTCGGCGCTCAATCGCGCGCATTCGGTCAAGCGGCTGATCGGTCGTGCGCTCGCGCGCTTCACCGCGCTGCGCGGACGCCAGATCAACGAAAGGCTCGGCACGCTGACGGACGCCGTGCGGCTGCCCGAGCGCTATCTCGACGCACGTTCGCGCCAGCTATCGGGTGGACTCAAGCAGCGCGTCGCGATTGCGCGCGCGTTTGCCGGCGAACCACGCGTCGTCGTGTGCGATGAGCCGACTTCATCGCTCGACGTGTCGGTGCAGGCCGCGATCCTGAATCTGCTCGCCGATCTGCAGCGCGAGCGCGGCGTCAGCTACGTGTTCATCTCGCACGATCTGCACGTGGTGCGCTATGTGTCGGATCGCATCGCGGTGCTCTATCTCGGCCGGCTGCTCGAAATCGGCCCGGCGGCGGCCGTGTTCGATGGGCCGCAGCATCCGTATACCGAGGCGCTGTTGTCCGCCGTGCCGACGCTGCCGGGCGACGGTGCAACCGGCGAAGTGCATCAACGTACGCGCATCCATCTGACGGGCGAGTTGCCCGGGCCCGGCGCGATGCCGTCGGGCTGCGTCTTTCACACGCGCTGTCCGCGCAAGCTCGGCGCGATCTGCGAGCAGCAGGACCCGCCGTTCCTCGAAGCCGGCGGCGCCGCTGACTCGCCTTCCGCCCACCGGATTCGCTGCCATATTCCGGTCGCCACTCTGCGCGAGCTGCAATGCGAGCCGCGCGACGACAACGCGGGCAACACGACGAACGGCGCCGCTTCCGACGACGCGTCGGAAAACGCCAGCTAGCGTCAATTCGAACCTCATCGACGTCGCGTGACGCGGCGTCATCCAGCACAGCGCCCCCTTAACGAATCCCGCGTCGGAAACACGCTTTTGCGTCCGCGCGTTTCATCGTCGCAACGTTTTCGGGCGTTTTTCCGGCGTGCGCATCGCACATCCCGAGATCGCCCGCGTCGCTTCAAGGCTCGGCGATGCGTGGCATGGATATCGCTAAATCTGCGGCCAGAGATTCGAAGCCAACCCGCGCGCGCAACGCCGCGCACATCCGCACGACGAGCGTCACCACGCGATGACGCGACCTCAAGCGATCAGCACGGCAGCGACGCGCGGGCAACTTCGGCACGACGGACTCGGGGTTCGACAAGACCCGCGTGCAGACAGGTCGGCCGCCGCTGTGGCAGCTGGAGACGCGCGATGAAAATCAGAAAATCAGATCGGCATTGCTGCGCAATGATGCGCCGCGCAGCGGTGCTCGCGGGGGTGGCGGTGCTGGCGGGCGAGGCCGCGTACGGGGCGTCGACGGACGTGATCCCTCGCTCGATGGTGATGGCCGACGCGTCGCCGGCGCAAACCGGAGATTCAGCGCCGCTGCTGCTCGCGCAGAACGACGACGCGGCGACCGCCGCCACGGCCGCCGACGATGCCGCCCCGGTGTTCGCGCCGGTAGGCTGCGGCGGGCTTGGCGGTCCGGGCTGCGGCCGGCTCGGCGGCGGCAGTGGCAACGGCAGCGGTAGTGGCGGCGCGGCGGGTTCGAGCAATAGCGGGGCTGGCGCAAACGGTAACAGCGGCGCCGGGGCGGCGGGTTCAGGGAGCGGAAGTGGGAGTGGCGGTGCGGGCACGGGCGGTAAGGGAAATAGCGGCGGCGGAAGTAATGGTGGTAGCAGTAGTGGTGGCTGAAATGGTGGGGGTGGCAGTGGAGGCGGTGGAAGCGGTGGAGGCGCAAGCGGCGGTGGCGGTGGCGGTGGAAGTGGAAGTGGATGCGGAAGCAGCGGCGGCAGCGGGAGCGGCAGCTGCGGTTGCGGAGGCTCAAGCGGTGGCCCGAGGGGTGGTTTCGGCGGCGCGCATGGTGGAGGCTTTGGCGGAGGCTTTGGCGGAGGCTTTGGCGGAGGCTTCGGCGGCGGTCACGGAGCCAAGGGTGGCGGCAGCGGCGGCAGTGGCAACGGTGGCGGGAACGGGCACTAGGCGTCGCCCGTTGCCCTGGGTAGGGAGCCCGCGCCCTACCCGCCGACGACATGTCCCGGCATACTGTCCGCTATCCGCTGGCAACGGCGGTGGCGTCCCGATCCCCCGGTCGGGCGTCACCGCCGCAGGCCGGCCGGAGCGGCCCGCCCGCCTTCGGCGCGCGCTGACGGAATCGCCTGGAGCGCGCGCGAGCCGCGCCTCGCATCGTCGCGCGAACCGCACCGCGAGCGGCGGGAACACAACCTCCACTGCGTGTGAGTGTTATGGAACCAATCCGAGACGACCGCCTCATATCAAATTCATCGTTCGATATGAGGGCCCACAACATGCATAGAAGTGTCCCCCCCTCCGCGACCCGCACGGCAGCCGCCGTGCTGATGGCTAGCGCCCTGGGCCTCGCATCGCTCGCCAATGCGCAAACACCCGCGCAGCCAATGGCGCAAACCTTGTCGCAAGCGGCGCCACCGGTCGATCCGAGCTTCTCCGCCTACTCGCTCGTACAGAGTTGCAAACAGCGCCACGACAACGTCGCGCAAGGGCAATGCGTCGGCGCGATCCGCGGCATCATCCACGGTTATCAGTACGGCGTGCTGTTCCTCGCGCAACGCACCACCTTCCCCGTCAACGAAACCCAGCGCGTGTCGCTATGCCTGCGCGACGTGCCGGTGTCGTCGATCGTCGACGACTTCCTCGCCGATGCCGCCCAGGTACCAGACGACGCGCTGCAGCACACCCCCGCCGAAGTCGCCGTGCTCGGCTCCGTGCATCAGCACCACCCCTGCACCTGAGCGCGCGCGGCGTCAGCGGCGCCCACAGCGCTTCAAGCCTCGCGCGCCGCCGCTCCGCAACGGACGGCGGCCGCGCCAGCGCTTACAAAATCTCCAGCGCACGCTTGCCGCGCGGCGGCTTGAAATACGCGTCGAGCGCGGCGAGTTCGTCCGCTTCCAGCACCAGTTGCGACGCGCGATGGTTGTCGCGCACATGCTCGACCCGCGCCGCCTTCGGAATCGCGCACACATTGGGCTTGCCCAGCACCCACGCGAGCGCCACCTGAAACACGGAGACGCCGCGCGCGTCGGCGATGTCGTCGAGCGGCGAGCGTTTCGGCAGCCGCGCATGATCGACCGGGCTGTACGCCATCGCCGGCATGTCGCGCGCGCCGAGCCATGGCAGCAGATCGAACTCCGGCCCGCGCCGCGCCACGTTGTACAGAATCTGGTTGGTCGCGCACGCGTCGCCGCCTGGCGTCGCGACGAGTTCTTCCATGTCGTCGGTATCGAAGTTGCTCACGCCCCAGTGACGGATCTTGCCCGCGCGCCGCAGCGCCTCGAAGCCATCGACGGTGTCCGCGAGCGGCACCGAGCCACGCCAGTGCAGCAGATACAGATCGAGCCGGTCCGTCTTCAGACGCTTCAGGCTTTGCTCGCACGCGGCGATCGCGCCGCGTCGGCTAGCGTTGTGCGGATACACCTTGCTGACCAGAAACACCTTGTCGCGCAAACCGGCGAGCGCTTCGCCGAGCAGCGACTCGGTCGCGCCGTCGCCGTACATTTCGGCGGTGTCGATCAGCGTCATGCCGAGTTCGATGCCGCAGCGCAGCGCATCGATTTCCGCCGCGCGCCGTGCCCGCTGCTCGCCCATCTCCCACGTGCCCTGCCCCAGCGCCGGAATGCGCTCGCCGTCCGGCAAGCTCACGCTTGCGATCTCGCTCGTCATGCTGACTCCTTCGAAAGTGGCTCGACCGGGATGCGATGCAATTGCGCGAGACCTCACCGCGCAACGCATGCTACGAAAAACCTGGAGACGAGTTTAGCGGCTCCGCGGCCTCACGACGGCGCGCCAGGCAAAAGCCCGCTATAACGGGGCGCGCCGATGTTTTAAAATTGCCGCTTGCCCATCTTGCGTGAGCCCCATGACCTCTGCCTCGGAAGACCGCTGGCGCGACCTGCGCCCGGACCCGGAAAACGACACGCCGCTCTATCTGCAACTTGCCCGCAAGCTCGGCAGCGCGATCCACGAAAACCGCTGGAACGCCGGTGAAGCGCTCCCCTCGGAGCGGGTGCTGTCGGAGGCGCTCGGCGTATCGCGCATCACGTCGCGCAAGGCGATCGCTCTGCTCGTCGAGCAGGGTTTGATCCGCCGCACCCAAGGCGCGGGCAGCTTCATCACGCCGCGCTATGAAGATCCGTTGTCGCGCCTGTCGAGCTTCAGCGAAATGCTGCGGCGGCGCGGCTTCACGCCGAGTTCGAAGTGGCTGTCGCGCGAAATCTCGCCGGCCAATCGCGATGAAGTGATCCAGTTGGGGCTGTCGCCGGCCGCCGCGGTCACGCGGCTGCGACGACTGAGACTCGCCGACGGCATCGTGATGGCGGTCGAGAATTCCACATTCCCGGCCGCTGTGATTCCCGATCCGCAGGCAATCGGCGACTCGCTGTACACGTATCTGGAGAATCGCGGACTGACGATCGTGCGCGCGTTGCAGCACTTTCGCGCGGTGAACGCGAGCGACGAGATCGCGCAGCAGATGAGCATCGCGCCGAACGAGGCGTTGTTGTTGATCACGCGCGTGGGCTATACCGCGGATCAGCGCGCGATCGAGTTGACGGATACGTACTGCCGCAACGATTACTACGACTTCGTGGCGGAGTTGAGGAAGTAGGCTGCGACTCGGTGAATGGTCGGACGGCCGGGCGCGCCGCGGTTCAAGCTCCACCGCGGCGCACGCTACCCTGTTAAGTCCACCGGGCTTCGTGCGCGCCGATGCGCGCCGGCGGCAGCGCATAAAACGCCGGCGTCTGTTCCAGTTCTTCGGCGGGCTGAACGCCGAGCACACACCCAAACTCCGATTGCACGCTCGCGACGCAATCGCGCACATGGTCGAGCGACATTTCCGGCGCCTGCTGTCCATCGGCCAGCAACCCGAACGACTGCAGCCAGCGCCCGGTCTGCGCAAGCGACACCTTCACATGCCAGCTGCCGCCCTCGCGTGCCCGCCGCGCGAGCGCGACCATCGCGCCGAACGCGGCCAGATAGCCGGTCGCGTGATCGAGCGCCTGACACGGCAGATGCCGCGGCTCGGCCGAACCCGCCGCCGCACGCTCCGTCCACGCGATGCCGCTCGCCGACTGCACCAGACTGTCGAAGCCGCGTCGCTGCGCCCACGGCCCCGTGTACCCGTACGCGCAAACCGACACATAGACGATGCCAGGCCGCAGCCGCGCCAGCTCGTCCGGCCCGAAGCCGCGTGCCGCGAGCGCGCCCGGACGATAGGCTTGCAGGAACACGTCGGCATCGCGCGCGAGTCCGCGCAACGTGTCGCAGCCAGCGGCGTCGCGCAGATCGACGAGCGCCGAACGCTTGCCGCGTCCGTTGTCGATCACGAGCGGCGCGATGTTCGGCAGATGCGGCCCGTTGATCGTCATCACGTCCGCGCCATGATGCGCGAGCGCGCGACCGGCCACCGGTCCCGCGATGATCCGCGACAGATCCAGCACCCGCACGCACGCGAGCGGACGGTCGATGCCGGGCGCGGCGTCGGCATCGGCATGGCGCGGCGGCTCGGCCGGCGCGTCGCCGATGCGCTCGATCTCGAACAGCGGCAAGCGCGCGATCGCTTTGGCCTGCTCGAGCGCAGCCCATTCGTCTGGCGTGCGAATCAAGGCGGCGCATAGGCCCGCGTCGGCGAGCGTTTGATCGAGCGTCGCGCCCTCCCAGCCGCGAATCGCGGCCGCCACCGATTCCCGGCCGTTGTCACAGCCGAGCACGTCGAGCACGCCCTTCAAGTGATGCGCAAAATTCGTGTGCAGCTGGATCCAGCGGCCGTCGCCCGTTTCGTAGAAGCCTGTGACCGGATCGCGCAGCGCGGGCGGTGGCCCATCGTCGATCCGCAGATAGCGTTCGCTGCGAAATGCCGCCAGCGCGCGACGCATCTGCACCGACACCCGTTGCCTGCGTCCGCTGCGCAGGCGCCAGTATTCGGCGGCCGCGAGGCCTGTCGCCGCGATGGTCGACGACGCGAGGCTGCCGACGTGATAGACCGACGGCAAGCCGGGGTCCGCGCCGGCGAGCGACACGGCGTGCAGCGCGACCGGATCGCAGCCGGCGAGGGTCCAGATGTGCTTGAGGGCGAGTTCGGGTG
This sequence comes from Burkholderia sp. JPY481, assembly GCF_038900515.1. Lineage (NCBI taxonomy): Bacteria > Pseudomonadati > Pseudomonadota > Betaproteobacteria > Burkholderiales > Burkholderiaceae > Burkholderia > Burkholderia sp. JPY481. Next base: position 45,898 of record NZ_JAYMRT010000020.1, read on the forward strand.
TCATGGGATCGGGCGCGTTGACCGCGGACAGGAAGCAGGTGCACCGAGTCTAAATTTACGCCTTGCTGCAATCAATCTTGATTATGATGATCAATATATATTGATTTCTTCGGTTTTCACGTGCTTTCATGTCAGCCCCGATCTACCTGACCGCCGCCGAAGCGGCCGCGACGCTCGGCGTCAGCCTGCCGACCTTGTACGCGTACGTGAGCCGCGGCATGCTCGGCTCGTCGCCCGATGCGCAAGGCAGACATCGCCTCTACGATGCCGCCGAGGTGCGCCGCCTCGCGCGTCGCAAGGCGGACGGCAAGCGCGCCGGCAAGGTCGCGCAGAAGGTGCTCGACTGGGGCGTGCCGGTGCTCGAATCGTCGATCACGCTGGTCGCGGACGGTCGGCTGCTGTATCGCGGGCACGATGCGATCGAGCTCGCACGCAGTGCGTCACTCGAAGACGTCGCGGCGCTGCTGTGGCAATGCAGCGCGCGGCGCATCGCCGATGCGCCCGCCGTGCCGCTCGCCCCCGCGCAATGGGCGGCGTGGCTCAAGCTGTGGAGTGACAGCACGCCGCTCGATCGCGCGCTCGTGCTGCTGCCGGCCGCCGCCGCGCAGATGCCGCGCGTGTGGGCGCTTGGCCGCGACGCGCAGCTCGACACCGCGTGCGCCGTGATGCGGCTGCTGGCCGCCGCGATGCTGCCGGCGGGAACGTCGAACGAACCGCTGCATCGGCAGATCGCGACGGCCTGGCGGGTGCGCAGCCGGCAACAAAGCGGGCTGCTGCGCGCGGCGCTGGTCGCGTGCGCGGATCACGAGCTGAACGCGTCGACGTTCACGGTGCGCTGCATTACATCGACGGGCACGCATTTGTTCGGCGCGGTCGCGGGCGGCCTCGCGGCGCTCTCCGGGCCGCGTCACGGCGGCGAAACCGTGCGCATTGCCGCGCTGCTCGATGAAGCGTCGCGCTCGCCCGATCTGGACCGCTATCTGGCGAACCGGCTCGCGCGGCACGAGCACGGCGCGCAAGGTCCGGTGCTGTCGGGCTTCGGTCGTCCGCTCTATCCGGACGGCGATCCGCGCGCGCGGTTGTTGCTGACGATGCTCGCCGACTGCGCGCCGGCCCGCTCGCCGCTCAACGAGGTGCTGCAGCTTGCGCGAGCGGTGCGCGACACGACCGGCGCGGAGCCGACGGTGGATTTCGCGCTTGCGGCGATCGAGCGCGTGCTCGGCTTGCCGACCGGCGCCGCATTCACGCTGTTTGCGCTCGGGCGGGTGGTCGGCTGGATCGCACACGCGATGGAGCAGACGCGCGATGGCCGGTTGATCCGGCCGCGAGCGCGGTATATCGGGGAGTATGAGGCGGGAGGGGCTGCTTAGGGGCTGCTTAGGAGCTGCTTACGGGCTACGTCCGGCCTGCAAAGCGGCGGCTCGCCGGTTGCCCCGCATCAGACTACGCTCGGCCGACGCGCCAGCCAAGCCGGTATCGGCCAGCCGAGTAGCAGCGTCGGCAGCTTGCGCTGCGAGCCGCTCGCCAGCGCGAAACGCGCCCCTTCCCGCCCCGCGCTGATCCATGCCACCGATCCACGCGCCAACTCGATTGACTGCCCTGCCGCCAGCCAGTGATCTGCATGCTCGCCCTCGACGGTCAGCCAGATGTTGCCGCTGATCATCTTGAAAATCGACGGACGCGTAACCCGCCAGGCCGTGACGGGCTCGCCATGTTCCAGTTCGAAAACTCGCACTTCTCGCATCGCCGTTCTCCTCGAAGAACTATCTGTTGTACCGATTATTGGCGTGCGATGATCGGAAACCCATGCACAGTTCCGAACACTTTCATCGGAACTGTTCAGTCAAAAAACCGAACAGTTGGCATGGCTCGCGCGACGCAGGTTAAAAGCTCGTGGGCTCGCCAGCCGGCGACAGAAGGCAAGCGTATGAAACTCGAAATCCAGCTCGATCGGGACAACGGCGTCCCGCTTACCGAGCAGATCGTCACGGGCGTTTCGGCGTGGATCCGTTCGCGCAATGCGCATCCCGGCTCGAAGCTGCCGTCGATTCGCCAGTTCGCCGCCGACTTCGGCGTAAGCCGCTTTCCGGTGATCGAGGCATACGACCGGCTGGTGTCGCTCGGCTATGTCGACTCGCGCCACGGCTCCGGCTTTTACGTCGCCGATCGCCAGCCGACGGACATGCGCTGTCAGGGCACGTCGGACCCGCGCCGCGCCGATGTCGAATCGGACCATTTGCTCGAACAATTCAACTTTCCGGGCGAGACGCTGAAGCTCAGCACCGGTTTTATTCCCGAAAGCTGGCGCGACATCGACGGCATTGCGCAGGCGATCCGCCATGTGTCGCGAACCGATCCGGCGAGCATGGTCGAGTACGCGACGCCGCTCGGCAATCCCGTCTTGCGCGAGCAGTTGCGCGGCCGCATTGGGCAGTTGGGCATCCAGGCGGACGCGTCGCAGATTCTGATCACCAATGGCGCGAGCCAGGCGTTCGATCTGCTGGTGCGCTACATGCTGAAGCCTGGCGACACGATCTTTGTCGAGGACCCCGGTTACTACAACCTGTACGGCCTGTTGCGACTGCACGGCATGAAGCTGATCGGCATTCCGCGCACCGGCAGCGGTCCCGACCTCGACGTGATGCAGGCGCAACTGAAGCTGCACCGGCCTAGACTGCTGCTCATCAACACCGTGTTCCACAATCCGACCGGCACCACGGTCGCACCGCAGGTCGCGTTCCGTTTGCTGCAAATGGCGCGTGAGCATGGCTTCCATATCGTCGAAGACGACATCTACGCGGATTTTCAGACCGACCTCACCGATCGCCTCGCGACACTCGACCAACTCGAACAGGTGATCTACATCGGCGGATTGTCGAAGACGCTGTCGTCGTCGCTACGGATCGGCTGCGTGGTTGCGAATCACGCGATCATCAAGGATCTGGTCGATATCAAGATGCTGACGAGCATCGGCGGCTCGCGGTTTGCCGAAGCGGTGGCGGTGTCGATGCTGGAACGCGGCGCGTATCGCAAGTATCTGGAGCGACTGCGCCGCCAGATGCGCGGCGCGCTCGGCTCGACCGTCCAGACACTCGAAGATGCCGGCTGGGAGATTTTCGAAGAACCGGCGGGCGGCAAGTTCGTGTGGGCGCGCGTGCCTCATGTCGCGGACGCCGAGCGACTCGTTGAATGCGGTGTGCCGCTCGGTGTGACGGTGCTGCCTGGACAACACTTCAGGCCGAACCGGGAGCCGAGCCCGTGGATCAGGATTCATGTAGCGTTTGGCAACGATCCACGGGCGCAGGCGTTTTTTCATGCGGCGGCGCAGTTGCCGGCTGATGCGTGAACATCGCGCACAACGCCGCCGCGACGCAGCGCTGGCACCTGCGCAAGACTGCGCCGCTCGCTGCGCCGGGACCCGCTTTTCCCTAAAATAGCGAGTCCCAGCCCGACCGAGCGCGCCCAGCCGCTTCATATGTCCACGACGCCGACTCCGCCCGCCCTCGCTCCCGACATCCCCTCTGGCCCTTCGCCCCGCGCACTGACGGTGATGCTGTGGCTGGTCGCCACCGGCTTTTTCATGCAGACGCTCGATTCGACGATCGTCAACACCGCGCTCCCCGCGATGGCGACGAGCCTCGGCGAGCTGCCGCTGCGCATGCAATCGGTGGTGATCGCCTACTCGCTGACGATGGCGGTGATGATCCCCGTATCTGGCTGGCTCGCCGACAAACTCGGCACGCGGCGCGTGTTCTTCAGTGCGATCCTCGTGTTCGCGGTGGGCTCGCTGCTGTGCGCGAACGCGCACACGCTGAACCAACTGGTGCTCTTCCGCATTCTGCAAGGCGTGGGCGGCGCGATGCTGCTGCCGGTTGGGCGGCTCGCGGTGCTGCGTACCTTTCCGGCGGAGCGCTATCTGCCGGCGTTGTCGTTCGTGGCGATCCCGGGCCTGATCGGACCGTTGATCGGCCCGACGCTCGGCGGCTGGCTCGTCAAAATCGCGTCGTGGCACTGGATCTTTCTGATCAACGTGCCGGTGGGCATCGTGGGCTGCATTGCCACGTTTATCTTCATGCCGGATAGCCGCAATGAACACACGGGCAAATTCGACCTCGGCGGCTACCTGCTGCTGGTGGTGGGCATGGTGGCAATTTCGTTCGCGCTCGACGGCCGCACCGAATTCGGCATCCAACATGCGACGGTGCTGGTGCTGCTGATTCTGAGCATGGCGTGCTTCGTTGCCTATGGTCTGCACGCGGTGCGCGAGCCGGCGCCGATTTTTCCGCTCGATCTGTTCAAAATCCACACGTTTAGCGTCGGACTGCTCGGCAATCTGTTCGCGCGGATCGGCAGCGGCTCGATGCCCTACCTGATTCCTTTGCTGTTGCAGGTGAGCCTCGGCTATAGCGCATTCGAAGCCGGGCTGATGATGCTGCCCGTGGCAGCCGCGGGTATGGCAACGAAGCGTCTCGTGACGACGCTGATTCTGAGGTACAGCTACCGGCGCGTGCTGATGGCGAACACGATTCTGGTCGGCCTGATGATGGCGAGTTTCGCGCTCACGAGCACGAATCAGCCGCTGTGGCTGCGGCTCGTGCAACTGGCGATCTTCGGCGGCGTAAACTCGATGCAGTTCACCGCGATGAACACGTTGACGCTGAAGGACCTCGGCACCGGCGGCGCGAGCAGCGGCAATAGCCTGTTTTCGCTCGTGCAGATGCTTTCGATGAGTCTCGGCGTGACCGTGGCCGGTGCGTTGCTGACGACCTTTACCGGCATCATGCAGCGCGTGACTGCCGCAAATTCGCTGCCCGCGTTTCATGCGACGTTCCTGTGTGTCGGCATCATTACCGCATGTTCGTCGTGGATCTTTGCGCAGCTGTCGCCGGAGATCCGCACGCCGGCGAAAAAGACCGATCCGTCGGAGCGCACCTGAAATCCGCGCGGGCCGGGACGACGCATCCTCGCGCGCTTGCAAACGGATTTCCTGGCACCGCTCCGCGCGGCCCCGCACGCCGCATCCCTGAACAGCGTCACCGACCCGCAACAGGGCGCGTCCCGCACCAGTGAAGTGCGTGTCATCGCCTTAGTACCGGAGCGGGCGCACGATGTTTGGCTCGGAGCATTGCTGGTGGGCGCTCGAGCTTTGTCGGTACACGCGCATAGTTCTTGCTCGACTATCCTGTAAACTCTTAGTCTGCGCGTGCAAACTCCTGCCGAGCCCTGCAAGCGCCGCCATTTCCACACGACCGACATGATGAGCATGATCGAACTCGATCCTCCCGGCTTCCAGCCACCACGCCCGATGGCCGGCGACGAAGGCTCGCGCCGTACCGTTCTGTATGGCGGCTACACCGTTTTCAGCGTGTTTCAACCGGTCTTCTCGGTATCGCACCGGCGCGCGATCGGGTATCACGCGTCGCTGCGCGTGCACGACGAGCATGAGCAGCAAGTGCCGTCGCACGAAGTCTTTACGCAGGCCGCGCGACGCGGCGACCTGCTGGAACTCGGGCGGCTAGCCGAATCGCTGCACCTCGGCAACTTCAACGCGTTCGACAGCCACGACGAATGGCTCTTCCTCAGCCTGCATCCGGCCGCACTGATGGACACCAGCTACGGCGACGCGCTGCTTGCCAGCCTGAAGACGCTCGGCCTGCCGCCGCAACGCGTGGTGCTCGAAGTATCCGAACAGGCCGGCGGCGAAACCACGCGCTTCGCCGAAATCGTCGATTCGCTGCGCAAGTCCGGTTTTCTGATCGCGCTCGACGGCTTTGGCGCCAAGCATTCGAACATCGACCGCGTGTGGAATCTGCGGCCGGACATCGTGACGCTCGACCGCTGCATCCTCGCGCAAGCGAGTGAACACTCGCACATCGAGCGTGTCTTGCCGGGCCTCGTCTCTCTGTTGCACGAGTCCGGGCAACTGGTACTGATGGGCGGTCTGAGCACCGAGCGTGACGCGCTGATCGCGCTCGAATGCAACGTAGATTTCGTCCAGGGCGCATTTTTCGCAGGCCCGAGCGTCGAACCCGTCAAGCCACAAGTTGCCGCTGGCCTGATGGATTCGCTCTCCGCCTCGCTGCGCGAACGCGTTGCCGCTCGAGAGAAAGCGCAATCCGCGCGGCTCGCACCGTATGTCACCGCGCTCGAGGCCGCCGCAGCTCAGCTGATTGCCGGGGAATCGATCGCGCAGGCGACCGCACCTTTGCTCGCGCTCGGAGAAACGGCACGCTGCTTTGTCCTGGACGGTTCGGGCCGGCAGATCGGCGACAACGTGCTGCCACCGGGCCGCACATCGCAACGTGCAAAGCGCTTCAGCCCGCTGCTGCACTCCGAAGGCGCCAGTTGGGAGCGCCGCCCGTACTTCATTCAGGCGATGCGTCAACCGGGGCGGGTTCATCTAACGCCGCCGTATCTGTCGATCAACGAAGCGCATCTGTGCGTCACGGCCTCGATTGCCGCGCATAACTCGCATGGTACGCAGGTGCTATGCGTCGACATCAACTGGGAAGTCGCGGCTCACCGCAACTGACACGCCCCGAGGGCCCTTGATGCGGGCAAGCAGTTCCCTGACCGCGTCACGGCCCAGCATTCGGTTGGCCGCCCGCAAATGCGCGGCGCTGGTCACGATGCGCAGCGAGACGATTCTCGCCGAAAGGTCCGTTGCGCCATCCGTCACCACGTCGATTAGCCCGACGATGTCGCCGTCGCAGAACAGTGCGATACACACCGCGCCCGCCATCGACACCACCTCGGTATAGCTCGCCTGTTGCGCGAGCGATGTAACCACAGCGATCCACTTCTGACCTGAACCGGGTTCGGGGGCGCCCTGCGCTTCGGCTCCAGGTGTCGGCCCTTGTGCGCGAAGGGCCAGGTTGGCCGTGGGGATTGGAGTGGGTATAGCGTACAGAGGTACGTCGCTGATCAGTTGCGGCGCGTCGTTGAAAAGCTGCAGCAAGCCCGCCCGGTCTTGCGCTTCGAGCGCCGCGCGCAATCGCTCGACGATGCGCCCGTGCACCGCTGGATCGGGCCGCTTCAATGGCGCGCCCGCCCGTTTCAGACGCTCCTTGGCGCGATGAACCATTTGCCGGCAAGCGGCCGGTGTGCGCTCGAGAATCGACGCGATTTCGGCATAACCGCATTCGAACGCTTCATGCAGGACGAACGCCGCGCGTTCGTCTGGCTTGAGATGTTCGAGCAGCAACATCACGCCATATGACATATCGGCCGCGCGCAATGCCAACTCCTCCGCCGACGGTGCGACCTCGTCGAGCCACGGCTCCGGCAACCAGCCGCTAGCCTGCGACGCGCGCTCGCGCTGCGCGTGCCGCAGACGGTCGATCGCCGCGCGCGTGGTGAGCGTGGTAAGCCACGCGACCGGCGTTTGCACCGCCTGCGTATCGGCAAGATGCCATTTGAGCCAGACGTCCTGCACCACGTCTTCGGCCTCCGCACGACTGCCAAGCATCCGATATGCGAGCGCCAGCAGACGGGCGCGCGCGGCCTCGAAACTGGATGCCTTGTCGATTCCCTGTTCCGTCATGCGTAGACCTCCCGATGTTGCGTCGTGAAAAAGCGGCTGTACACCAGTGGCATGGCTCAGGCGCGCGTCGTGTTCGGTATTCCTGAGCTTGACGCGTGGGCAACGGTTGATGTGACAGCTCGGCGCAAAAAAATTTCTGTCACAACGCCGGTCGCTGCTTCGTCAAATGAGCAACAACCCGCGCATGTCACGCGGCTTCTGATCCGAGGCGGGCTGCGCATCCCCGAATGCCCGTGCTATCCATCCTGAACGAGGAATCCATGCCTTCCAGTTACCCGTCTGTCTCCGCCCTGGGCCTCGTGCCCACGGTGATCGAACAATCCGGCCGGGGCGAGCGCGCCTATGACATCTACTCCCGCCTGCTGCGCGAGCGCATCGTGTTTCTTGTCGGGCCCGTGAACGAGCAGTCAGCCAGTCTGATCGTCGCACAATTGCTGTTTCTCGAATCGGAGAACCCCGACAAGGATATTTCTTTTTACATCAACTCGCCCGGCGGCTCGGTGTATGACGGCCTCGCGATTTACGACACCATGCAGTTCATCAAGCCGGAGGTCTCGACCTTGTGCACGGGCTTTGCCGCGAGCATGGGCACCTTTCTGCTCACCGCGGGTCAACGCGGCAAACGGTATGCGCTACCGAATGCTCGCATCATGATTCACCAGCCGTCCGGCGGTGGTCAGGGCACCGCGGCGGACATCGAAATCCAGGCAAAGGAGGTGCTGTATGTGCGAGCGCGTCTGAATGCGATGATGGCCGAACGCACCGGACGCAGCATCGAAGATATCGCGCGCGATACCGACCGCGACAACTTCATGTCGGCGCTCGAAGCGAGGGAATACGGATTGATCGACGACGTGCTGGAAGCTCGCGCGACGTGGAACAACGCAGGTCGTCGCGACACTCTGTAACGGCACTGACATGGAGCCGCTCGCTGGGCGGCCGGACAAACCGCTTGCTGCAAATTCCCATCCAACTATCGGTGCGAGCGCACCACAAAAGCTGCTCACCTTCGCTGGAATCGCTATCATGTCGCGATTCGTCGACTTCGACGACCGCTTCAATGGAGATACACATGGCGTCATCCAACGAAAACGTCAGCATGGCGCTGTTCTGCGACTTCGAGAACGTCGCGCTTGGCGTGCGCGACGCGAAATACGACAAGTTCGATATCAAGCTTGTACTCGAGCGCCTGCTGCTGAAGGGCAGCATCGTCGTCAAGAAGGCGTATTGCGACTGGGATCGCTACAAGAGTTTCAAAGGGGCCATGCACGAGGCCAATTTCGAGTTGATCGAAATTCCGCACGTGCGCCAATCGGGCAAGAATTCCGCCGACATTCGGCTCGTCGTCGATGCGCTCGATCTCTGTTATACGAAATCGCACGTCAATACGTTCGTCATCATCAGTGGTGATTCCGATTTTTCGCCGCTCGTGTCGAAACTGCGCGAGAACGCCAAACAGGTCATCGGCGTCGGTGTGCAGCAGTCCACGTCGGATTTGCTGATTGCGAACTGCGACGAGTTCTTCTTTTACGACGATCTCGTACGCGAAAGTCAGCGCGCAGTCGCGAGGCGCGAATCGTCGCGCCAGCAGCAGAGCGCGCAGCAGGCAGCCAAACGTGCGGCTGATGAAGAGAAAGCCCCGCCGAAGGAAGATCTGGAGAAGCGTCGCAGCAAGGCTGTTGAAATTGCGGTGCAGACGTTCGACGCACTCGCTTCCGAACGTGGCGACAGCGGCAAGATCTGGGCGTCCGTGCTGAAGAACGCGATCAAACGGCGCAAACCGGATTTCAACGAAACGTATTACGGGTTTCGCGCTTTCGGCAATCTGCTGGAAGAAGCTCAGGCGCGCGGGCTACTCGAATTCGGCCGCGATGAAAAGTCAGGCGCGTACGTTTATCGAAGCACGGCCGTGAACGTCGCGAGTGAAGCGGCCAGTGAAAATATCGGCGAAACCGCGGCGGAGTCTGCTGAAACGGGGTCGGCTGAGTCGGCGTCGGCCGAACAGGCGGCCGAACATTCGTATCAAGCGCAGGCCGCGCAAGCGGCCGCGTCCGAGTCGGGCGGTAAGCATAAGTCGCGTCGTAAGGAGCGCGGCAACCGCAAGGCGGCCCGCGGTCAGGAGGCTGTGCACGGCAAGCGGGGGCACCACGAAACGGCTGATGAAGAACCTGCGGCTGGCGCTCCGGCTCTCACCGAACAGGCGGAGCCCGCCGAGTCTGCCCCGCGGCAGGAGCCGCGTGAACGCGCGCCGCTCCAAGACGAGTTCGTCACTGAACCGATAGGTGAAAACAGCGAAGCTCGCGCTGTAACAGCGGCAGCGGATACAGCCGCCGAACAAGTCGTCTTCGGTCAAGAAATCGAGCAAAGCCCCGACAGCGACCACCCCGCACAGCGTGAAAGCGTCAAAAAGCGCGCTTCGCGCAAAACGGCCGCGAAGAAAGTGAAAAAAAGTACACCGCGCACGATCGAGGAAGTCCCTGAGATCGCGGCGCCGGCCGAGGCCGCTGCTCCGGCAGTCAACTCGGAAGAAGGACCTGAGGCCACCAGGAAGGTCACCCGTAAAACGGCGTCTCGCAGCCGTCGTCCGCGCAAAGCGGCGTCGACGGACAGCACGGAGTAAACAGCGGCACGGATTCGACGGTCGTCGCTACAAGCTACCGGCCGACAATGCAAGACAAGCAAGCCGGCCGGTCCCCCACTATCACCGTTCAGTAGGCCGGATAAGGCGCATACATGACGGGCGGAGGCGGTGCGTAGTAGTAAGGACGGGGCGCAACATACACCGGCTGCGTCGAATAGTAAGGCTGCGGCTGAGCGATCGTCTCGCCCTTCGAGGTCATGCACTGGGCGTAGGCGGTGTCATAGCGTGCCTGCAAGCCGGCCGCCGAGTACTGGGCGCCGTTCGCGCCGTTCGCGCCGCCGATCAGCAGACCGCTGCCCGCCCCGATCGCCGCACCCGCGCCGGCGTTGCCCGCCGCGGCGCCGAGCAGCGCGCCAACCGCCGCGCCGCCGAGCGTGCCGAGTGCCGCGCTGTTCACGCTGTTCGTGGTGGCTGCCTGCGCAGCGCCGGACGGATTCGTCGTTTGATTCGCGTAGTCGCGGCACTCGTAGTCGTTCTGCTGGAACTGGCTGAGCGGCTCGCCGCTGCGCGGCATCGCGGCTATGCTCGGGCCGCTCGGGGGCGCCACTGCGCAACCGCCTAACGCGAGCGCGATGACTGCGGCGGGAATCGCCAGGCTGATCGTTTTATTGCTGGAAATCATGGTGGTGCACTTCAGAGGATTGGAATTCAAACGTTAGGCTAATCGCGAAATTCCGTGGTTACGGCTTAGTTACAGAAAGTTTTTGCACGGCCGCCGAGCCTCGCCCCGGCTGCGCATCGTCGCGGCGTTGGGTAGGTTATATCGACAGGGACCGCCGCCCACACTAGTGTCAAACGGTCCCCGCCGCCCAAGCCAATCGACCGCGCGGAGGCCGCCTCAATCAACCGGTTCATTCTCGCCGCCGCAGCGGCTCGCATTGCCTGCGGCGCGCCCGCCCCCGCCAGCCCGGCGAAGTCGACGGGCGGCCGTCGAGGTCCACTTAGCGCCCCGCGAAACCGCGGTTACCAACTGTGACAAACTTCTTTCAGAAGCGATCCCTACCGTTCCAATCCGCCGCAGAAAAAGAAAAAGCCCTCGCGATGGAGGGCCTTCGTCTCTAGCTACCATCTTCAATCGCGACCGCAAGGATCACGACATCAGACGACGAGCTGCAACCGGAAATCTCAAGCGAAGTTCTTCGCTGCGAAGTCCCAGTTGACGATGTTCCAGTACGCTTCGACGAACTTCGGACGCGCATTGCGATAGTCGATGTAGTAAGCGTGCTCCCAAACGTCGATCGTCAACAGCGCCTTGGCGTCGGTGGTGAGCGGCGTGGCGGCGTTGCTCGTCGACACGAGGTCGAGCGAACCATCGGCCTTCTTCACGAGCCATGCCCAGCCCGAGCCGAACGTGCCGACCGCGGTCTTCGCAAACTCTTCCTTGAACTTGTCGAACGAACCCCACTTCGCGTTGATCGCGTCAGCGAGCGCGCCGGTCGGTGCACCGCCACCTTGCGGCGAAAGGCTGTTCCAGAAGAACGTGTGATTCCACACCTGAGCCGAATTGTTGAAGATACCGCCCGACGACTTCTTGACGATCTCTTCCAGCGACAGGTTCTCGAACTCCGTGCCCTTGATCAGATTGTTCAGGTTGGTCACATAGGTCTGGTGATGCTTGCCATAGTGAAACTCGAGCGTCTCTTCCGACATGTGCGGAGCGAGCGCGTTTTTCGCAAACGGCAGCGGCGGGAGCGTATGTTCCATGGTGCTTTCCTTCTCTATATCTGTTGTGGGGAGTCTGCGGATGACGCTATCGAGCACTCGATTGTAGGCGAGTTGGAATAACCCCGCAAACGACCGGCCTTTATGTCCGGCATGTCGAACACGCCGTGCGCAAGGCCCTTCGGAAGGGCGCGCATGGCGCGTGCCCGGGTCGTCGGCAGGCAGGACATGACAGGAGATAGGCGCCACGCGCCCACCCGGCAAAACGTCAGAAGCCGTCAGTCAGACGTGCTTGCACGTCGGCGAGCGCGACGTCGGCCGAGCCTTCGGCGAGATGCATCGTCAAACGACGTCCGGGTTTCAGCGACGACGGCGTGCGGATCGCCCGACCGCTTTGCGCATCGAGCACGGCCGCATAGCCGCGCTCGAGCGTGCGCTGCGGACTCAGCACTTCGAGTCGCGCGCCGAGCATGTCGATGCGCGCGACCTGACGTTCATGCTGGCGCGACAGCGCTGCATTCAGGCGTTGCGCCAGCGTGTGGATGCGCGTGCGCTCGGCCGCGAGATCCGGCCGCCAGCGTTGCCAGCGCATCTGCAAGAGCGAGAATCGGGCTCGGGCGTCGCGCACCGGCCGCGCGCCCGCTGACGCGAGCCGCACGCGCAGTTGCTGCAAATGCGTGCGCTGCCGCGCGAGCCGCTCGGCTGGCGACACGAGCCGGCGCGTCAGCCAGTCGAGCTGCTGCGCGCGCCGCTCCATCATGCGGCCGAACCCGCGCGCGAGCGTCGCGTGCCGATGATCGAGTTCGCGCAGCAGCATGACGCGCTGCGGACTCACGAGTTCGGCAGCCCCGGTCGGCGTCGGCGCACGTACATCGGCGGCGAAATCGGCAATCGTGAAATCGGTCTCGTGGCCGACGCCGCTCACCACGGGTATCACGCTTTCCGCAATCGCGCGCGCGAGCACTTCTTCGTTAAAGGCCCACAGATCTTCGATCGAGCCGCCGCCGCGACACACGATCAGCACGTCGACCTCGCGGCGCGCGCCAGCCGTCTCGACCATCGCCGCCAGCTTCGCGCTGACACCCGCGCCCTGCACCGGCGCCGGATAAACGATCACCGGAATATGCGGCGCGCGGCGCGAGAGCGTCGTCAGCACGTCGCGCAATGCGGCCGCCTGCAAGGACGTGACGATACCGATCGCGCGCGGATGCGTCGGCAGCGCGCGTTTGCGCTCGGCGGCGAACAACCCTTCGGCTTCGAGCTGCGCCTTCAACCGCAGAAACGCTTCATACAGACGCCCCTGACCGGTACGGCGCACCGCTTCGACATTTAGTTGCAATTCACCGCGCGGTTCGTACATCGTCACGAGGGCGCGCACTTCGATGCGATCGCCTTCGCGCGGCATGAATTCGGCGTACTGCGCGCGACCACGGAACATCACACAGCGCATCTGCGCCTGCGCGTCCTTGATCGAGAAATACCAGTGACCACTCGCGGCGCGCGTGAAGTTCGACACTTCGCCCGCAACCCAAACGAGTGGAAACGAGCGTTCGAGCATCGTGCCGATCGCGCGATTGAGCGCGGAGACGGGAACGACGACCTCACCGCCTGGTGTGGCCGCCGAAGCAAAAGGATTTTCGGGGTTCATGCGAGGAATAAATAGCGCTGGCCGGACAGACGATAGACCGAGCGACGAGCGGCGTCCAGCCGGAATCGCAGGATTGTTAAAAGTGTCCACATGGCGGGAACCGCCTGACGAATTCCGCCAGAACGCCCGCCAACGCCAATAGATTCCTGGCAGACCCTTGATTTATATGGCGTTTGCATCTCAATAGAGAGCGAGCACTTCGATCCAAAGCGCACGGAATGGCCCTCCCGGACCATCGGATGGCAGGTTCTCCACAAAGTTATCCACAGACTGTGGGCGACCGCACATAGCATGGACCGGCGTCCATCAAGCCCTGCGCGACTTGCCGGCCGGGACGCCCGCGCGCTAGAGTTGCGGGTTCGACGGCATGCCGATCGCGCGGTGCGCCGGGGAGCTGGCCGGCCTGAGGCCGATAAGCACGAGCCCTTTCGCCGCGCGGTTTGCACCTCATTTTTCGACCGTATTCGCATTCGATTGCCCGGAGAACCGCGTTGATGTTGACCCCGCGTAGTGCGCTCGGCACGCAGTCCTTGCCCGCAACCCGCCCATGAGCGAACTCAGCGACCGTCTCGCAGCGCGCCTCGCGCGCGAATGGCAGCAACGCGGCCCGCTCGCCTGGGCGCTGACGCCGCTCGCCTGCGTGTTCGGCGCGGTCGCGGCCGCGCGCCGCGCCGCGTTTTCGCAAGGCTGGCTGAAGTCGGTGCGCGTCGGCGTGCCGGTGGTGGTGGTCGGCAACGTGACGGTGGGGGGCACCGGCAAGACGCCGACCGTCATAGCGCTCGTCGAAGCGTTGCGCACCGCGGGCTTCACGCCTGGCATCGTGTCGCGCGGCTACGGCGCGCGCGTGAGCACGCCGACCCAGGTCACGCCCGGTTCGTCGGCGCGCGTCGGCGGAGATGAGCCGTTGCTGATCGCGCGCCGCACCGGCGCACCCGTATGGGTCTGTCCGGATCGCGTCGCCGCCGCGCAGGCGCTCTGCGCCGCCCATCGCGACGTCGACGTGATCGTCAGCGACGACGGCTTGCAGCACTATCGCCTCGCGCGCGACGTCGAACTCGTCGTGTTCGATCACCGGCTCGGCGGCAACGGCTTCCTGCTGCCGGCCGGGCCACTGCGCGAGCCGTTGTCGCGCCGCCGGGACGCGACGCTGATCAATGATCCGTACGCGCGCACCCTGCCCGCGTGGCCGAACACGTTCGCACTGCAGCTCGCGCCCGCCGACGCGTGGCATCTCGACAATCCCGCGCTGCGCCGCCCGCTCGCGCAATTCGCCGGTCAACGCGTACTGGCCGCGGCCGGCATCGGCGCGCCGGAACGCTTTTTCGCGACAGTGCGCGCGGCCGGCATCACGCCCACGACGCGCGCACTGCCCGACCACTACGCGTTCGAGCGCAATCCGTTCACCGACGTCGACGCCGACGCGATCCTGATTACCGAAAAGGATGCGGTAAAATTGGGGGCCTGGCACGACGCGCGCATCTGGGTAGTCCCGGTCGAAGCCGCGCTTGATCACCGCCTCACTGCATTAGTTGTGGAGAAAGTCCGTGGACGCTCGCCTGCTTGAAATCCTCGTTTGCCCGATCTGCAAGGGCCCGCTCAGCTACGACCGCGCCGCGCAGGAACTGATCTGCAACGCGGACAAGCTCGCCTATCCGATCCGCGACGGCATTCCCGTGATGCTCGTCGACGAAGCGCGGCAGACCGTCGAAGGCACGCCGGTCGATCTGAATCCCGGCTCGGTCGCCTGACCCGGCGCGGCGCTGCACCGCGGCGCCGTGACGTCTCGCTCGCTCGCGGGTCACCGGGCAAAGCTTCGTCAACGCCAATGCCCGCCCGTATGTGCTCCACGATCGATCCGTAGCCGTTTCTGCCGCTCCGGCTTATGTCCGACTCTGCGTGCGCATCGCGCGCGCAGCCCCTTCCTCCGGCCTGATTGCCGCCCGTTCCCGATCCGATGATCCACACCACCCCTCATCCGTTTATCGCTGTCGTGCCGGCCCGTCTGGCGTCGACGCGTCTGCCCAACAAGCCGCTCGCGGACATCGGCGGCAAACCGATGGTCGTGCGCGTCGCGGAGCGCGCGCGCGAATCGGGCGCGCAGCAGGTGCTGGTCGCGTCGGACGCGCAGGAAGTGCTCGACGCGGCGCACGACCACGGCTTCGACGCAGTACTCACGCGCGCCGACCATCCGTCGGGCACCGACCGCCTCGCGGAAGTGGCGACGCGCTTCGGCTGGAGCGACGACACGATCATCGTCAACGTGCAGGGCGACGAGCCGCTGATCGACCCGGCGCTGGTGCGCGGCGTCGCCGCGCATCTGGCAACGACGGACGACTGCGCGATCGCGACGGCCGCCCATCCGATCACCGATCCCGCCGAAATTTTCAATCCGAACGTCGTCAAGGTCGTGCCCGATGCGCGCGGCGTCGCCCTGTATTTCTCGCGCGCGCCGATCCCGTGGGCGCGCGACGCATGGCAGCCGCACTGGCCCAACGTCGCGTCGATGCCGGCGCCGCCCGCGCCCGCCGCCGTATACCGGCACATCGGCCTGTACGCGTACCGCGCGAAATTTCTGCGCACGTACCCGAGCCTCGCGATCTCGCCGATCGAGCAGGTCGAAGCGCTCGAACAGCTGCGCGCGATGTGGCATGGCGAGCGCATCGCGGTACTGGTCACACATGACGTGCCGTTACCGGGCGTCGATACCCCCGCCGATCTCGCGCGCGTACGGGCTTTATTCGGGTCTTGAGGGCGGGAAGCCGTGGCATAATCGAACGGTTATGCGCGCCTCCCAGCGCAGCGACACTCGGGTTATCCCGGTCGCGCCGTGCGGATCTTGCAGCGCCGTCATTTCGACGTGCAGCGCGAGCTAGCCAACGGTAGCCGATGCGGAACTTGCGAGAATCGCCGGGAAGCCTGCTGCGTAAATAAAGAATTCACATAGATCTGGAGATATCCATGCGTTTGATCCTGTTGGGTGCACCGGGTGCTGGCAAAGGCACTCAGGCCAACTTCATCAAGGAAAAGTTCGGCATCCCGCAAATTTCGACCGGCGACATGTTGCGCGCGGCCGTCAAGGCTGGTACGCCGCTCGGCCTCGAAGCAAAGCGCTTCATGGATGCCGGCGAGCTCGTCACGGATGAGCTGATCATCAACCTCGTGAAGGAACGTCTGCAACAGCCGGACTGCGCGAACGGCTACCTGTTCGACGGCTTCCCGCGCACGATTCCGCAAGCCGAAGCAATGAAGCAGGCCGGTGTCGCGATCGACTACGTGCTCGAGATCGACGTGCCGTTCGACGAGATCATCGTGCGTATGAGCGGGCGCCGCTCGCACCCTGCGTCGGGCCGCACGTATCACGTGACGTTCAACCCGCCGAAGGTCGAGGGCATCGACGACGTGACGGGCGAGCCGCTGATCCAGCGCGACGACGACAAGGAAGAAACGGTCAAGAAGCGTCTGGAAGTGTACGAATCGCAAACCAAGCCGCTGATCGAGTACTACAACAGCTGGGCGAAGAACGGCGATGCGTCGAGCTCGGTGAAAGCGCCCCAATATCGCCGCATTTCGGGCCTCGGCAGCGTCGATGAAATTCGCGCCCGTGCGTTCGACGCGCTGAAGTAAGCTGGATTGATCTAAGATTTCCGCTGTTTGCGTTCGACCGAAACCCGCCCACATTGGGCGGGTTTTTTATTGGCTCAGCGCGCCAACCGCAACGGCAAGCGCTGTGCACGGAACGTCCAGCAGAACCGGTTGGTCTTGCATAGCGCTCGCATTTCCGCCGCCCGCGTCGCTTTCCGCAGCGCAGCACAGCCGCTACAATCGATCGTCGAAAAACGCTTCGATCCAGACTGCACTGAACAACCGTAGCGAAGGAGAAGACATGGAAATTCGTGACAACGTGTTCCTGATCACCGGCGGTGCATCAGGGCTCGGCGCTGCCACCGCGCGCCTGCTGGTCGAGCACGGCGGCAAGGTCGTGCTCGCCGACCTGAATCTGGACGCGGGCGAGGCGCTCGCCAAGGAACTCGGCGGCGTATTCGTCAAATGCGACGTGAGCCGCGAAGAGGACGCGCAACGAGCCGTCGAAGCCGCCGCGAAGCTCGGCACGCTGCGCGGGCTCGTGAACTGCGCGGGCGTCGCGCCGGCCGCGAAGACCGTCGGCAAGGATGGCCCTCATTCGCTCGATCTGTTCACGCGCACGATCTCGATCAACCTGATCGGCACGTTCAACATGATCCGGCTCGCCGCCGTGCAGATGTCGAAGAACGAGCCGAACGTCAATGGCGAACGCGGCGTGATCATCAACACCGCATCGGTCGCCGCGTTCGACGGCCAGATCGGCCAGGCGGCCTACTCCGCGTCGAAAGGCGGCGTGGTCGGCATGACGCTGCCGATCGCGCGCGACCTGTCGCGCAACGCGATCCGCGTGATGACGATTGCACCCGGCATCTTCGAAACGCCGATGCTGCTCGGCATGCCGCAGGAAGTGCAGGACGCGCTCGGCGCGATGGTGCCGTTCCCCCCGCGCCTCGGCAAACCGGCCGAATACGCGATGCTCGCCAAGCAGATCTTCGACAATCCGATGCTGAACGGCGAGGTGATCCGGCTGGACGGCGCGATCCGTATGCAGCCGAAGTGAGGCGCGTGGCGATAAAAAAACGCCTGTACATGTGCGACATGTGCAGGCGTTTGCTTTTTATGCAGCGTGAAAAGCGCGGCGCTATTCGCCGCCGTCGTGCCGCGTGCGCTGCCGCAATTCATGCAGTTGCGATTCGACCACGGTGGCATCTTCCGCATCGGGGCGATCCCCAAGGTAGCTTTCGAGGTCCTCGAGCGCGGGCCGCAGATAATCGAGCCGCGCATACGCGAAACCACGATCACGCACTTCCTCGATATTGTCCGGCAGCAGAATGACGAGCCGCTGCTGCACGGCGAGCAGACGTTGCCAACGCTCGGTTTGCAGATAGATCGCCTTCAGGTTGCGCAGCATCCGCGCGACGATCTCGCGACGCGTGGCCGGTTGCAGCAGCATGCGCAACGCGCGGCCGACCGAATCGCCAGCCGACGCGACGTACGGTTCGAGCATCTCGACCATCTGCGCTTCGGACAGCGAATGACCGGTGGTCGGATCGAGCATCACGTCGCCGTCGGGCGTCGTCACGCGCAGCAGGAAGTGGCCCGGAAACGACACCCCGCGCACCGGAACGCCGAATTGCTCGGCCATCTCCAGATAGAGCACCGCGAGTGAAATCGGAATCCCGCGGCGACGTTTGAGTACGACGTTCAGATGACTGTTGTCGGGGTCGTAGTAATCGTTCAGATTGCTCGCGAAACCGAGTTCACGGAAAAAGAACCGATTGAGGATGCCAACCTTCTGACGGATGTCGGCATCGTCTGGCATGCGGCGGCGCAGCCGCAGCACCAGCTCGTCGATCTCGGCGAGCACCGACTGCAGATCGAGGTCGGGATAGGCGTCCTGCGCGAGCGAGAGCGCCGTCTCGGTCAGCGGCAGGCTCTCGTCTTCGGCGACGAGCGTACTGAAATAATCGAGAACCCGCGACATGGTGATCACTTCACTCGCCTTTTGAAATACGCGTACTTGAAGCCCATCAGCCAAAGCATACCGAAATATAGCGCGGCGAACAGTACGAGACACGCACCGAGCAACACCATGCGGCTAACCGGCTGGGTATGCATGCCGACCCAGTCGAAGCTGATTGCAAGCCAGCGCATCACGCCGGCGAGCACTAAGCACGCACCGAGCAACTGCACGAAAAACTTGAGCCAGCCGCTCGACGGCGTATAAATGCCGCGTTTGCGCAGACCGATGAACAGAAGCAACGCATTCACGCAAGCGCCGAGCCCGACGCTCAGCGTGAGGCCCGCGTGCGCGAACACCGGCACGAGCGCGTAGTTGCACAGCTGCGTGACGACCAGCACGCCGATGCCGATCTTCACCGGCGTCTTGATGTCCTGCTTCGCGTAGAAGCCCGGCGCAAGGATCTTGATCAGGATCAGGCCGATCAGGCCAACGCCGTACGCGGCGAGCGCGCGGCTCACCATCACGACCGCGGTGCCGTCGAACTTGCCGTAGTTGAACAGCACCGCCGTCAGCGGCTGGGCGAAAAAGAACAGCGCGATCGCGCTTGGTGCGGCGAGCAGGAACGTGACGCGCAGTCCCCAGTCGAGCAGCGACGAATACTCGTGCGAATCGGCATCGACATGCGCCTTCGACAGGCTCGGAAGCAGGATCGTGCCCAGCGCGACGCCGAGCAGCGCGGTCGGAAACTCCATCAGCCGGTCGGCGTAGTTGATCCACGACACCGCGCCGGGGCCGATGTGCGATGCAATGTTGGTGTTGATGATCAGGCTGATCTGCGCGACCGAGACCGCGAACATCGCCGGCACCATCTTCGCGAGGACCCGCTTTACGCCGCGATGCGCGAGCGCGTGCAGCGGGTTCAGGCCGATGCGCGGCACCATGTCGATCTTCTTGAGGCCCGGCAGCTGCACCGCGAATTGCAGCACGCCACCGATGATCACCGCCCACGCGAGCGCATAGACCGGCGTTTGCAGGCGCGGCGCGAGAAACAGCGCAGAGACGATGAACGAAACGTTCAACAGCACGGGCGCGAATGCGGGCAACGAAAAGTTCCGGTACGTATTCAGCACGCCCGACGCCAGCGACGTCAGCGAAATGAAAATGATGTACGGGAACATGATGCGCGTCATCGTGACCGCGAGCTGGTATGCGTGGCCCTCGCGCGCAAGGCCCGACGCGACGACGAACACGACGCCCGACGCGCCGACCACGCCGATCACCGACAGCACGGCGAGCGCCCACGCGAGCACGGTCGAGGTCGCGTCGACGAGCGCCTTGGTGGCGTCGTGGCCTTGCTGGTTCTTGAACTCGGCGAGGATCGGCACGAAGGCCTGCGAAAACGCGCCTTCGGCGGAAATGCGGCGCAGCAGGTTCGGAATGCGAAAGGCGACGTAGAAAGCGTCGGTGTATTGACTGGCGCCGAACGCACGGGCGATCAGCGTTTCACGGGCCAGTCCGGTCACGCGCGACAGCAGCGTGAAGCCGCTGACCGTCAGCAGGGCTCGGAATAGATTCATGGGGCGCTTATTATACGGGTCCCGCTAATGCGGGCGACGAGCCGGAACGCGATTCGGACCGATTTGCTGCGCGGACGTTCGCCGCAATCGGCTGAAAAGTGCGATTTTTGTCTTTTCAGCGGCTTTCCGTGCTGTGCCAGCACGTCAGCGTCATCATGACGCCGCTCCCCTTACTGTGACGCGGTCGCGCGTTTCCCGTTGTCACGTGCCTGATTTTGTTGCTATAATCGTCGGTTTCGAAGCTTGCTCAGTTTTCGCACGGTCTTCGGACGGGATTCTCAGGTTGGCGCAGCGCCGCCTGTCAATACATCCGAAGCCTTGAAACACGGGCCCGCCTTCGCGTAGTTCGATCGATTTTTTCGACACTTTTGCGCCCTTGGGCAATCGCTTCCAAGGGTTCGGATCGAGAAGCAGCACCTCGCCTCATCGTTGAAGGCCGGGTACTGGAAACAGGAACAGGATAAGGAACCGTCATGGCTAACTCCGCACAAGCACGCAAGCGCGCCCGCCAGGCCGCGAAGGCAAACTCGCACAACTCGGCACTGCGCTCGAAGTTCCGCACGGCTATCAAGGCTGTCCGCAAGGCAATCGACGCAGGCGACCAAGCCAAGGCCGCCGAAATCTTCAAGGCATCGTCGAAGACCATCGACATCATCGCCGACAAGAACATCATTCACAAGAACAAGGCAGCTCGCCACAAGAGCCGCCTCGCTGCAGCCATCAAGGGTCTGCAAGCGCCCGCAGCGCAGTAATTCCGGTCGGCCCGCTTCGGTGGGCTACCTCCTGTTTCCGCTGCACAAGAAGCCCGCTTTGGCGGGCTTTTTTGATTTGGCTTGGTGACCAGCCACAAAAAAACCCGCTGCTTGCGGGTTTTTGTTTTTGCTTTTGCCGATCCGGCCAGCTTGCGTCAGATCGCATGCCGTTTGGCTTCCGGCGCAGGCGCATGCTCGAGTTCCAGTTCGCACGCCTCGGTGACGAGGAGGTCGTTGTCTTTCGCGAAGTTCAGAACGAAATCGAAGGCCATTGGCTCGATGTCGCGCAGCCGCGAATCGAGAATCACGCATTTGAGATCGCCGATCATGGTTGGCCGCACGTACAGCGAGTACTGCATATAGGCGTTCGGCCCCTTCCTCACGCCGGGCCCGAACGACGACATGACGCCCGCGAGCCGCTCCGACCAGTCGCTCGGCCGAAATCTTTTCCCGGTCGACGTAATGCCCTGAATGAAATATTCGATTGGAGCTGCTTCGGCCATGTAGAAATACCTGTGTGACTGCCCAGCGGACTGACGACCAACCGGCGACACCGATTGCACGCTCGAATTCACTGCAAGCGGCATGCACGGCGAGCGCTTGCAGCCACCTGCGACGTGCGTGGGACCTGGCGCTAACGCAACAATGACGAGCCGCACCACGAGAACCGCTGCGGCGAACCGGCTGAACCGCTCTGGCGCCTGTCATGACGGCCACGCCATGACAGACTTTCCGCGCCGCGCCAGCCGCGTTTCTTGATGCGAAACGCCGGCCTGCTGGGCTATGGGATAACCCTTAAATTATAGCGCAGCGGGCCCTTTTCCGCAGCGCACACAAGTGCCCTCCGATGACCTCGCGCAGCCCGACACAACGCCTTCTACTAGCTTTCTAATTACTTTCACAGCCTTCCAGCTGACTCGTCAAACGGGGCGAAATCCTTTATGCTGGATTGAGTTACCACCAAACCGACGGCGGCGCAGTCCGGCAACCCTGCCGGGTGAGACCGCCGTATTTGTTTCATGACCGCCAAGAAAATTCGCCACTACCTGCAGTTCAAGGACTTCTCGCTGGAAGACTACGAGTACGTGCTGGAACGCGCGCGCATCCTGAAACGCAAATTCAAGAACTACGAGACCTATCATCCGCTGCATGACCGCACGCTGGCGATGATCTTTGAAAAGAATTCGACGCGCACGCGCCTGTCGTTCGAAGCCGGCATCTTCCAGTTGGGCGGCCACGCGGTGTTCATGAGCACGCGCGACACGCAGCTCGGCCGCGGCGAGCCGATCGAAGACGCCGCCCAGGTCATCTCGCGCATGGTGGACATCATCATGATCCGCACGTTCGGCCAGGACATCATCCAGCGCTTCGCCGAAAATTCGCGCGTGCCGGTGATCAACGGGCTCACGAACGAGTATCACCCGTGCCAGGTGCTCGCGGACATCTTCACGTACTTCGAACATCGTGGTCCGATCCGCGACAAGACGGTCGCGTGGGTCGGCGACGCAAACAACATGCTGTACACGTGGATCGAAGCCGCGCAGATCATCGGCTTCAAGCTGCGCCTGTCCACGCCGCCCGGCTACAAGCTCGACCGCGCGCTCGTCGCGGCGGAAAGCGCGCCGTTCTACGAGGAGTTCGACGACCCGAACGAAGCCTGCGCGGGCGCCGATCTCGTCACCACCGACGTGTGGACCAGCATGGGCTTCGAGGCCGAGAACGAAGCGCGCAAGAAGGCCTTCGCCGACTGGTGCGTGGACGCCGACATGATGGCGCGCGCGAATCCCGACGCGCTCTTCATGCACTGCCTGCCCGCCCATCGCGGCGAGGAGGTCAGCGCGGAAGTGATCGACGGACCGCAGAGCGTCGTGTGGGATGAAGCGGAAAACCGTCTGCACGTGCAGAAGGCGTTGATGGAATACCTGCTGCTCGGCAAGCTCAATCACTGAGCGGGCCGCTGACCAGGCACTCGCCGGGACTACGGTACAAAAAAAGGCGCCGGGAGGAAACTCCCGGCGCCTTTTTGCATTCGTCGGTGGTGAAACTCAGCGCCGCACGTCAGCGCGCACAGAGCGCACTTCCGCTCAGAGGCAAACCGGCTCCGCCTCCAGCTCCACGCCAAATTGCTCGAACACTTCGTGCTGGATCGCCCGCGCCAGCGCCAGCACTTCCGTGCCGCTCGCGCCACCGCGATTCACCAGCACCAGCGCCTGGCGTTCATGCACGGCGGCCGCGCCCATCGCGCGGCCCTTCCAGCCGCATCGGTCGATCAGCCAGCCGGCCGCCAGCTTGACCCGGCCATCCGCTTGTGCGTACGACACGATTTCCGGCTCGCGGCGCTTCAGCGCCTCGAACTGCGCGGCCTCGATCACCGGATTTTTGAAGAAGCTCCCCGCATTGCCCAGTTCGAGCGGATCGGGCAGCTTCGCGCGCCGCACGGCGACGACCGCATCGAAAATGGCCTGCGCGGTCGGCTGCAGGGCCGCACCATCGGCTTCCAGTTGGCTTGCCGCGGGACCGCGCGCCGCCAGCTCACGGGCGAGATCCGCGTAGCCCGCGCGCGGCTGCCACGCCTTTGGCAAACGGAACGTGACCGACGTGATCACGAAGCGCTCGCGCCCTTCCCGCTTGAAAAAACTGTCGCGATAGCCGAACCGGCATGCATCGGCGTCGAGTTCGACGGCGTTGCCGGTCGCGAGCTCGATCGCCCTCAGCGATGCGAAGCGTTCGCAGATTTCGAGCCCGTACGCGCCGATGTTCTGGATCGGCGCCGCGCCGACCGTGCCCGGTATCAGCGCGAGATTCTCGAGGCCGGGCATGCCTTGGGCCAACGTCCACGCGACGAACTCGTGCCACGGCTCGCCGCCGGCCGCCTCGACATACCACGCATGCTGATCCTCGCGCACCACGCGGCGGCCGCGCAGCGCCACCAGCAGCACGAGCCCGGCGAAGTCGCCGGTCAGCACGACGTTGCTGCCGCCACCGAGCACGAGGCGCGGCAGGCCCGCGACGCGCGGATCGCGCACCGCAGCGGGTAATTGCTCCTCACGCTCGATCAGGCACGCGAACTGCGCGCGCACGTCGAAGCCGAACGTGTTGTGGGCCTTCAGCGAATAGCCGGCCATGAGAGACGCGACGACGGGAGCGGCAAGAGCGGATTGGGGCATCGGAATGGCAACAGGGCAACAACGGGAAGCAACAGCAAACAACGAAAAACGACCAATACCGCGCCTGACTACACGAGCAGCGCCGCGCGGCGGCCTTGGGCAAAAGAGAGCGGCGTCGGTAAAATGACGTCCGGTCCGTGATTATAGCGAGTGCCTCGCGCGCAGCCGTCCGGCCGCGTCGCGCACTGCCGCACTATTGGGAGAATGCAATGCCATCGTTTGACGTCGTCTGCGAAGCGAACATGATCGAAGTCAAGAACGCGATCGAGCAGTCCAACAAGGAAATTTCGACGCGTTTCGACTTCAAGGGGTCCGACGCGCGCGTCGAGCACAAGGAAAACGAAATCACCGCGTACGCCGACGACGACTTCAAGCTCGGCCAGGTGAAGGACGTGCTGCTGTCGAAAATGGCCAAGCGCAACGTCGACGTGCGCTTCCTCGACTACGGCAAGATCGAGAAGATCGGCGGCGACAAGGTCAAGCAGGTCATCAAGATCAAGAAGGGCGTGTCGGGCGATCTGTCGAAGAAAATCGTGCGTCTGGTGAAGGACAGCAAGATCAAGGTTCAGGCGAGCATTCAGGGCGACGCGGTGCGCATCACGGGTGCGAAGCGCGACGATCTGCAAAGCGTGATCGCGATGCTGCGCAAGGACGTGACCGACACGCCCCTCGACTTCAACAACTTCCGCGACTAAGCAGTACGGCGCGCGAGGCTTGCAACGCAACGCGCGGCGCCGCGCCCAAAGTCTTCGAGCCGCTTCGCCTCAGGCCGGGCGATACGGCTCAGCCCACTTCAAAGATCGTTGCCGGCCGCCGGACTGGCGGCCTTCTTTTTGTCGCCGATACGGCTCTCCTGCCCCTTCATCAGCTTCGCGATGTTGCCGCGATGTCGCCACACGAGCAGCAGGCTCATCACCAGAACCGCGAGCGCAACGATGCGCGGCCCGAACAGAAACACGTAGAAAAGCGGCGCGAACAGCGCCGAGCACAGCGCCGCCAGCGACGAATAGCGCGTGAAGAACGCGACGATGATCCAGGTCAGCAAGGTCGCGACGCCGAGCGTCGGGTTGATCGCGAGCAGCACGCCCGCAGCGGTCGCGACACCCTTGCCGCCCTTGAAGCGGAAGAAGACCGGATACAGGTGACCGAGAAACACCGCGAGCGACGCAATCGCGATCGAGCGCTCGTCGAGCCCGTAGCGTGCACCGAATTGCACGACCAGCCACACCGGCAGCCAGCCCTTGAAGGCGTCGCCGATCAGCGTCAGAATCGCGGCCTTCTTGCTGCCGCTGCGCAGCACATTGGTGGCGCCCGGGTTGCCCGAGCCGTACGAGCGCGGGTCGTCGAGACCCATCGCGGCGCTCACGATCACGGCAAACGACAACGAACCGATCAGATAGGCAACGACAGCGACGATCAGGTTTTGCATCTAGGACTCTTATAAGGATCGCGGTCTGACATTCGATACCCCAACCGCAACAGGGTACGCCCGTCGAAACGAGGCGGCGCACATTTTACCGAAGGCGTCCGCGCGAAAAACATTCAGGCAAACGTCAACTCGCCCGTCGGCGTCAGTCCTCGCTCGCGCACTGCACCGGCTTCGCCGCGAGCAGATCCGAGAGCACTTTCGGCTCGATGCTGACGAGAAAACCGCGCCGCCCTCCGTTCAACCAGATTTTGTCCATCTCGAGAATGGTCGACTCGACATACACCGGCATCTGCTTGCGCGTGCCGAACGGCGAGGTGCCGCCGATCAGATAACCCGAATGCCGGTTCGCGACTTCGGGCTTGCACGGCTCGACGCGCTTCGCGCCGATCTGCCGCGCGAGGTTCTTGGTGCTGACGGTGCGATCGCCATGCATCAGCACGATCAACGGCTTCGCGTGCTCGTCTTCCATCACCAGCGTCTTCACGACATGATGCTCGTCGACGCCGAGCTGGCGCGCCGATTCCGCGGTACCGCCATGCTCGACGTAGTCGTAAGGATGTTCGCCGAACGTGACGCCGTGACGGCGCAGCAGTTGCGTGGCGGGGGTTTCGGACACGTGTCTGGATTTGCTCATCGGCGCATTGTAATGGCGAGATTGCACAACGGCTATTTGCCGAACCGGCAATTGTGCGGGTTCGACGCTTGTGGCACGATCGTTCGAAATTATGCCGGCAGGATGCGAAATAGTACGCGCAGAGCTACGAATTTAGTCTTGCAATCAATTGCATGGGACCAGAGGAGACAGCGTTGAACCAGGCTTCATCCATCCGTTCCACAATCGACATCCCCGCGCTGCTCGCCGCCCTACCCGCGCGCATCAGCGACATTCCGGCGCTCGCCGCCGCACGCGATCCGCGGCATGTCGCGCTGATCGAAGATGCGCGCCGCCTGACCAACGAGCAACTGCTAGAGGCCGTCGATGCCGCCGCCGCGCTGCTGCGCGAATGGGGCGTGCGCGGCGGCGATCGCGTGATGATCGTCGCGGAGAACAGCATCGCGCAGGTCGTGCTGCTGTTCGCGACCGCCAGGCTCGACGCGTGGGCGCTGGTATCGAACGCGCGCCTGTCGGCCGCCGAACTCGATTCGATCCGCGCGCATGCACAACCGCGCGTCGTCGCGTATGCGGTCGAAAGCTCGCCCGACGCGCGCCAGCAGGCTGAGCGTCATCGAGCGACACCGGCACCTGCGCTGTCGCCGGACATCGGCGCATGGTCATACGCGTTGGACGGCAGCGTGCAGGCCGAAGCGGTCGAAGCCGCCAGCGACCACCAATGCGCGGCGCTGATCTACACGACCGGCACCACCGGCGCACCGAAGGGCGTGATGCTGTCGCATCGCAATCTGCTGTACATCGCGGCCGTGTCGAGCCGGCTGCGCCAGGTCGGACCTGAAGACGTCGTCTATGCGGTGCTGCCGATCTCGCATGTGTACGGCTTCGCATCGGTATGCCTCGGCAGCCTGCATGCGGGCGCGACGTTGCGGCTCGCGCCGCGCTTCGTGCCGGAAGCGGTGCGCCGCGCCCTCGCCGACGAGCACGTGTCGATCTTCCAGGGCGTGCCGGCGATGCACGCGAAGCTGCTCGAACATCTGCACACGCACGGCCACGCATGGTCCGCGCCGCAACTGCGCTTCGCGTACTCGGGCGGCTCGCCGCTCGACGCCGCGTTGAAGTCGCAGGCAGAAACCGTGTACGGTCTGCCGCTGCACAACGGCTACGGCATGACCGAAAGCAGCCCGACCGTGTCACAGACGATGGTCGACGCACCGCGCGCCGATTGCTCGGTCGGCGAAGTCATTCCGGGCGTCGAAGTGAAGTTCGTCGGACTCGACGGAGTCGAAGCCGCGCCGGGCGAGATCGGCGAGCTGTGGGTGCGCGGCCCGAACGTGATGCTCGGCTACTACCGCAACCCCGAGCAGACCCGCGCGACCGTCACCGAGAATGGCTGGCTGAAGACCGGCGACCTCGCGCGCCGGGACGCGGACGGTGCATTGCATATCGTCGGGCGCAGCAAGGAACTGATCATCCGCTCGGGCTTCAACGTGTATCCGGCCGAGGTCGAGCACGTGCTGAACGCGCATCCGCAGGTCGTGCAGTCGGCGGTGATCGGGCGCGCGGTCGAGGGCAACGAGGAGGTGATCGCGTTCGTCGAGCTGATTGCCGGCGCCGCAGTCGCGCCCGCGGAGTTGATCGCGTGGTGCGGCGAGCGGCTCGCGCCGTATAAGCGGCCTGCCGAGGTGAAGGTGCTCGCGTCGCTGCCGGCCGCATCGACCGGCAAGATTCTCAAGCACCGGTTGCGCGAGTTGGTGTGAAGCGAGCGCAGGCCCGCGCGCTTCACACCGTGCTCAGCCGCGCGGATGATGCTGCGCGTGCAGCGATTTCAGACGTTCTCGCGCGACGTGCGTGTAGATCTGCGTCGTCGAGATATCGGTGTGGCCGAGCAGCAATTGCACGACCCGCAGATCGGCACCGTGATTGAGCAGATGCGTCGCGAACGCATGCCGCAACGTATGCGGCGACAACGGCGCATGCACACCCGCCGCCTGCGCGTGTCGCTTGATGATGTTCCAGAACTGCTGGCGCGTCATGCCTTCGGCGCGTGCCGTCACGAATAGCGCGTCGGCCGCGCGCGGGCCGAGCAGCGCCGGGCGCGCCTCGCGAAGATAGCGCTCGATCCACGCGTGCGCCTCTTCGCCGAACGGCACCAACCGCTCCTTCGAGCCCTTGCCGGTGACGCGCACGACGCCTTCGTTGAGTCCCACCTCGACGGTCTTCAGCGTGACCAGTTCGGTCACGCGCAAGCCGCTCGCGTACATCAGTTCGAGCATCGTGCGATCGCGCAAGCCGAGCGGCGTGCCGAGGTCGGGCGCGCCGAGCAGCGCTTCGACCTGCGCTTCGCTCAAGGTCGACGGAAAACGCGGCGGCTGCTTCGCCGAGCGGATGCGCAACGTGGGATCGGCGGCCGCGCGATGCTCGCGCACCGCCCACGCGTAATAGCGGCGAAACACCGACAGCCGGCGGTTCGCCGAGGTCGCCTTGTCCTTTTGCCGCGCCGCGCTGTAGGCGCTCAGGTCGGCTTCGCTCGCGGTGTCGAGTGACGCATTGCGCGTGTGCGCGAGCCATTCGCAGAACAGGCGCAAGTCGCGGCGATACGCGTCGAGCGTGTTGCGCGACAGGCCGTGTTCGAGCCACAGCGCGTCGCAAAAGGCGTCGATCGATGCGGCGCTGGTCAGCAGCAGCGGCGATACGGCGGCTGTGTCTTCGACGTGTTCAGCGGTATCGGGGGTCGTGCTCATACGTACGGCACACCTTCATGCGCGAGCAGCCAGCGCTTCACGTCGCGAAAGAAGCCATCGCCGCCATCGTGCGCGAAGCCGCCGATGCCGCTCGCACTCACCACGCGGTGACACGGAATCACGATCGGAAAGAAATTCGCGCCGCACGCCTGGCCGACCGCGCGCGGCACGCTGCCGAGCTGCTTCGCGAGTTGTCCGTAAGTCAGCACGACACCGGGCGGGATGTCGCAGATCGCCTGCCACACGCGCCGCTGGAACGCGGTGCCGCACACGGCGAGCGGCAACTCGAACTTCGCGGACGCGCTCTCGAAGTAACGCTCGATCTGCTCGGCCGCCTCGCGTGCGAGCGGCGTCTCGGGCGCGACGTTGCGCGTCGAGTCGGGCAGATAGACGATCTCGCGCACCGCCTCGCCTTCGAGCCGGATGCCGACCTTGCCGAACGGCGCATCGATCACTGCGTTGAACATGATTGCCTGCTCCTCTAGCGTGCCGGATTGCCGGCACCGAATTGCCACGACTTTACGCCGCTTCCAGCGCCCACTCCACATGCTCGCGCACGAGCGCCGACGGATCGTCGGCTCGCTGCTTCAACGCCCGCACGATCGCGTCGCGCGCATCGGCGTCGAGAGCTCCGGGCGCGGCGCGCAATGCGTTGCCCATGCCGACCGCGAGATTGCGCAGCCAGCACTCGTAGCCGATGCGGCGAATCGCGCTGCCCTGCATGCGCGTATCGAACTCCTGCGCGCTCCACGCGAACAGTTCGACCAGCGACGCGCGATCGAGCCCGTGCCGCACATCGAAATCGGCGACCGGCGCGGCCTGCGCGAACTTGTTCCACGGACACACGAGCTGGCAATCATCACAGCCATACACCCGATTGCCGATCAGCGGCCGCAGCTCGAGCGGAATGCTGCCCTTCAGCTCGATCGTCAGATACGAGATGCAGCGCCGCGCGTCGACCTTATACGGCGCGACGATCGCGCCGGTCGGACAGGCGCCGATGCAGCGCGCGCAGCTGCCGCAATGCGAGCCCGGCGTTTCGGGCGCGACCTCGGGCGAGGTTTCGGAGTCGGTCGGCAGCGGGATGTCGACATAGATCTCGCCGAGGAAAAACAGCGAGCCGGCGTCGCGCTGCAAAAGCAAGGTGTGCTTGCCGCGCCAGCCGATGCCGGCCTTCTGCGCGAGTTCGACTTCGAGCACTGGCGCCGAATCGGTGAACACGCGATAGCCGAACGGCCCGGTCGCCGCTTCGATCCGGTCGGCCAGTTGTTGCAGGCGCTGACGCATCACCTTGTGATAGTCGCGGCCGCGCGCATAGATCGATACGACCGCCGTCGATGGGTCCGCGAGCCTCGCATGCTCGGCCGCGCGCCAGTCGCGCGCGCGGGGTGTCGCGCGTGAGACAGGTGGCGTTGCGTCTTGCTGCATGCTTTCAGGGGCGGCTTCATGCGCCCCTTCATACGCACCCTTGGCCACCTCACCTTCCAGCGTCCGCGCAGGCAAATAGGCGATGCGCACGGTGATCACGCGTCGCGTGCCGGCCACAAGCTCGGCGGGCCTCGCGCGTTTCATGCCGTGTTTGGCCATATAATCCATCTCGCCGTGGCAACCCGCTTCGAGCCATGCTGCAAGCGGCGCTTCGGCGGCCGACAGATCGGTATCGCTAATGCCGATCGCCCCGAAACCGAGTTCACGGCCCCACGTCTTGATGTCGAGCGCGAGCGCACGAAGCGCCGCCTCATCGAAACGGGACGTTGCATCAGAAGCTCGCACGGTATCATCGGCCGATGCGGGCGTGCAGGAAACAGGGGACTTCGGACTTCGGTTCATCACGTCATTTTACGAGAATGCCCGTCAATCCCGATCACGCGACCCTACCGTCCGCCCCGGTGCTGCTCGAACGCTCTTTCGCGCTCGCGGACGAAGCCGCGACGCAGACGTTCGGCGCGCGCTTCGCACAGGCGATCGAAAGCGTGCGCGCGGCCTCGCAGCAGGCGCAGTCAGCACAGCCCGGCGCCGCAAGCGACCTCGCATTCCACGGCCTGCAAGTCCAACTCGTCGGCGATCTCGGCGCCGGCAAAACCACGCTCGTGCGCGCGACCTTGCGCGGCCTCGGCCACACCGGCCGCGTGCGCAGTCCGACCTACACGCTCGTCGAACCGTATGTGCTCGCGCGGCCCGCTGGGGAACTCGCGCTCTATCACTTCGATCTGTACAGATTCTCCGATCCGGCCGAATGGGCCGACGCGGGCTTTCGCGAATATTTCGATAGCGGCGCGGTCTGTCTCGTCGAATGGCCGCAACGCGCGGGACCGCTGCTCGGCGTACCGGATCTCGTCTTCTCGCTCGGGCTCGTCGGCAACATGGACGCAAACGCGGACGCACGCGTACTCGTCGCACGCGCTTATAGCGAATCAGGAAAGGCATGTCTCGAAAGATGTTAATCAAACCGTTCCATTCGATCGAATCGGCAGCGGGCGCAACGCATAACTGGCGGCGCCGGCAGATCCTGCGCGCGGGCGCGTCGACGCTGGTGCTCGGCCTCGTCGCGCCGCGTCTCGCGTTTGCGAGCTCGGTGCTCGGCGTGCGCGTGTGGCCCGCGCGCGACTACACGCGCGTGACGATCGAATCCGATCAGCCGCTGCAGAACACGCAGCAACTGCTGCAGGGACCGGACCGGCTCGTCGTCGATCTGAACGGCCTCGATCTCGATCAGGCGCTCAAGGAACTGGTGTCGAAGATCACGCCGAACGATCCGCAGATTTCGTCGGTGCGGGTCGGGCAGTATCAGCCGCACGTGGTGCGCATGGTGTTCGACCTGAAGGGCTCGGTGAAGCCGCAGGTGTTCGCGCTGCCGCCGGTCGGCGCGTACAAGTACCGGCTGGTGTTCGACCTGTATCCCGCTGTCGCGCCCGATCCCCTGATGGACCTGCTCGCGCAGACCGAGCGCAAGCAGCAGGCGCTCAACGAAGAAAACAGCGCGCCCCCCGCGACGCTGTCCGGTCCCAGTACGCCGCCGCCCGTCGACAACAGCGAGGCGTTCTTCGAGCATTACGCGCAGAACGGTGGCGCGGGTAGTGGCGCAGGCAACGGCGCCGCGGGCGTACCTCGTCCGCCCGCGCGTGGCACGCCGGCGCCGTCAGCGCCGGCGATTGCCGGCAGGCAGCCCACACCCTCTGCGCCGTCCGCGCCGCCGAGCGCGATCGCCCGCAACAAGGGTGGCAACGCCAATAGCAACAGCACCGCACGCGGCCTCGACAGCAACAACGACAACCTCGGCGAGAACGGCGACACCTACGCATTCACCACGCCGAAGTCGGGCCGCAGCAACACCGTGCGACTGCTCACCGTCGCGATCGATCCGGGTCACGGCGGCGAAGACCCGGGCGCGATCGGCGGCTCAGGCACCTACGAGAAGCACGTCGCGCTCGACATCGCGAAGAAGCTGCGCGCGAAGATCGACGCGCAGCCGAACATGCGCGCGATGATGACGCGCGACGCCGACTTCTTTGTGCCGCTGAACGTGCGCGTGCAGAAGGCGCGGCGCGTCGGCGCGGACCTGTTCGTGTCGATCCACGCGGACGCGTTCACGACGCCCGAGGCGAAGGGTTCGTCGGTGTTCGCGCTGTCGGAGCACGGCGCGTCGAGCGCGGCCGCGCGCTGGATGGCGAACAAGGAGAACTCGTCGGACCTGATCGGCGGCATCAACATCAAATCCGACGACGCCACCGTGAACCGCGCGCTATTCGACATGTCGACCACCGCGCAGATTCGCGACTCGATGCGCTACGGCAACTTCGTGCTCAAGGAGATCGGCGACATCAACAAGCTGCACAAGGGCTCGGTCGAGCAGGCCGGCTTCGCGGTGCTGAAGGCGCCGGACATTCCGTCGATCCTCGTCGAGACCGCGTTCATCAGCAATCCGGATGAAGAGCACCGCCTGAACGACGACGCGTATCGCGACAAGATGGCCAACGCGATTCTGACCGGCATCAAGCGCTATTTCGCGGCGAATCCGCCGCTCGCGAAGAGCCGCATGACGTGATGTCGGCACGCACTCACCGCCTCCAGCACGTATTGGCGTTGGCTGGAATGATGAAATGCCGGCTCTCGCCGCGTGAAGCCTCTGATGGAGTCGCGCCGACGCCTGGCGAAGATCGGGAGGCCTGATACGGCGCGGTCTTTTTCGCATGAAGAAGCCCCGCGGACGGTCCGGGCACAGGTGCGTCCGGGCCGGTTTTCATTGGGAAGTTGCTTGAGCCGCGCACGCAAGCGTTTGAGCCACGCGGGCAGTTTGCCGTATCAGCGTGTCACGTCCGCCCAAGCCATTTCGCACTGATTGGTGTGGAACGCGCGGATCAAGCTCAGCGCTTCCGGAGCGTGTGCCTGGCTTGCGGGTAGCAGACGCCGCCGTACGCTGCCGCTGGCCCAACAGTTGCTCAGCGCGCCGGCATAAAGCGCTGCACGACCCAGCCGCCGAACACGTTGACCGCGAGCCCCGCCATCACGAGCAATGCGCCCGCCACCTGCATCGCCGACAATTGCTCGCCGAGCAGCAGCGACGCCGACGCGAGTCCGACGATCGGCACCAGCAGCGAGAACGGCGCGACCTGGCTCGCCGGATAGCGCGACAGCAGACGGCTCCACAAGCCATAGCCGACCAGGGTCGCGATAAACGCCAGATAGACGATCGCGAAGATCGACAACGCGCTGATACCGGTCAGCGCGGCGGCGATCTCGCGCGGCCCCTCGAATACGAACGACGCGGCGAAGAACGGCAGCGGCGGAATCAGGCTGCCCCACACGACGAGTCCGACCAGATCGACCGTGCCGACCTTCTTCGTGACGATATTGCCGAGCGCCCACATGCACGCGGCGCACAGCGTCAGCAGGAATCCGACCAGCGACATCGTGTGGCCGCCTTGCAGACCGATCACCGCGAGCCCCGCCGCGGCGATCAGCAGACCCGCGACATTCGGCAATCGGAAGCGTTCGTGCAGAAACAGCGCCGCGAAAATCAGCGTGAAAAACGCCTGCGCCTGCAGTACCAGCGACGCGAGCCCCGCCGGCATGCCGACATACATCGCCGAGAACAGGAACGCGAATTGCCCGAACGAGATCGTCGCGCCGTAGGCGAACAGCCACCGCCACGGCATCTGCGGCCGCTTGACGAAAAACACCGCCGGCACCGCAGCGAGCGCAAAGCGCAGCGCGCCGAGCAGCATCGGCGGCACACCATGCAGGCCGACCTTGATCACGACGAAATTGACACCCCACGCGACCACGACGATCAGCGCGAGCAGCAAGTCCCTGGGCGACATCCAGGTCTCCAGTGAAATGGTTCGATCCGGCAGTGTAGCCGAGCCTGCGATCCCGGTTCATCGCGCCCGCTGATGGCGAGCGTGCACCGTTGCCGTCGGCCGCGCGCGACGCGCAGTAGAATCGTCCATTCCAGCGTTCTTCTTCCACTTTCACGTCGAGCCTGCCCATGACCTCCTCGATCAAAGCCGTCCTCACACCGCACGTACGCGACATCGGCAATCTGGCCGTGCGGCGCGTACTGCCGGCGATGGCGGCGCGCCTCGTCGGCCCGTTCATCTTCTTCGACCACATGGGCCCAGCAACCCTCGAACCCGGCACCGGCCTCGACGTGCGCCCGCATCCGCATATCGGCCTCGCGACCGTCACCTATCTGTTCGACGGCGCGATCATGCATCGGGACAGTCTCGGCTCCGAGCAGAAGATCGTCCCCGGCGACGTCAACTGGATGACGGCCGGGCGCGGCATCGTCCATTCGGAGCGCACGCCGGCCGAAGACCGCGCACGCGGCCAGAGAATTCACGGCATCCAGACCTGGGTCGCGCTGCCGCTCGCCGATGAAGACGCCGAGCCGTCGTTCGCGCATCATGCGGCGGCGACCTTGCCGGTCGTCGAGCGCAATGGCGTGACGCTGCATGTGATCGCGGGCACCGCGTTCGGCGCGGTGTCGCCGGTCGCGACGTTCTCGGGCACGCTGTACGTGGCCGCCGACTTCACGCCGGGCAGCGCGTTCGCGCTCGAACCGGAGCACGAGGAGCGCGGCGTATATCTGGTGGAAGGCGATCTGGAGATCGACGGCACCACGCTCGAAGCCGGCCAGATGGCCGTGCTCGCGCTGGACGAAACCGTCACGCTCGCGAGCACCCACGGCGCGCGCGTGATGCTGCTCGGCGGCGAGAAGCTAGACGGCGAGCGCTTCATCGAATGGAATTTCGTCGCGAGTTCACGCGAGAAGATCGAAGCCGCGAAGCTCGCGTGGACGAATCAGGAAATGGGCCACGTGCCCGGCGAAACCGAATGGGTTCCGCTGCCGCAGCGCAAGTAACGGCGCCCGGGCCGCACGCGCAGGACCGCATTGAAATCGCGCGATTCGGCCCCAGCTAGCCACAAACCGTTTCTATCGACGAGGACGCAATGGACACCACTCTGGCCACTTTCGAACAGGACGTCATCAAGGCGTCGATGCTGGCCCCGGTGCTGGTGGATTTCTGGGCGCCGTGGTGCGGCCCCTGCAAGAGTCTCGGCCCAATGCTCGAAAAGCTCGAGGCCGAAGCCGCCGGCAAATGGAAGCTCGTGAAGGTCAACGTGGACGAGAACCACGAACTGGCCGCGCACTTCCAGGTGCGCAGCATTCCGCACGTGATCGCGTTCGCCGACGGCCAGGCCGTCGATCAGTTCATCGGCGTGCTGACGGAAGGACAGCTGCGCGAGTTCCTCGACCGGCTCGTGCCGCAGGGCGCGCCGGGAGCGCGCATCGAAGCGCAAACCGCGCTCGCCGAAGGCCGCCGCGACGACGCCTACGACCTGCTGCAAGCGGCGCTCGCGTACGACCCGGGCTTCGACGACGCGCGCATGGACCGCATCGAGTTGCTGCTCGAAGACAACCGCATCGACGAGGCGCGCAACGAAGTCGATCTGCTGTCGCCGAAAACCACGCAAGGCATCGACGCGCGTTTCAACGCGATCAAAACCAGGCTCGACGCGGTGGACGCCGCCGCGGACCTGCCGCCCACCGATGCGCTCGAAGCGCGCGTCGCGGGCAATCCCGACGATCTCGAAGCGCGCTTCGATCTCGCGAATGCGTTTATCGCGCGGCACAAATATGCGCAGGCGCTCGAACATCTGCTCGCGATCGTGCAGCGCGACCGCGGGTTCCGCGAAGATATCGGCCGCAAGACGATGTTGTCGGTGTTCGATCTCGCCGCGCATCAGCCGGAGCTGGTGGCGCAGTGGCGGCGCAAGCTGAGCGCCTCGTTGAACTGATCGTTTGCGATGTTTTGCCCGATGGCGGCCTGGGTCGGAGCGGTTGAAACCGTCGCCCAGGCTGTCACCTAAACCGTCGCCTTCTTCGCCAGCTCCCGCAACACATACGCCGCGGCCGCGAAACCAAAGCTCGCGGTCACACACACGCTCGATCCAAACCCCGCGCAGTTCAAGCCGACCGGCCCCGTATGTCCGGGCGACGTGCTCACGTGCTCGGCTTCTTCATCGATATCGCAAACGGCCGCTTCCGGATAGATCAGCGGCTCGTCGGAATACACGGCGCTCACCTTGAACTTCGCTTTCGGCCCACGCGGAAAGCCGTGCTGCTTGCGCAACTGCCCGCGCACCTTCGACAGCAGCGGGTCCTGGATCGTCAGCGCCAGATCGTCGATGCGGATACGCGTCGGGTCGAGCTGACCGCCCGCCCCGCCGACCGTGATCAGCGGCTGCTTGCGCTCGACGCACCACGCGATCAGCGCGGTCTTCGTGCGCACGCTGTCGATCGCGTCGATCACATAGTCGAAACCGCCGCCGAGCGTCGCCGCGAAATTGTCCGGCTCGACGAAGTCTTCGATCAGGCGCACGTCGCAGTACGGATTGATCGCCTTGATGCGCTCGGCCATCGCTTCGACCTTCGGTTTTCCGTAGTTGCCGTCGAGCGCGTGAATCTGCCGGTTAGTGTTGCTTTCCGCGACGTTGTCCAGATCGATCAGCGTCAGCGTGCCGAGCGCGCTGCGCGCAAGCGCCTCCGCGACCCACGACCCCACCCCGCCGATGCCGATCACCGCGACGTGCGCACCCTCGAACGCGGCGAGCGCGGGCGCGCCATACAGACGGGCGATGCCGCCGAACCGGCGGGCGCGGTCGGCGGTTTCGTTCGCGTCGAGGCTGGTAGTAAGATCGGATTGCGCGGTGGTGCTGGACATGATGGCAGGGCTCGAAAACACAGGCGGAAAGTAACAGGCGGCGGCGCATTGGCAATTCGCTTTGGCCAATCTGGCGCGCAGCCCGTATTTTGCCTTAACACGTGAAGGCAGCCGCGCAGGACCCCGAGCCGCGACCCAACGTTGCAGGCCTGGCGCTCGCAACATGCGGCCGCCATACGTTGATCCGCTCGCGCGCAAAAACCCGGCGCCTTAGCTATACTTGGCCCACTGTAGCGTTCGCATAAGAACATGATCTCACTCGCCGAGCTTCGGAAAAACTACTCGCTAGGCTCACTGGACGTTGCCGACGTCAACCACGATCCGTTCCGTCAATTCGACACGTGGTTCCAGCAGGCCATCGACGCCAAGCTGCCCGAGCCGAATGCGATGACGCTTGCCACGGTCGACGCGCGCGGCCGGCCTTCGGCACGCATCGTGCTCATCAAGGGCGTCGACGAGCGTGGTTTCGTGTTCTTCACCAACTACGAAAGCCGCAAGGGCCGCGAACTGAGCGCGAACCCCTACGCGAGCCTGCTGTTTCACTGGATCGAACTCGAACGCCAGGTGCGCATCGAGGGCCGCGTCGTCAAAACGAGCGAGGCAGAAAGTGACGCGTATTTCGCATCGCGTCCGCTCGGCTCGCGGATCGGCGCATGGGCATCGAATCAGAGTCAGGTAATTGAAAGCCGCTCGCAGCTCGAAGTACGCGAACGCGAAATCAGCCTGCAATACGGCGAAAATCCTCCGCGTCCGCCGCACTGGGGTGGCTACCGTCTGGTGCCCGACGCGATCGAATTCTGGCAGGGGCGGCCATCGCGGCTGCACGATCGTCTGCTTTATACGCGCGCGGAAGACAGCGCGAACTGGCTGATCGCACGCCTGCAACCCTGACCGGACGATGATGGGACGAATGACGCCGGCCGCGCCGCCATCGTAGCGGCGCGCGTCGGCGGGATTGCGTTGCGCGGCCCGCGGAATGCGCCGCACGCTGTCGCGATCCACATAGCTTTGCTTTAAATCAACGAACACGGAGAGATCACATGTTCTGGGAGAAAAAGCTGGCGCAGTGGGTTGAAGATGTCAAAAGCACAGCTAACCTGCCCGCACGCCTCGTGCTGTGGGACGGTCAGCAACACGACTTCGGGCAGTTCGCCGCGCCCCAGGTCACGCTACACGTGAAGAGCGCAACCGCGCTGCCCTACCTGCTCGAACCGAGCCTCGACAATCTCGGCGAAGCCTATGTCAAAGGCAAGATTGACATCGAGGGCAAGCTGTCGGACATCATCAATATCGGCTATCAGCTCGCGCGCAGTACCGTAACGAGCGCCGGCAAGCTCGCGCGCGTGCGGCGCTACTTCAATCATTCGAAGACGTCGGATAAGAAAGCCATTCAGTACCACTACGACGTGTCGAACGAGTTCTACAAGCTGTGGCTCGACGAGAACATGGTCTACTCGTGCGCGTACTTCGAGACCGGCACCGAAGACCTCGCGACCGCGCAGCTGAAGAAAATCGATCACATTCTGACCAAAATCCAGTTGCAGCCCGGCCAGCGTCTGCTCGACATCGGCTGCGGCTGGGGTGCACTCGTGCTGCGCGCCGCGCAGAAGTTCGGCGCGAAGTGCGTCGGCGTCACGCTGTCGCAGAACCAGTTCGATCTCGCCACCGCGCGCGTCAAAGCGGCCGGGCTCGAGAACCAGATCGAAATCCGCCTGCAGGACTATCGCGACATCCCGGGGCAGTTCGACCGCATCACGAGCGTCGGCATGTTCGAGCACGTCGGCCGCAAGAACCTGCCCGGCTATTTCCAGAAGATCCACGATCTGCTCGCCGACGACGGCATCGCGATGAACCACGGCATCACGTCGAGCGACGCCGATAGCGGCGAAACCGCGCTCGGCGGCGGCGAGTTCATCGACCGCTACGTGTTCCCGGACGGCGAGCTGCCGCATATCAGCCTCGCGCTCGAATCGATGCAGCGCGGCGGACTCGAACCGATTGACGTCGAAAGCCTGCGCCGTCACTATGCGCACACGCTCGACATCTGGGCGGAAAATTTCGAAGCCCACGCGGATCAGGCGCGCAAGCTCGTCGACGACGAAAAATTCCGCATCTGGCGCGTGTATCTGGCCGGCTGCGCCTATGCGTTCGAAAACGACGACGTGTCGATCTTCCAGGTGGTGTGCCGCAAAGCCGGCCGCAGCGCGAAAACCCTGCCGTGGTCGCGCCGCTACATGTACGAAAAACCGCTGTGACCGTGCCGTGACCGGTTGCGCCGCGGCGGCGTGCATGAAGCGCGCGCCGCGGCGCAATTCTGATCAACAGCAGGCCGGACATTGATGGACCACAGCAGGACGAGTGACATTGAAAAGCCGTTGAACGGCAAGAACGGCAGCGCGGACGATGCGGCGCACGACGCCACGCAGCAGTTCGATCTGTTCGGGATGCCGGTCGAGGCTGCGGCAGAAGCGCCGGCCATGTCCACGAGCGAGGCCGATTCCATCGCGAGCACTGCCGCGCAGCCAGAGCGCAAGCGCGCGCCGAAAACCGCAAAAGCAAACGCCGCCGCGTCGCTGTTCGAAGACGACGCCGCGCCCGACAGCCCCGCTGCTGAACCAGCCTCCGCACCCGCCGCCACCGACGCCCCGAAAAAACGCCGCGGCCGCGACGTGCTCGCCGCGCCGCCGTCGCCCGAATTGCTCGCGCTTGCGGCGCAACTGCCGCCGCAGATCCATCTCGGCACGTCGACATGGTCGTTCCCGGGCTGGAGCGGCATCGTCTATGGCGACAACTACAGCAACAGCAAACTGTCGCGCGAGGGCTTGAGCGCGTACGGCGCGCATCCGCTGCTGAAGACGGTCAGCATCGACCGCTCGTTCTACCAGGCGCTGACGGTCACCGAATACCTGCGCTACGCGCAGCAGGTGCCCGAGCACTTCCGCTTCATCGTCAAGGCGCCGATGACGATCACCGACGCCACCGTGCGCGCCGAGCGCGGCGAGCCGGTGTCGATGAACCCGTGCTTCCTGAACGCGCAGATGGCGATCGACGATTTCGTCACGCCCTGTGTCGAAGGCCTCGGTGCAAAGGCCGGCGCGCTGGTGTTCCAGTTCTCGCCGCTGCCGGATCAGATGCTCGCGCAGCCGGCGGTGTTCATCGAGCGTCTGGGAGAGTTTTTCGGCGCGCTGCCGAGGCTGCCCGACGGCAGTTGCTATGCGGTCGAGATTCGCGACGCGAGCCTGCTCACGCCACGCTTCATCCGCATGCTGAAGACGGCGGGCGTGCGCTACTGCGTCGGCATTCATGCGCGGATGCCGGATCCGCTGCGCCAGGCCGCGGCGCTCGCGCTGCTCGACGGCGAGCCGGCCGGTCCGCTGATCGTGCGCTGGAGCCTGCACGGCGGCTTCAAATACGAACAGGCGAAAGCGAAGTACGAGCCGTTCAACCAGCTGGTCGACGAAGACCCGGCGACCCGCGCGTCGCTCGCCGAACTGGCCGCGCGCTACGCGCTCGCCGGCCAGCCGGTGGTGATCGCGGTCAACAACAAGGCGGAAGGATCGGCGCCGCTCAGCTGCGTGAAGCTGGCCGAAGAGATCGTCGAAGCCTGTGTGCGTGTCACTCAGGGACGCGGGAATAGTGGCGCTGGCGCTGATGATGCGCGATCGCAGGCACAGGAACCGCAGTGACGAACAGCAGCCGGCGGCCATGCGTATCCGCCCGCTGCCGACTCCGATCCTCGCGCTGCGCCGTTAGCGCGCCTTGATCCGATGCGCGAACTTCTGGCGGAATTTCGCGACCTTCGGTGCGACCACGAACGAGCAGTAGCCCTGATTCGGATGCTGCGCGAAATAGTTCTGGTGGTAAGCCTCGGCAGGCCAGTAATTGTCGCCGAGCGGCAGCACCTCGGTCACGATCTTGCCGTCGTAGATGCCCTGTTCGCCGATCTCGCGAATCGCCTGCAGCGCGGTTTCGCGCTGCGCATCGGAATGCGTGAAGATCACCGAGCGGTATTGCGTGCCGACGTCGTTGCCCTGCCGGTTCACCTGGGTCGGATCGTGGATTGCGAAGAAGATGTCGAGAATCTCGCGATAGCTGATCTTCGCCGGATCGAAGTCGACCTTGACCACTTCCGCGTGACCGGTGTCGCCGTCGCAGACCTGCTCGTAGCTCGGACGGCGCGTATGACCGCCCGCGTACCCCGACTCCACCGCATTGACGCCCTCGACGTCCAGATACACCGCTTCGAGGCACCAGAAACATCCACCGCCGAGCGTTGCCGTCTCGTTCATAAGCTTCACCCCAGGATCAGATCCACACAATGATCGGCAGTCGGCCTGCGTAGCGCCGCCGGGTCTGCCACCGCATCCGAATATATGGCCGAAAACGCGGACTAAAAGGCACAACCGATGCACCCGTCGCGCGGCGCCGCTTGCAACGCGTCGCGCAATTCCACGCGAATCCCGCAGTGCAGATATCGAGTATAGAAAGGCCGTCGCGCGACGGGTGAATAACCATGCAGCACAACAGCAAGCGCCGCGCCCACTCGATCGCATGCCCAGCGAAGCGAAGCGAAAAATGCGGCGAGACGAGGCATGACGATCGGCGTGTCCGCACGAAACACTGCGGCCGGTCCGTGCTGGACTGTGAGCGAGCTGACGCCGGAGCACGCACCGTACGCAACGCCGTGCGGCGCACGCGGCGATTACAGTTAAAATTGGCGGAAATCGATGATTTTCACCATGACTTTCGAAACATCCGCTGCCAGCCGCACATATCCGCGTTGTTATCCGCGCCTCGATTCGCGCTTTAGTCCGTCTTTCACACGGCGCGCGCCGGGGACCCTGCCCCGATGAAGAGCGCGAGCCCACCCAACTTCGACCAGTCCGCGTTCAGACAGGCGCTCAGCCAGTTCGCGACCGGCGTCACCGTGATCACGACACGCGCCGCGTCCGGCCAGTTGATCGGCATCACGGCCAGTTCGTTCAACTCGGTTTCGCTCTCTCCGCCACTCGTGCTGTGGAGTCTCGCGACGCGCTCGGCGTCGATGCCGGTGTTCCGCGCCAACAGTCACTACGTGATCAACGTGCTGTCTTCGACGCAGCTCGATCTGTGCAAGCGCTTCGCGACCGTGAAGGGCGACCGCTTCGAGGGGGTATCGCACGCGGCGGGTGACAGCGGGATGCCGGTGCTCGACGGCGCGCTCGCGTGGTTCGAATGTCATAACCGCAGCCGCTACGACGAAGGCGAC
The DNA here is from genome assembly GCF_038900515.1 of Burkholderia sp. JPY481. Classification (NCBI taxonomy): domain Bacteria; kingdom Pseudomonadati; phylum Pseudomonadota; class Betaproteobacteria; order Burkholderiales; family Burkholderiaceae; genus Burkholderia; species Burkholderia sp. JPY481. The sequence goes on from NZ_JAYMRT010000020.1 coordinate 88,692, forward strand.
CACGTGATTTTCGTCGGTGAAGTGGAGCGCTGCGGCGTGCACGAAAATGCCGCGGACATGCTGCCGCTGGTGTTCCAGAGCGGACAGTTCCACGGCCTGAAGCCGCTTTGAGCGGCGCGGCGCGTCCCTCGCGCCGGTAGTGCGGATCGGTCTGACGCGCCGGAAATGGCGCGCCCCTCGTCAGCCTCAACGGTCGCTATGCGTGGCCCCGTGCCCGCTGCTCTTCTTCACCAGTGACACCGGCACGCCCGAGTCTTCCTTCAGCGTTTCGAGCACGATGTTCGAGCGGATGTCCATCACGCCCGGCGCCTTGTACAGGCGGTTGAGCACGAAATCCGAATAGTGCTTGAGGTTGTGCGCGAGCACGCGCAGCAGATAGTGGGTTTCGCCGGTCACGACGAACGCGCCGACCACTTCGGGCCAGTCGCGCAACGCCTCGGCAAAGCGCTCGTGCCAGTTCTGCTGGTCGTTGCGCATCGATACCTGCACGAACGCTTCCAGCTCGAACCCCAAAACTTCGCGGTTCAGACACGCGCGGTAGTGTTCGATGACGCCCTGCTCCTCCAGCAGACGCAGGCGCCGCAGACAGGCTGATGGCGACAGCGAGATACGCTCCGCCAAGTCGAGATTGCTGATCCGTCCTTCCTGCTGAAGCACCGTCAAGATACGGCAATCGGTGGCGTCGAGCGAGATCGCGTTCATATTCGGTCTCCCTTTCCTGTTTGGCTCAAATTATGTTCCAAGACACGGCTGGTTAGGAGATTTTTTCGCAATCACATTTCACGGCTTGACCTCTATCATTTAGAGATAGTCACCTTCCGTCGAAACCGTCATGCGAGCACTCTGGGACATCACCCCCGCCGTCGATCCCGCCACGCCCGTCTGGCCGGGCGACACGCCGGTCGGCATCGAGCGCGTCTGGCGCATGGAGGCTGGCTCGCCGGTCAATGTCGCGCGTCTGACGATGTCGCCGCACACCGGCGCGCATACCGACGCGCCACTGCACTACGACGCCGAAGGCGCCGCGATCGGCGACGTGCCGCTCGACGCGTATCTCGGTTTGTGCAGAGTGATCGACTGTATCGGCGCGTCGCCTGTTGTGACGCCACAACACCTGACCGGCTCGCTCGACGATCTGCCGCCGCGAGTCTTACTGCGCACTTACAGAAATGCGCCAACGCGCGAGTGGGATAGCGCGTTCTGCGCGGTCGCGCCCGAGACCGTCGATCTGCTCGCCGCGCGCGGCGTGAAGCTGATCGGCATCGATACGCCATCGCTCGATCCCCAGGAATCGAAGACGATGGACGCGCATCACCGCATTCGCGCGCACCGGATGGCGATTCTCGAAGGCATCGTGCTCGACGCGGTCGAACCCGGCGACTACGAACTGATCGCGCTGCCGCTCAAGCTGACCACGCTCGACGCAAGCCCGGTACGCGCGGTGCTGCGCGCACTGCACGGCTCTCGCTAAGCCACGCGACTCGGCGAGCCAACAACCCGACAACCCAACCCTCGAACCACCATGAACCATCGTGACGAAGCCGTGGCGCTCGACAGCGCCGACCCGCTCGCAGCGCTGCGCGACCAGTTCGCGCTGTCGCCGACGACCATCTATCTCGACGGCAACTCGCTCGGCGTACCGCCGGCCGCCGCGGCGCAGCGCGCGCAAACCGTGATCGCCGCCGAATGGGGCGAAGGGCTGATCCGCAGCTGGAACAAATCCGGCTGGTTCGTGCTGCCGCGCCGGCTCGGCAACAAGCTCGCGCCGTTGATCGGCGCGGCCCAAGACGAAGTCGTGATCACCGACACGATCTCGATCAACCTGTTCAAGCTGCTGTCGGCCGCGCTGCGGCTTGCGAATGCGCGCGATCCGCAGCGTCGCGTGATCGTGTCCGAGCGCTCGAACTTCCCGAGCGATCTGTATATCGCGCAGGGTTTGATCGAGCAGCTCGATCGCGGCTACGAGCTGCGCCTCGTCGACGATCCGTCCGAGCTGCCCGACGCGATCGGCGCGGACACCGCGATCGCGATGATCACCCACGTGAACTATCGCACCGGCTACATGCACGACATGGCCGCGCTGACGAAGCTGATTCACGACAGGGGCGCGCTCGCGCTATGGGACCTCGCGCATTCGGCGGGCGCGGTGCCGGTCGATCTGAACGGCGCCGGCGCCGACTACGCGGTCGGCTGCACCTACAAGTATCTGAACGGCGGCCCCGGTTCGCCCGCGTTCGTGTGGGTGCCCAAGCGCCACCAGAACGAGTTCGCGCAACCGCTGTCGGGCTGGTGGGGGCATCGCGCGCCGTTCGAGATGAATCCGACGTATCAGCCCGACGACGGCGTGGGCCGCTTCCTGTGCGGCACGCAGCCGATGGTGTCGATGGCGCTCGTCGAATGCGGGCTCGACGTGTTCCTGCAAACCAACATGCAGGCGGTTCGCGAGAAGTCGCTCGCGCTGACCGATCTGTTCATCGAACTGGTCGAGACGCGTTGCAGCGAATTTCCACTGAAGCTCGTGACGCCGCGCGAGCACGCGCAGCGCGGCTCGCATGCGAGCTTCGAACATCCGCACGGCTACGAGGTGATGCAGGCGCTGATCGCGCGTGGCGTGATCGGCGACTATCGCGAGCCGCACGTGCTGCGCTTTGGATTCACGCCGCTGTACACGCGCTTCGTCGACGTATGGGACGCCGTCGAAACCTTGCGCGACGTGCTCACCCGCGAGGCCTGGAAAGCTCCTGAATTCGCCCAGCGCGGCGCCGTTACCTGAGGACGACAGAATGACCGATCACATGCACACGCCGGGCTTGCCAGAAGAACCGGCGGCACAAGGCTGCCCGTTCGGGCACGGGCGGACGGCTTGGGCGCCGGCCGCTAGTGCCACGACCGCCTCCGCGAGCACGGCCGATAGCGGCTGGCACGACGCGCAGCTCGACTTCTCGGAGTCGATGAGCTACGGCGACTATCTGTCGCTCGGCACGGTGCTGGACGCGCAGCATCCGTTGTCGCCGGATCACAACGAGATGCTGTTCATCATCCAGCATCAGACGAGCGAGCTTTGGATGAAGCTCGCGTTGTACGAGTTGCGCGCGGCGCTCGCGGCCGTGCATCGCGATGAGCTGCCGCCCGCGTTCAAGATGCTCGCACGCGTGTCGCGGATCATGGAGCAACTGGTGCAGGCGTGGAGTGTGCTCGCGACGATGACGCCGTCTGAATACACGGCGATGCGGCCGTACCTCGGCAGTTCGTCGGGCTTCCAGTCGTATCAGTATCGGCAGATCGAATTCCTGCTCGGCAACAAGAACGAGCAGATGCTGAAGCCGCACGCGCATCGCGCCGACGTGTACGAGCAAGTGAAGGCATCGCTCGAAGCGCCGTCGTTCTACGACGAAGTGGTGCGGCTGCTTGCGCGTCGCGGCTTCAAGATTTCGCCCGCGCGGCTCGAACGCGACTGGACCAGGCCGACCGAACATGATGCGTCGGTGGAATCCGCGTGGCTCGAGGTGTATCGCAATCCGTCGGAGCATTGGGAGCTGTACGAGATGGCGGAAGAACTCGTCGATCTCGAGGATGCGTTCCGCCAATGGCGCTTCCGCCACGTGACGACCGTCGAGCGCATCATCGGCTTCAAGCAGGGCACCGGCGGCACCAGCGGCGCGCCGTATCTGCGCAAGATGCTCGATGTCGTGCTGTTCCCCGAGTTGTGGCATGTGCGGACGATGTTGTAACGGTTGGCGCGTGTCAGACAGGGAATGACCGGAAATCACGGCAAGCATGATGCCGCGGTTGTTCCCGCTCGTTGCAGAACAGGCACCGTTCATCGGGCTGAGGAAAGTTCGGAGTTCTCCGAATCTTGAGAGATGGTCAGCATGCCAGCATCGGAACCCCATAAAAAACATCAGAGGGTTTCGATATGCCCGGTGTCGATAACGCCGAAGGAGTGAAGGTTGTACTGAGTGCCCCGCAACTCGCGGCCGTGCTGTCCCGGCAGTCGATCAGTCAGGCGGAGATGCTTTCCAACCGGCTTTGGGGCGGGTTACAGGTCGTCGGCGGCGTGCTGGAAATGGTCGGCGCAGGTGTGCTGTGCGCTTTGCCAGATCCGACGATGGCGAGCAAAGCCGGGTGTGTCGTGTTCGGGGTACATGGCTCGGACTCGGCGGCGGCTGGCCTGCGGCAGGTCTGGACTGGTCGGGACACCGCCACGCTGACCCAGCGGGGCGCGACGAAACTCGCTGAAGCGATGCGGGCGAGCCCTGACATGGCGAACAATATCGGCCTGTCCCTCGATATCGCCGTGCCGTTCGGATTTGCTGGCTCGATCAAGGCGGCGCGCGCTGCGCGTGTCACGATGGGCCGGATCAGGCTGAACATGCATGAGGCGAAGGCGGGAAGCCGGATTGGTGGACATACGCTTTTGAAACATGTCGGGAGGACTGAGGCGCAGTTGCGGGAGAGGCTCAGGCTGGAGCCGAAAAGAACTGAAGTATCGTCTTTCGCAAATCTTCAGGAGGCGGAGTGGGCCATATCAGAAACGATGCTTGCAAATGCCTCAAAGATCCGAAAATGGACAACAACATCAAAACGAACTCTGACGCTCGAGAAGGATGTTGGAAGAAAAGTAGGCTATGTATTGACCCAGAAGACTGACACCCTAGTGGACAGCAGTAAAGTGAAGGTCATCTTGAAGTACGGGACGTACAACGGGATGCCATACTACATTCTCACGGCTATGATCGAAGGCTGAATTTCACATGGATATTGATATATGAGATACGAAAATTTGTATCAATTGATTTGTGGCCGCTTCCATGAAGACTTCGACCTTTTTGGCAACACAATCGAGGAATTGGTCTTGTCTTTTACATGCGAGTGCACACCGGAAGAGATTAATGCGACGGTGGCCGAGATAGACCGATTCAAGAGCGATCATGCTGGGAATCTCGACGCCGCGTTTGAGGAAAATTTTGGCTACCAGTGCGATCCGACTGTGTGGGAGCAAACCACCGAGGCTTTTCTCGACAAACTTAAGAGTCTTCTCCTGAGCGAGTAGCCTGATTTTCCTCGCACTGGACGGCGATACATGACATACGACGATCTGGATCAATTGATCGGTGTCTACTTCAATGAGGCTTCCGACTACTGGGGAAACACAATTGAAGAGTTGGTGCGGGCTTGTGCAAGCGGATGCACGCCAGAAATGATTAACGCAAAGGTGGCCGACATAGATCGGTTCAAGAGAGATCACGCTGGAAATCTCGGCGCTGCCTTCGAAGAGGAATTCGGCAGCCAGTTCGTTCCGACGCTGTGGGGTCGCACCGCCGAATCTTTTCTTGATGGGCTTAAACGTCTTCTTCTGAGTGAGTAGCCTGCACTTCCGCCCGCCGGACGGCCCCGCCGTCTGGCGGGGCTTCCGTCTACTTTCATTTCACCAGGCAACCGACGGCGCTTGACACCCCCTAGCGCGCGGTATACCCACCATCAATCGGCAAACACACCCCGCTAACCATCGACGCCGCATCGCTCAACAAAAACAGGATCGGCGCCGCGACCTCGGCGGACTCAGCAAAGCGCCTGAGCGGAATCGCCTGCAACGCAGGATCGCGTTTGACAGGATCGCTCCACGCCAGCACCGCCATCGGCGTCAGCGTGATCGTCGGGTTCACGCTATTCACGCGAATCCCGTGCGGCCCCAGCTCGATGCACAACGCGCGCGTGACCGCATCGAGCGCCGCCTTCGACGCCGAATAGCTCAGATGATCGTCGAGCGCGACGAGCGCGGCCTGGCTCGACACGTTGACGATGCTGCCCGCGCGACCCGCGTCGAGCATGCCACGCGCGACGTGCTTCGCGACCAGCACCGCGCCGCGCGTATTCACCGCCATCACGCGATCGAAGCTCGCGGCCGTGGTATCCACCGCGCGTTCGAGCAACGCGATGCCCGCGCAATTGACGAGACCGTCGAACGGTTCGAGCGACGCGAATGCTTCGTCGATCGCGGCTTCGTCGCTGACGTCGAGCTGCAACGGCTCGCAGCCGGTTTCCTCGGCGAGCCGCGCGAGCTCGTTCACGTTGCGCGCGGCCGCGACGACCGATGCGCCGCTCGCGCACAGCGCCTCGACCGTCGCGCGGCCGATGCCGCTGGAGGCGCCCGTCACCAGAATCGAGCGACCGGAAAAATCGAAAGTAGCGTTCATGATGATTGCAAGCGATGCATGACCGGCTTCAACGCCGGATAGAGATCCACGTACACGCCGAAGCGCTGCTCGTATAACGCCATGCGCCGTGCGTCGGGCTGCGCGCGCTCGATCAGCGTGACCCAGCCGTCTTGCGCCGCTTCGCGCGACACGAGGCCGACGCCGACCGCGGCGAGCAACGCCGCGCCCATCGCGGCTTCGACGTCCTGCTCGATCGTGTAGACCGGATAGCCGGTGACATCGGCGATGATCTGCATCCACAGGTCCGAATGCGCGGCGCCGCCCACGACGATCAACTTGTCGTCGAGCGATTGCGCGCCTTTGCGCCCCGCCTCGATGTTGTGCTTCAGCGCGAACGACACCCCTTCGAGCACCGCGCGATACAGATGCGCGCGCGTATGAAACAGCGACAACCCGACGAACGCGCCACTCGCCTTCGCATCCCACACCGGACTTCGCTCGCCCATCAGATACGGCAGGAACAGCACGCCGTCGGCGCCGGCCGGCACTTGCGCGGCCGCTTCTTCGAGCAGCCGATGCGGATCGCCATGCGGTGTCGCGCGCGCGGTCTCGATCTCCGCCTGACAGAACTGCTCGCGATACCAGCTGACCGACGCGCCCGCGGTAATCGCGCCGCCGAATACGTAGATATCGTGCTGCCCGTTGAAAACGTGCGGCATGCTGACCAAACCGTGTCGCGCGTCGACACGCTGATTGATGTAACCCCAGCACATGCTGGTGCCGATCATCGCGACGTGCTGTCCCGCGCGCGTGACGCCGGCCGCGAACGTCGCCATCGCCGCATCGACGCCGCCCGCGACGATCGCCGTGCCCGCTTCCAGTCCGAGCTGCGCGGTCCATTGCGACAACAAGCCGCCCACCACCTCCGACGATTCGACGAGCCGCTCCGGCATCATCGTCGCGGGAATGCCGAGCATATCGAGCGCTTCGTCCGACCAGTCGCGCCGCGCGATATCGTAGACGCCGCCGATATTGCCAGCCGAGCTGTGATCAACGGCGACCTCGCCGGTCAGCATGTAGATCACGTACGCGTTCGGCGGCAGGAAATAGCGCGTATGCGCCCACACGTCCGGCTCGTTCTCGCGCAGCCACAGCATCTTCGTGTAGCCGTAGTAGCTGTCCACCCCATTACCGGTGATCGAATAGAGCCGCTCGAGATCGACGTTCTCGCGCACCCAGTCGACCTCTGCGGTCGCGCGCCGGTCCATCCAGATCAGGCACGGCGCGAGCGGCCGCATGTCGTTGTCGACCGGGATGCCCGAGCCGCCGTACAGGCTGCTCACGCACAGCGCCTTGATCGCACGCGGCGCGATGCCGGCCGCCTTCGCATCGCCGACGCACGCGGCCACGCATTCGACCACGGCCTTAAGCCACACTGCGGGCCACTGCTCGGCCCACAACGGCTTCGGCGTGTCGGGTTGATAGCTCGACGCATGCTGCGCGACGATCGCACCGTGCTGGTCGACCAGCAACGCCTTCGTGCTCTGCGTGCCGATATCGACGCCGATGACGTAGTTCATAGAGTCTCCGTTGAAAAGCCACGCACGCGATTTACGCGCGCGGCTTCATCAGCACCTTGATCGAGTCGAGCGAGTTCGCGATCCTGATCGCTTCGTCCCATTCTTCCAACGAAAAGCCGTGCGTGACGATGCCCTTCGACGTAACGAGTCCACGCGCGAGCAGATCGATCGCGATCGGATAGCAATAGGGTCCAAGATGCGCGCCGCGCACATCGAGCTCCTTGCGATCGCCGATCACCGACCAATCGAGTGTCGTATCCGCGCCGAACACCGAAAATTCGACGAAGCGTCCGAGCTTGCGGATCAGGTCCATCCCCTGGTTCACGCCGATCGGCGCGCCGGTCGTTTCAATATAGACGTCGCAACCGTAGCCGTCAGTCAGTGAACGAATGATCGCGAGCGCGTCGTCCTTCTGAGGATTGATCGTCACGTCCGCGCCATATTCGCGCGCGAGCGCGAGCCGCTCTTCGACGAGATCGATCACGACGAGCTTCTTCGGCGTCTTCAGATGCGCGACCTGCGTCATCATCAGACCGAGCGGCCCCGCGCCCGCGATCACGACGACGTCGTCGAGTTGCAGATCGCCGCGATTGACCGTGTGAATCGCGCAGGCGAGCGGCTCGATGATCGCGGCGTCTTCGAGCGAGATGCCGTCGGGAATCTTGTGGACGATCGCGGTCGGCGGAATTCGCATGTACTCCGCCATGCCGCCGTCCGCGACCTCGCGCTGAAAGCCGAAGATGTTGTGCACTTCGCACATCCAGTACTGGCCGGATTTGCAGTAGCGGCACTTGCCGCACGGCACGATCTGCTCGGCGATCACGCGCTCGCCTTTTTGCACGCCGAAGTGCTCGGCCGCGCCCTCGCCCAGTTCCTCGACATAGCCGAAGAACTCGTGGCCCGGAATCACCGGCGCCTTGACCCACGGGCTCGGGCCGCCCCAGAACATCTTCGCGCCCGAATGGCATTTGCAGTCGCTCGCGCAGATGCCGCACGCGGCGATGCGGATCACGAGTTCGTGCGCGCGGGCGCGTGGCTTCTGCACCTGCTCGACGCGATAGTCTTTCGGTGCATGACAGACGATGGCGGTCATGTTCTGCTGGTCGGATGGAGTCGTCATTGCATGGTCCTGCGATAAGAGGGATGTGGGGAAGTGAGCGTTACTTTCTGCGGTCGCGGCTGATATAGATCGCGAGCAGAATGATTCCGCCCTTGATCACGTTCTGCACGTATGGATTGACGCCGACCATGTTCAGGCCGTTATTCAGCACACCGAGTAACAGCGCGCCGATCAGCGTGCCGATGATCGAGCCGCGTCCACCGGAGATAGATGTGCCGCCCATCACGACGGCGGCGATTGCGTCGAGTTCGAAGCCAACGCCCGCGTTCGGCTGGCCGCTCATCAGACGCGCGGTCAGCACGATCGCGGCGAACGCGGACGTCAAGCCGACGAGCGTGTAGACGATCATCTTCACGCGCGCGACACGCACGCCGGACAAGCGCGTCGCCTGCTCGTTGCCGCCGATTGCATACACGTAGCGGCCGAACGGCATCCGTTCGAGCAGCACCCACGCGATCACATAGATCACCGCCATGATCACGACGGGCGCCTGGATGCCGAGTATCTTGCCGCTGCCGAAGAAGCTGACCCAGTCGGGCAGACCGTCGATCGGGTAGCCGCCGGTGTAGATCAGCGCGAGGCCGCGGGCGATACCCATCGTCGCGAGCGTGACGATGATCGGCGGCATACCGGCGAACGCGACGAAGAAACCGTTGGCCGCGCCGAAGCCGAGACCGACCGCGAGCCCGACCGCCAGCGCGGCCACCGCATTCATGCCCGCGACCATCAGCCCGGCCGACAGCGTGCCCGCGAGCGCCATCACCGAGCCGACCGACAGATCGATGCCGCCCGTCAGGATTACGCAGGTCATGCCGACCGCGATGATCGCGTTGATCGACACCTGGCGCAGCACGTTCTCGATGTTCGCGGCCGACAGAAAGCTGTCGCTCGCGAACACCATCACGATGCAGACCACCAGCAGGCCGATGAACGGATAGAACAGCGTCGAGCGTTTCAGCGCGGCCCACGTGAAGCGCACCGGCGCGCCCGGCGTGTCGCTGCTGACGGTCGAGGTTTTCGGCGAAGAGGAAGGATTAGGCATGTTCATGAGAAGCTCCAAGCGAACCGGCGGTCGCATAGGTCATCACGGCATTCGATTCGATCGCGTCGCCTTCGAGCAGCGCTTCGATGCGGCCCTGCCGGAACACGGCGACGCGGTCGCACATACCCACGATCTCCGGCAACTCGGACGAGATCATGATGATCGAGTAGCCGCGCGAGGTCAGTTCGCGCATCAGCAGATAGATTTCGGCCTTCGCGCCGACGTCGATGCCGCGAGTCGGTTCGTCGAAGATCAGGATGTTGGTGTGGTGATTGAGCCAGCGCGCGATCACGACCTTCTGCTGATTGCCGCCCGACAGCGTCGCGACTTCGGTGTGCATCGTCGGCGCCTTCACGCCGACGCGCTTCATGATGTCGGCGGTCGCGCGTGCCTCGCTGCGCTGGTCGATGAAGAAACGCAGCGAGCGGTACTTGCCGAGGTTGTTGATCGAGATGTTCTGCTTGATCGAGAAGTCCGTAATGAGCCCTTCCGTCTTGCGGCTCTCGGGCAGAATGCCGACGCCCGCGCGCAGCGCATCGGCCGGATCTGCAAGCTTCGCGGCCGTGCCGTTCACGCGAATTTCCTTCACGTACGCGCGCTCCGCGCCGATCACCGCGAGCGCGGTCTCGGTGCGCCCCGAGCCGACGAGCCCCGCGAAGCCGAGAATCTCGCCTTCGCGCAGCGTGAAGCTCAACTCGGGGCTGTCTTTGAACAACTGCAGGCGCACGACGTCGAGCACGACCTTCGCATCGGCGCGCGGCGCCGGCTTCGGCGGAAAGCTGCTTTCGATGCGGCGTCCCACCATCATCTGCACGAGCCGGCTCACGTCGGATTGCACGACCTCGGTCATGCCGACGTACTGGCCGTCGCGCAGCACCGTGATGCGGTCGCACACCTCGAAAATCTCTTCGAGGTGGTGCGAGATGAAGATCATCGCGACGCCCTGCTGCTTCAGTTCGCGCATGATCGTGAACAGAAGCGCTGCTTCGGCCGGCGTCAGCGTCGCGGTCGGTTCGTCGAGGATCAGCACGCGCGCATCGAGCGACAACGCCTTGCCGATTTCGACGAACTGCTGCTGCGCAACGGACAGTTCCCGGATCGGCACCGACAGATCGATCTCGACGCCAAGCCGCTGAAATATCGCGGCCGCCGCGCGCCGCATCCTGGCGCGTTCGAGCAGGCCGAAGCGGTTGCGCATTTCACGGCCGAGAAACATGTTCTCCACCGCGTTCAGATACGGAATCAGGCTGAATTCCTGAAACACGATACCGACACCTGCGGCCACCGCGTCGTGATAGTTCGCGAAGTGGCGTTGCTCGCCGTCGAGCGTGATCGTGCCTTCGTCCGGCTGATAGATGCCGCACAGAATTTTCATCAGCGTCGACTTGCCCGCGCCGTTCTCGCCGAGCAGCGCGTGAATCTCGCCGCGCGCGATCTCGAGGTGAATGCCTTGCAGCGCCTTCACACCGGGAAAGCTCTTGCTGATGTTGTCGAGCTTCAGAATCGTGTCCATCGCGTGTTCCTCTGCCGCGCACCGCCGCGCATGATCGTCACGCGCGGCGGCCTGCGTTTGCATTACCAGCTGAAGCCCTTCGCGTTGCTCCTGTCGATCATTTTCACGTCGACCGGAATCGCTTTCGGCACATTGGCGCCCCACTTCTTCGCGAGCGCGATGCCGAGCGCGATGCGCACCTGATCGGCCGGGAATTGCGCCGACGTCTCGACGAATTTCGAATTCGGCTTCTGGATCGCGGCGATCGCTTCAGGCGCACCGTCGACGCTCGTCAGCTTGATGTCCTTGCCCGACGATTCGATCGCCGACAGCGCACCCATCGAGCCGCCGTCATTCACGCTGAACACGCCCTTCAGGTTCGGATGCGCCTGGATCATGTTCTCGGTGACGGACAGCGCGGTCGCGCGTTCCTGCTTGCCGTTCTGCGTATCGACGAGCTTCACGCCCGGCGATTTCGCCAGCGCCGCCTTGCAGCCCCGCACGCGTTCGAGAATCGGCACGACCGGAATGCCGTCGAGAATCGCCACTTCGCCGCTGCCGCCGATCGACTTCGCGAGGTAGTCGCAAGCCATCACGCCCGCGTCGTAGTTCTTCGAGCCGACGAACGAATCGACCGGACCGTTCGCGTTCGCATCGACCGCGACCACGACGACGCCCGCCTTCTTCGCCGACGTGACCGCCGACTGGATGCCGGTCGAGTCGGTCGGATTGACGAGCAGGATGTCGATCTTCTTTTGCAGCATGTCTTCGACGTCGCTGACCTGCTTGCTGACGTCGTGATGCGCGTCGGTGACGACGACCGTCGCGCCGGTCGACGCGGCCGCGTCGTTCAGCGCTTTTTGCATCGTCACGAAGTACGGGTTGTTGAGTTCCTGGAACGTCATGCCGATTTTCAGCGGCGCGGCCTGCGCGGTCTGCGCAGCCGACACGGCGGCGAGCGACAAGCCGAACGCGAGCGCGGCGACGCGCCGCGCGACCATCATCGAAGGATTGAGCGAAAGAGTAGACGGCTTCATGGTTGTCTCCATTTTTTGAAGTGAGCACGCCCCCTCGCGCTGTGGGTGCACAGCGCGATCGATGCGTGTTGAAACGCGAGTGGACAAAAACAGCGGACTACCGGGCGGGCACTAGGTGACCGGATACGCGACGCCGCTACGCGGCAAGCCCGGCGCGAGCACGATCGCCGGCGCGTTGTCGATGCCCCGGCCACGCGCGGCCGCCTGCTCGGAAGCGTCGCGGCTCGCATCGTTGAGTTGCTGATAACGGCGGAACGTCGATGGCGCCATGCCCTTCATCGCGAGGAACTGCCGGTTGAAATTCGACAGGTTATTGAAGCCCGCCTTGAAGCAGATGTCGGTCACGCTCAGTTCGCCGTCGGTCAGCAACTGGCACGCGAGATTGATGCGCATGCGGTTCACGTACTGCACGAAAGGCAGCCCGGTATGGCGGCGGAAATAACGCGAAAAAGCGCTGACGCTCTGGCCGGCGAGTTGCGCAAGCTCCGACTCGCGCAATTCGTTCGAGAGGTTCTTGCCGATATACGCGAGCACATGATTGATGCGGGTTGCCGCGAAGCTGGTCGGGTCGGCCTGATACGCGGGACTCGCGAGCGTGTCGCGGTCCGACGCGTTCATCAGGATCTCGAGCATCGACATGAACAGCACGAGCCGGCGCAGTCCGCGCGCCGCGAGCAGTTCGAGAAAGAGCGGCTTGATTTGCGCCGAGGTCTCATGACCGAACGACAGGCCGCGACGCGCGTCGGCGAGCAGCGCCTCGACCTGCCGCCATTCCGGGAAACTCTCGAGACAGTTCGATACGAACTCCTGGCCGAACTGCACGACCAGATTGCGCTGCGCGACGCTCTCGCCTTCGGGCACGTCGCTGACCCAGTTGTGCGGCAGGTTCGGCCCCATCAGCACGAGATTGCCGGGCGCGAAGCTGCCGATGTGATCGCCGACGAACATCTTGCCGGTCGTCGCGACGATCAGATGGATCTCGTACTCCGGATGAAAGTGCCAGCGCACCGTGCGATACGGATAGCCATGCGACCACACTTTGAACGACTCGTCGTGACGTACGGCCACGATTTCGAGATCAGGTTGCACTGTCTGCCTCCATGGAGCGGCACGGGTGAGGCGCCGCCGATCTTGATCTTGTAAAGCGAAAAGTAACCGCCAAACGCGTTGGCGACCACTTAAAAAGAAACCGCGGACCGATACTTTTTTGCACTGGGGTTAATCCCGACGCGCGCAAGGTCAAATTTGATGCAATGCAATATGCGAGGCCCAGCGCGTTTTCGACCCTTCGGACGCCCGACGCTGCCGCAGCCCGCATGCCGCGCTGCGCCATCAAAACCCAGTTCCGTTGCCTTGACTTTCGTTTCGCCGGGTACGATCATTCGCTCACATACAGAGCAAATGCTCTGAACGCACAAAAACCCGCGCCACGAGCGCGGTGGACGTTTGCAACTACGTTGCATGGGACCAGAGCAAGCGCTGAAGCGCTAACTCTGGCCGACACCGGAGACACGACATGAACAGCGGGCAAGGCAGCGGCGCGGCCGCACACGTGATCCTGCACATCGGCGCGGGATCGTTTCATCGCGCGCATCAGGCGTGGTATCTGCATCGGCTGAACGAAGCGAGCGCGGCCAGCGAGCCGCACTGGTCGCTGACCGTCGGCAATATTCGCGGCGACATGAACCCGGTGCTCGAAGCACTCGCCGCGCAGAACGGCGTCTACACGCTCGAAACGGTCACGCCGCAAGGCCAGCGCGCGTACGAGACGATCCGCTCGATCGAGCGCGTATTGCCGTGGAGCGAAAGCCTCGACGGGCTGATCGAAGCGGGCTCCAACCCGGCCTGCAAGATCATCGCGTTCACCGTGACCGAAGGCGGCTACTACCTCGACGAACACGACCGGCTCGACACCGCGAACCCCGATCTCGCCGCCGACCTCGCCGGCGGCCACAAGACGATCTACGGCGCGCTCGCGGCGATTCTCGACGCGCGCGTGAAACGCGGCGCGGGCCCTGTCACGCTGCAGACCTGCGACAACCTGCGCAGCAACGGCGAGCGCTTTCATGCGGGCATGAGCGAGTTTCTCGAACGACGCGGTGCGAACGAACTCGCGCAATGGTTCGATGACAACACCTCGTGCCCGTGCTCGATGGTCGATCGCATCACGCCGCGTCCGACGCCCGACGTGCGCGAGCGCGTGAAGGCCGCGACCGGCGTCGACGACGCGAGTCCGGTGATGGGCGAAGCGTTCATCCAGTGGGTGATCGAAGACCGCTTCATCGCGGGACGGCCGGCCTGGGAGAAGGTCGGCGCGGAACTCGTCGATTCGGTGCTGCCGTACGAGGAAGCGAAGATCCGCATTCTCAACGCGACGCATAGCTGCATCGCGTGGGCGGGCACGCTGGTCGGCCTGAACTACATCCATGAGGGCACGCTCGACGCCGATATCCGCCAGTTCGCGTACGACTACGTGACCGAGGACGTGATCCCGTCTCTGACACCGAGCCCGCTCGATCTAGAACGCTATCGCGACGTCGTGCTCGAGCGCTTCAGCAATCCGCATATTCTCGATACGAACCAGCGCGTCGCCGCCGATGGCTTCTCGAAGCTGCCCGGCTTCATCGCGCCGACACTCGCGGAATGCTTCGAGCGCGGCGTTACGCCGGCGGCGACCGCGATGCTGCCCGCGTTGTTCTTCCGCTTTCTGGAGCGCTGGCACACGGGCAAGCTGCTCTATGCGTATCAGGACGGCGTGATGGACGAGCGCGTCGCGCACGGCTTTTTCACGGCGCCCGACCCGCTGCGCGCATTCGCGGCCGACCGGCTGCTGTGGGGCGGCATGGCGCAGACGCCCGAACTCGAAGCGGCGCTCGCGGGCGCGCTCGCGCGTGTCGACGCATGGCTCGCGAAACGCGGCGCGGCTTGACGAGCCAGGCTTAATGCGCATGACAGCGCGCGCGATGTGCGGATAAAGTAGCGCATCTCCAACGACGAAGGTTTCGCTCCCATGTACCTAGGCATCGACCTCGGCACGTCCGAAGTGAAAGTTCTGCTGCTCGCCTCCGATGGCCGCGTGATCGGCACCGCAGGCTCGCCGTTCACCGTTTCGCGTCCGCACCAGCGCTGGGCCGAGCAGAATCCCGAAGACTGGTGGGCGGGCACGCGCAGCGCGCTCGCCGGGTTGCGCGCGCGTCATCCCGACGAGTTCGCGCAGATTCGCGGCATCGGCCTTTCAGGGCAGATGCACGGCGCGGTGCTGCTCGATGCGGAGAATCGCGTGCTGCGGCCCGCGATCCTGTGGAACGACATGCGCAGCGACAAGGAATGCGCGGAGCTGACCGAGCGCGCGCCGGATCTACACAGCGTCGCCGGCAATCTGGCGATGCCCGGTTTCACCGCGCCGAAGCTGCTGTGGGTCGCGCGTCACGAACCGGAGATCTTCGCGAAAACCGCCTGCGTGCTGCTGCCGAAAGACTATCTGCGGCTGCAACTGACGGGCGGCAAGGTGTCCGATCCGTCGGACGCGGCCGGCACGCTGTGGCTCGACGTCGCGAAACGCGATTGGTCGGATTCGCTGCTCGCAGCCTGCAACATGACGCGCGCGCAGATGCCGGCGCTGCGCGAAGGCAGCGCGCCGGCCGGCACGCTGCTGCCGGAACTCGCGCGCGAATTCGGCCTGCGCGACGACGTGATCGTCGCGGCCGGCGGCGGCGACAATGCGACCAGCGCGATCGGCATCGGCGCGACGCAACCGGGCGACGGCTTCGTATCGCTGGGTACGTCGGGCGTGCTGTGCGTGGTCGGCGACAGCTTCCGGCCGAACCCGGCCTCCGCCGTGCACGCGTTCTGTCATGCGATCCCGGATCGCTGGCATCAGATGAGCGTGGTGCTGTCGGCGGCGAGTTGTTTGCGCTGGGTCTGCAAGCTCACGTCGACCGACGAGCCGACGCTGCTCGCCGAAATCGAGGCGCTGCCCGCCGAGGCCTTGACCACCGCGCCGCTCTTTTTGCCGTATCTGTCTGGCGAGCGCACGCCGCACAACGACCCCTACGCTCAAGGCGTGTTCTTCGGCATGACTCACGCCACCGACCGCGCGCTGCTGGGCTACGCGGTGCTCGAAGGCGTGACGCTCGCGCTGACCGACGGCCTCGACGCGCTGCGCGCGGCCGGCACCGAAGCGAAGGTGCTGTCGCTGCTCGGCGGCGGCGCACGCAGCGATTACTGGGCCCAGTTGCTCGCCGATGCGCTCGACACCGTCACCGTCAAGCATGGCGGCGGCGAAACCGGCGCGGCGCTGGGCGCGGCGCGTCTCGGCTGGCTCGCGGCAGGTGGCGAGCCGGCCACCGTGCTGACCAAGCCGCCCGTCGAAAAGGAGTTCACGCCGAATCCGCGTCGCCACGCGGAATTGCGCACGCGCCTCGAAGCGTATCGCGCGCTGTATCGCCACGTACGGCCGCTGTTCGATCCCGCGCGGGCACCGCTCGCCTGAGCGTCATCCGCGGCCGGCCTGCGCGACAGACGCGCCGCCGGCCGCTATCATCGGCACACTTCAAGCGAAATCTCATCGTGCCCAGGTCCACAGAAAAACTCGATCTTGCCACGCGCGCCGCGTGGCTTTACTACGTCGCGGGCAACACCCAGAACGAAATCGCCGAGAAGCTGCAGGTGTCGCGGCCAGTCGCGCAGCGGCTCGTCGCATTCGCCGTCGAAAAGAACCTGATCCGCGTGCGGGTCGATCACAAGCTCGCCGATTGTCTGTCGCTCGCCGATCAGCTGTCGAAGCGCTACGGCCTCAGCATGTGCGAGGTCGTGCCGATCGACGGCGATACACCCGAGGAACTCGACCGCAAGCTCGCGGTGGCCGGCGCGCAGGTGATGGAGCGTTATCTGACCGCGGAAAAGCCGATGGTCGTCGCGGTCAGCAGCGGGCGCACGCTGAAAGCCGCGGTCGATCAGATCGCGCAGCTGGACCGTCCGCAGCACCGCTTGGTATCGATGGTCGGCGCGATCGCGCAGGACGGCTCCTCGAACCGCTACGACGTCGCGCTGCACATTTCTGAAAAGACCGGTGGCAAGCATTTCCTGCTGCCCGCGCCGCTGCTCGCCGACAGCGAGGCCGAGCGCGCGCAGTGGTGCAATCACCGTCTTTATCGGATCGTCGAGTCACTGTCCGCGCAGGCCGACGTCGCGTTCGTCGGCATCGGCAACATCGGCATGACCTGTCCGTTGCACGAGGACGGCTTTATCACGGAAGGCGAGGTGAAGGAGTTGATGCACAACGGCGCGGTCGCGGAAATGCTGGGCCTGCCGATCGATGCGGCCGGCGCGCACGTCGAATCGCCGACCGGCCGGCGCGTGACGAGCATCGCGCTCGACGCGCCGCCACGCCGGCCGACCATCGGGTTTGCGGGCGGACAGCGCAAGCGTGAGGCGTTGATCGCGGTGCTCAAGGGTGGGTGGTTGTCGGGGCTCGTGACTGATGAGTTGTGTGCGCGGGCGGCGTTGGAGGCTTGAGGGGGATGAGTGGTGGTCGCGCATATCGCATCAACCCTCGAAAGCACCTCTAGCGTTTGCCGATCACAAAAAGGCACCACCCGGGCTGCGCAACAAGGGCCCGAAAAGGCAATTACCCAAGAAGACACAAAGGAGAAAAAAGCAATTTCTTCATCGTTTTAATCAGCTGCTAACGCCGCAACATGAAATCGAGGCTCGCTCCCCGCGTAGTACCGAAAGAGCATGACACATGTTCTGCGAGAAAAAGTATAGTTGTCATCGCGCGCCACGTGATTCATTCGTGCTGCACCTTGTCGAAATATGTTTCATCCTCGGGTGCGAGATTTTAACGACATTCGCATAAGCGATATTCAGCCGTTTGTTTTGCGTCGCAATCTCCGCCGCAAGAAAGCACTCCAACTGGTTAGTTGGTGCTCGTTACGTATTTCTCTCCGTCAAAAAAGTAACGCTTACGAACACTCTCCTCGGCAGTTCCGAAATCAATGTAAATGCCGACAAAGCCTCCGCGTGATTTCCCGGCAATCGCCACACTATAGCCACCAGTCGAAAGCATGAGTGACGGATTGCCTGTTGACGTTTTTTTCACTAGCCATATGGGACCCAGTGCCGCCCCCCATCCACAAGCCTGACTAGTCGTGACAAACCACGTAGATACCGAACTATCCGATGACAGTGGAATTTTTTTCCCTTGCATTTTGCAATTCAGCGACCCATAAGGTCTGAAGGAGATGTCTGATTCGATGGCTGAGCGAATTACTTCAGGGACCGGCCCAAGGTCTTGACTCTCCACGGATGCAAGAGGTTCGGAAGCGGATGCAAAACAGTTTGCACAGACCATCGCAAGAATTATCAGCATTGCTTTCATTGGCTACCTCGGTCCGCCACGTTAGAGCATATGTTATTCAGGATAAGATCAAATACTGGCATAACATGGGCCTCCGAAATTTCCTTTCCACCATAAGCCAGACTGGGGCCATCATGGTGATACGCGTAGGTCATCACAAAAACATTTCTGCCAATGGCCCCGGCGGCAATCGCAAGTCGCTTATTTTCCAAATAATGCCTCACCATCGCATCAGCACCTTGTTCTGCATCGAAACGCTGACTGTTTGTATCGATTCCATAGGCACTTGCTGTTCGGTCAACAAATTGACCCAATCCTGAAGCGGAAGTCGTTCCTGCGGCAGCATCTGGATTGAAGCCAGATTCGTGACGAGTCATTGCCAAAACCATCGCAATATCGTCCCTGCTCAAGCGATACTGACGACCTTTTTGAACCAAAAGATTTATGACCTTAATTTGAGATATTTTTGATGCATCTCCGCCCCTTCGGCTATTACCGGCAATTCGACCCGGCGAGATATCAATTGGGAGTCGATAGTGACTCCAACTCACGATTTGATTATCTTTATATGCCGGCGCCGGGTGAGGCACCCAAATCGCATCATAGTTGATACAACCACATGATTGCGTATTGATAAAATTCCCCACCAACCCGATCGGATTGATGTGATACACATCCGATCCGGGGAAGCCAGGGACGCCCGCCGCCACCTCGTCCCACCACACCAGCTTCGCGATGCGCTTCTTCTCCTCTTCATGCTCAGGCCTGTGTCCGGTG
>NZ_JAYMRT010000021.1:0-88189 GCF_038900515.1 Burkholderia sp. JPY481
TGTTCCAGTACCATTCGCACAGCCCGCTCACGAACTTCCGGCGAGTACCTCGGGGACTTCTTCTTCGTGTTTTCCATAGCTCCATTTTCTCAAGAAGTGGAGTCTCCGGAAAACCCGGGGCGCTTCAGCCACCCTGTGGTGCGGCACTGGCTGCATTGCACCATAGGCAAATAGACGCCATCACGCTCGCCCGGCAAATCACGCTCGCTACGCAGTTGGACTTCCTCCTTCACGGTACTGAGCTTGCCGACCATGCGACGCAGCTCCCGTATCCAGAGCTGGGTGCGAAGCGTGACCAGTGGTTGGTTGTGCTCCCGGCGCGCCCATGCAACAAGCACGAGTAACGCGTCGGTAACCTTGGCAACATCGTCGCCGCTCGCCGCCGGCATGCTACGCGCGAAAGCTTCAGTCAGGTCCCGGTAACCAACAGTTCCGTCTTTGGCGAGTCTGAGCAGGTTGACGAACAGCTGGTGGCACTTGAGCAGCGTCCCGAGTTTCTCGCGCCATTCGGTGTTGCCCACATCCGGCAGCTCGGCAGCGCCCATGAAAAACAGCGGAAACCAGGCCGCCACGGCTTCCTCGGGACTGGTATAGTGCGTTGGGTCGAGACTGTCAATCACATCCGGATGATAGGCAAACATGTAATCGACAGTCGAGTCACCGAGGAAATCGTCCATCGACTGGCGGCTTTCGGTGATGACCGAGTCTTCCGGAAAAGCCACGCCGAATACTTCTTCTGCGTACTGCCGCAGCGGACTGGTATCCGATGTGCCGCCAAGCGTCGCCGATGTGCCCGCGCATATGAGATGATTCTCCGGCATTCGGAGCCGCGCACGCAGGCGGCGCAGCAGCAGCGCAAGGTCCGTTCCTTGGGCACCGTCGAAGGTGTGCAGTTCATCGACCACCACATAGCGCAACGTGGTCGGTGTGTTGGATGCCCATAGCTGCCGGTCCTTTGGACGCAGCATCAGGTAGTCGAGCATCTTGTAGTTGGTCAGCAAGATGTCCGGCGGATTTTTGCGAAGCGTTTCGCGGTCGGTAATGACACTATTGGGCGTCATCACGGTCCCCTGACCGGGAGATGCCATCTGGCCGCCGACGTACAGACCGACACGCAAACCTGCGAAGGCGGGCACCTTGGCCACCAGTTCCGCGATACGGCGTGCCTGGTCAGAAGCCAGTGCATTCATCGGGTAGATGACCAGTGCCTTAATGCCAGCCTCACCCGCCGCGCGGGCACGTGCACAGTGGTCGAGCACCGGGTATAAAAAGCACTCCGTTTTGCCGCTGCCGGTACCGGTTGCGACCAACGCGCTCAGCGCCTTGCGGTCACTGGATAGCCGCTCCCACGCCCTCTCCTGATGGGTGAATCCCTCGTACTGCGTTTTGAAGGTGGTAAAGAATTTGTGGCCGGCCGTGCCGGTGCTGAAGGGCAGTCCAATCTGCACATAGGGGCCCTTCAACCAGTTGTCCTCACCCTCGACAAAGCGGCTCATCAGGCCGTGGGTGAATGAATCGGCCGGTTCATACGCCGATATGAGGAACTGCTTCAGGCCAGTCTGAATGTCTTTTGCGAGCAGCGAAGGCAGCATTTTTCGCTTCGTCCTATTGGGTTTTCTATCGCGGTGTCAGTTTGGGCCGAAACAGTTAGTCATGCTCAACCATTGACCTTAACGCAAACGCCGCCCACGCTGTGTGATAGTCGTCTTCCCTATTGGCTCGGGCGAAGGGTGCTATATAGGTGCGTTCTACGGTGCGCGGGCCTCCCGGAAGTGTGTCATCGGTTACCCATTGCGTAATGACGGTTCCGTCAGGAACCTTCGCTTTGCCGCCGGCCTTGACAACTTCCTCGCTGTCGCTAGCCTCCGCTTCAGCGTAGTCCCAGAGGTCCTCCCAACCTAAATTGCCTTCGCGCGACTTGCCGTCTGGAGTCGCGATGCGCGCTTTCGGCCCGTTACGGGTACCCTTGCGCGGCAGGCCGACGCCAATCAAGCCTTTGCTGTTCGTGAATACAATACGGCCGTTGATGTCGTACCAGGTGTCACGCTCATAGCCCTGCATCACGGGGAATTGCACACGATAGATAAGAAGAAGTTCGTTGAGCGTCAAACCGAGTGCCTGCGCCACTAGAACGTCCATCTCCACGAGTGCCATGCGGCGGCCGTAGTCGCTACGCAACGCGCAATCGCGTGTCCATGTGCTGGTAAGTGCGGTCCAATGATTCTGTGGCAAGCGCCGATTATCTGGCTGACTCCAGCGTTGCTCAGAAAAGGTCACGTCGTATGTCTGCTCCCATAGAGGACCATAGTGGTCCGCTAGGCAATTAAGGACCAGATAACGAGAAGCGACTTCCGGAATCCAGCCCAAGAATGGCAATCTACCTACAAGTTCCCCGCGCATATCACCTTTTCCGGTGCTCTTGACAAAAAAGTCAAACGGCAGCGACGCCATTGCACCAGAAAATGCGGTTAATTCTGAATAGCTTCGGAATACGATAGATACACAGCTGTCGATATGTCCCACACCTGGTGGCACCAGTGCACAAATAGCACTCCGCTCTGACGAGCTTCCAATTGCCCGCCTGTGTACGTGTCTGAAATAGTCGGTGGACGCCCTCTTCACACTGCTGGTGTCTTCCATCCAGCCCACCCGGGGGACTCCGAGGAAGTACGAATTCCTGTCCGATTTCGGCCAAAAGTTTGTTCTAGGGAGGTAATCGCTCGGCAAGGTTTCGAGGTCGATAACGTCGTAGTGGCCCTTCTCGGTAGACACCTGGCGCGGAGTCTTGTTGAACGGGTTAGCCAAGAAGAAATGAGGGCCGGAAAGAACCCAGTCATCGGACGACTTAGGAAACGCGGTATCAGTCGGCAAGCGCCGACCTATTGTTCCGTCGGCCTGCTGACGAGTTTCATGCCACATCTCGTTCACTATTGACACGTCATGCAAGTCCGAAAGCCGGCGCTTGACAGAAGCAAGCTTGAGGAGGACCGAGTTGAGACTTGAGGCGTGCAACGACGGTAGTCTGGCGCGGCGGGCTGACGTGCCCGGCTCGTCATAAAGTCGAGCGAACACTTGCAGTCCCTGCTCGTCGACGCGGACAATGCGGTGGTGGTGTCCGGCTGTGTTCCATTGGCCTTCTTCGTTCTTAATACCTCCAGGCAATCCCATCCCGTCATGCTGGTAACAGGCATCTACGGTGTTCGGCACAAAAAGGTTAGCAATAGTGTCGAAAGATGGGTGTTGCAATGGCGGCCCGTAAATGTTGATGCTGTATTTTTCCCGATGAGCGATTGGGAACAACATCTTCTGATTCTGAAACTGAAAATGAAACCGCAATCGCCTATATATGGCTTCGCGCAGTGTGCCGCCTTCGGGGTCGTCGTATGGCCCTTCAGGATGCAGCAGCCCGGTCACACCCGATGCACTGGTGAGACGCCAAGCAAGCGGCATAAAGCATTTGTACAGATTAGTCTGGACGCCCTTGAGCAGCGAGTAGTTCTGTACTGAACTCAAAAAACTTTGAGTACCTTCCGCTTCTTGCAATTCCTCGGTCCACGCGGTCTGCAGGCCGGAGAACTCAGAAAAGGCCTCGCCGCGCAGCTTAGCTAAATCGCTGGCACCGAGCTTTCGGATAGCGAACAGAGGATTTTTCTCGCCTAGGATGCCGGCCTCGTTCCACTCCACTTTAATCCAAGGCGGATTACCGAGAATCAGGTCGAAGCCCCCCCTACTCAACAGTACATCTGCGAAGCACAGTTCCCAGTGCATGAAGCGACGCGCATCGGCAATCGCTTCGACCATGGCCACACGTGGGAAGTACTGTCTCAGCTTGCTGATACGCAACTGGCCTAGCTTGTCATGCAATTCCGGTGGGTCTGCCAATTTAGTCAGAGACAGCTGGGTCTGGAAACCAATCAGGCTGCCCTGAACCTCTGGCACAAGCGCTTGCGGTAGTTCGGGTTCGACGGGTTGCAGGTCGAGGCCATATTGCGGGACCACGTCCACTACGTTGCCTTCGAGGATTGCTCCAATTTCCATCCACCACTGTTCGCGGTTCGGCAATTGCGCGGATTCAGTAACGGGCCAGAACCACAGCGCACACCAGTAGTCCATCACCAGCTTTAGACGTCGAAACGGCGTGGCAAGGTCGCCGTCCTCGTTCAGTAAGCCCTCACGGCGAATTCTGTCTTTCTCGGCTCGGCTGATATGGCCGGCACCAGGTCGTTGCGCACGGTCTCTGTGCGGCCACACATCCAGCGCGTCCTCGGTACGATTGCGGTCACGCGTAAGCGCCTCGGTATGCTCCGCCCAGAGTTCGTCCACCCGTGCACTGAGCTGCTGCAGGCGAGCAATCTCGAAGTCCGCCAGCGGTGCAGTGAAACCTTTACGCCAAGCCTGAAGGTGCTTGAAGTGTTCCGCGTAAAGTTTTTTCGCGTCCTTATCGGTGAAGTTCACCATGCCCGGGTCCGGCAACAGGAAGTGCCATATTTCATCCGGCTGCCGCGGGTCCGTCGCAGTCGCTCGACGCGGCGGCTCTTCGTGCCACGCAGGCTTGGCGCCCTTGAGCAACGCGGTGGCTTTGAACACTCGATGACGCGCGCCGATGAGACTATTGCCAGTAAAGAGCTGGTAACCGAACCAGGGCACACGCGCTGGCAACGGCTTCCCTTCCGCGTCCTCACCGCCGTAAATGGCGTTCAGCCAGATGGACACCTCGGCGAGCTCAACCGCGACGGGGTTCAGGTCAACACCGAACGCGTTGCGGTCCGCCATATACATTCGAACCTTCTGCAGTTCCCGCGGGTACACGTCGTGAGGAATGCGTTGCCTGAGTTCCGCTTGTTTGCGCTCCAGGTAGGCTTCCGCCAGTTGATTGACAGCCTCATTCAGAAACGCCGCGCTTCCCATTGCGGGTTCGCATATCGTAAGCGTCAGCATATCGTCGGCGCATTTCACGCGGGTGCTGCTCAGCAACTCCTTGAGCGCATATTTTACGAGGCACTGCGTAAGCACTTGGGGCGTGTAATAGCTCGCGCTCTTCTGCCGGTCGCGGCCGGCCAGCCGGTAAATGAATGAGCCCTTCGGGTACATGCGCAGCCTGCGACGGCCGTTGTCGTCGACGTCGTAGACCTTTTCGTCGTCGCGGTATTCGTCGATGCGGCCATGCGGCACGAACCATGCGTTTTCGAGCTTGTCGGCTGCGGAATCGCTCGCGCGCGCGCGGCGGCTAGCGCTGTCGTCTCCGTCGCCAGCATCGCCGTCTTCGTCATCGCCACTTGTCGCCGCGCCCGCGTTCTTCGGCGCGGGTTTGACTTCGTACAGGTCTTCTTCGGCGAAAAAGCCGCGGTAGCTGAGCAGCGCCTCGTAAACCGCCCCCAGCTGATTGATGGAAAGCATCTGGTAACTGACGCGACCAAGGCGACGACCCTTTCCCTGCGCCTTGCTGAGCGATAGCAGACGGATGACGCGCTGCCACACCTCATTCGGAAACTGCACCTTATCAAGCAGTGGCATCGCACTGTCGTCGAACAGGCGACTGTCGAGCGGTGCCAGTGCAAAAACGTCCATCGCACCTTGGGCTACGTCGTGCAAATGATGCTGATTCTCCACGCCGCAGCCATGGGCGACCAGCCTGAACAGGCGCCGCAGCGTCAGGTCAAAGTATCTGCCCTCGCGCGCGTGTTGAGTGGCGAGTGGCTGCATCTCGAGGTCGCGCAGGCTTTCGAGGCTATAGCCCTTGAGGTAGACCTCGCTCTTCTGGATTGGCACATAGCCCAGCTCGGGTCGAGCTTCAATGTAAAACATAAAGAGCAACCGGTACACGAGACGCAGGCATTCGAGACTCAGCGCACCGGCTTCGAGCTTGTAGGCGCCGGAGTAAATGCTCTTCTTGCTGCCCGTAGCGAGTTCATCGAGCTGGCGTGCGGCCTCATTGCCAAAGATTTCGATGGCCTCACGCAATGCGAATTTGAGGTCCTCGCTGACGCCGAACGCATGCTTGTGTGCATTGCTATCCAAACTCTCAAGCAAACTACTGCCCTCGCCGGGGGCAAGGCAATCCTGATGCAGCAGCGCCGCACAAGCTTTGAGCGTGTCCGCGTCCTTGCGGTCGAGAATGTCGGCCCAATTGAATCGCAGAGCGCGGTTATTCGGCCACTTGTAACGGTCAAGCAGCAACCACTCATCAAGACCGACCAGCAACACATAGCGGGGCGGATTGTCGGCGCCGAATACGGCGTCGGACAGCATCACCGCCCCAGTCTCCCCACGCAATTCGGCGGGCACAGGCTCACCTCCGTAATGGAACGTAGTGAGTTGGTGGTCGAGGAGGTCGTCGTCTTCGGCGCCGGGATGGTAGGCTGGAATTATGGCGAGGCGCGCGCTCTGTACATCCCAGACTGGCACTGGTAATCCGTTGACGAACTCGTGCAACGTGAGCGTGCGCGGCGGCTGGCGATAGCCGAGCGCCTGCATCAGGCCAGTCTGCAGCTCCATGAAAAGCTGCCAGCGCTCATATTCATCACGGCCACGCGCAACCTGACCCCGTAGGGCAAACCAGCGCTGCGCCCAGCCCTGCAGCCGTTTGTATGGAGCGCGGTGAGCCTCATCGCCAGGGTGCTGTGTCTCCTCGGCATCCCAGTCGGCCAGAAGGTCCCTGATGTCGTCCTTGAATACCGCGGTCAGGTACGTGTGGCTGTAGAACTCGTTTTCGTTGCTGATACCAGCAAAAGTCTGTACGGCGTCGAGTACGGGCATAGTTAGACTCCGGCAGCTTCGGGATGGCACACACCGGCCAGTACCTGAATCCAGGGGCGCGGTTCAGTGGTCAGGGTGTCCTCCACCCAGCGGCGGTAGTCATCAAATACTTTGTGGATTTGCTGGCTACGCCGCTCGAAGCGGCCTTGCTTGACGGTTTCGAGCTGCTTTTCCAGGTTCAGTGCAAGCTGTTCCATCTGGCGCCTTTGGAGGCGCTCCAGCTCGGCAAGGGTGTCCTTCAGCCTCGCCTGCATGTCGGCGGAGAAGGTCTGCTGACGTTCCACCATGAACTCGTGCATGTGTTTCACCGCCAGTGGCAGCGCTTGCTGCATCTTCGCTTGGACTACCTGCAGCGAGAGCGTTTCTCCACGGTTTGGCAGCCCACCCGCGCGGATGCCCGCGCGTTCGATAAAAGCATCGAACGATTCCAACGCGAACGCGCCGTCGCCGTTGCGGCTGGCTACCTGCCAATCGACCAGCAGCGGCTGGCCTTTTCGGTTTGGAATCAGGCTCATCAGAATGAACGCCTGTTCATCAGGCGCGACCTTGTGGCTTTGCAGCAACGGCGCCTTGTGACGACCGAAGTGCGTGAGCACCCGGTCACCGAGCCACTCCATGATGGGATGCTGCGGCCATAGGTAGTGCTGCTGCGGCCACGTTTCTTCTTCTGAGCGCGCCTGACGGGCGATTTCAATCGCGTCCATCATACGCTTCGCGCTGGCGCAGAGCGTGTAATGGTCGTTGTCGGCTTGCACTTCACGAGGGAGTTGACGTAGACGTTCCTGAAGGTCGCGCGGAGCGGTCAACGCGATGACCTGTTCCTCGTCGTGCGAGGTCCAGTCGCACAATGTCTGCCCCTGATTGAGCTGCGTAAGGGCAGTATTCGCGTAGTGGTAGTCACTCTCAAACAGCGATGCACGGTCGTCAATCTGGTCGAGACTGCTACAGGCAAGCGCGGGCGGCGTTTTGTCTGCGCGACCGTCTTCGCTGTCCGTACCACCACCAAAGAGCTGCATCAACCAATCGCCACCGTCTTCGTCGACGCCGTCGTTTGCGGCATTCTGGTCGAGCTGAGCTTCAACTTCCTCGGGTTGCATTCCATCCGCCATGAAATCGGCGACCTTTGCCTCCTCTTTATCCGGGTCGAAAACGTTGAGAAACGCCGATGGGTCACCGAGATTCTGGTATGCCTGGTCATCCTTGGCCTGCAAGATTTCAAGAATGCGCAGGTCACCACGAATTTTTTCGTTCACTGTTTCGGTAAACAGATAGAGGATGTTCGGCTGATGCTTCTGCCCATATCGGTCTACGCGACCATTGCGCTGCTGGAACACCATCAGCGACCAAGGTAGGTCGAAGTGCACGAGGCGATGGCAGAAGTAATGCAGGTTCAGGCCTTCGCTCGCGACGTCGGAACACAGCAACACACGCAGCGAGTCCTCCTTGCGACCAAAGCGCTC
Organism: Burkholderia sp. JPY481; assembly: GCF_038900515.1. NCBI lineage: Bacteria > Pseudomonadati > Pseudomonadota > Betaproteobacteria > Burkholderiales > Burkholderiaceae > Burkholderia > Burkholderia sp. JPY481. Next base: position 8,217 of record NZ_JAYMRT010000021.1, read on the forward strand.
AACCAGAGACTGCTGGTCGGTATCGGGCAAGCCGCCATGCAATACGGCAAGCTGATTCGACTTGAGCTCGAGGTCAATCGCAAGCTGCCTTTGCAGCCACTCCAGCGTGTCGATACGCTCGGAGAAGATGACCAGACGGTCATCGGCGTTACGCGGCTGCCAACCGAACTCGTCTGAGCGCAACTGTTCGAGCAGCCGCTGGTACTTGCTGAAGCTGCGCGCCGTAGAGTCATTGACAAGCACCTTGAGCGCATCAGCCAGGACTTCAAGACCTTCCACCTCGGACAATTCTTCGGGCGTAGGACCTGACTTATTCCGCAACACCGCAACACGCCTGTCAGTCGATTTAAGGGCCGCCGCGGGACTCGAGAAGAGCGCCTTCTGCATGCCCACGCGCTGCAGTTCCTGCTGGCGCCCCCCGTTCCTCTGGCCGCCCTGCGTGAAAGGCACTTCGAGCAGCGCACGGTACGCAGCCTCCTCCTCTGCACTGGCATTCTGGCGCAAGCGAAGGGTCCTGCGCTCTTGGAAATCCGATTGCACCTGGTCCTTGATGTCCTTCTTGAACCGACGGATAACCAGGCCCTTGCTGCGGAAATCCTCTGGCGTGTAGTTATCCGGGTCGGGGATGGCTGTCGGGTCCAGCAGGCTCATTAGCGACGCAAAGCTTCGAGCCGAGCCATCATGAGGTGTCGCAGACAGGAGGATAAGCGTATCTGAGCGGCTTGACAGCAGCCGCGCCAGGCGCGCACGACGAGACAGGCCGCCTTCTCCGGCCCGAGCGGCCACGTTATGGCATTCGTCAATGACGATGATGTCCCACCACGCATTCTCAAGATAATTTCGATACTCGAGATTGCTCTTGAGCGTATCGACGGAGATGATGCTGCGGTCGAAGTAATTGAACGGGTTATGGTTTGTTGGAATCCGGTTGCGCACGCGGGCAAGGCCCACCGAATCGAGACGGACCAGAGGAATCGTGAAGCGACTCCACCATTCCTTTTGAAATTGCGTCAGCATCGCCTTCTGCGTGACGACGAGGATGCGCTTGCCACGCCCGCGCTGAATCAGCTCGGTTGTAAGAATTCCTGCTTCCAGCGTCTTACCAAGACCGACCGCGTCGGCAATCAGAATGCGCGAGCGCGGTTGATTCAGCGCCTGCAGCGCAGGGTCGAGCTGATACGGCACAACGTTCATCACGCCGCGGTGACCGAGATGGATGCGCGCGTCGTTCGCCACGCCACGGCGGCGCAGGCTTTCGAGGTACAGGACGGTGGCGTTGTACGTGGGGCTAGTGTCGGGCACCAGTTCGGTTTCCGCTGGGTCGAGGACCTTGATTGTGTCTTCCAGTTCGGTCAGAAACAGCGCTGACCGACCTTGAACCAGCGCGGAGACGCCGTCGCAAGTCAACATCGAGCCGCCGTCGGTCGTGGGGTCGACACGGCGAATAAGCCATTCCTCGTCACGGATGACGGCACGCGAGCCTGGTGCGAAGAGAAGCATGTGGTTTGAATTCCCGAAATCAATTCGTTTTTATTGTCACTGCCACAAGGAGCACCCGTCCGGTCCGTGACAGGCGTGACCCCTTGTCGTAAGCAAAGCTTTAGACACTGCACCCCGAATAATAGAGAAAACAGGACATTCTCATCAAATTAAAAAGGCCGCAGTCGGGCTGTACGCCATGCGCCCCGCCCGCGTACGTTATATGACCGCCGGAGCATAGGTAGTTTGCGGCATCCGTATTGAGGGCCAAAGACTTTGGCAAAAGTCCCGCGCGCCAAAGAAGGAGGGGGCGTGAGTGCTGGGCTATAGGCCCTTTGGATACCACAACCTAGCAGCGCCATCATCAATTTGAACTATCGGAGCGGCGCGGCTCATAAAACTCCTCAGTTTAGGGGTCCAGTAACTGGGCCGTCTTCGCGCCTGAATAGTCGATATGCATATAGCGCCGAAAAGCGGCTGGCATGGTTACCCTGCACGACGACCGCTCCCATGGGTGGTGTGCGCAGCCTCACCGGCAAAACCAGCGCCCGGCAGCGAGACCCCAGACGGCGACGCATAACTGAAGAGCCCCGCCAGGCGAAGTCCATGTTTCACTTCGACGCGAAGTGAAACATTCCGGTATCCGGTGCCTGCTCTTCCTGCTCTGCCAGCTCTGTGACAAGGTCCGCTTCTGGCCGTCCTACCAATGGGACATTCCGCCAGGCCGCTTTGCGATTGTCGAGGCCTATCCGTCCATGTGGAGACGCGGTCTTGTCGTGCCGGAGAACATGACTGGCGACCAGTACGACGCCTACGCCGTCGCAGTATGGCTGCGGCTTGCCGACCTAGACGGGCGCTTGCAATCGGCGTTGCACCCTCCGCCGACTGCGTCCGAACGTGCTGTGGCTCAGGTCGACGGGTGGATTGTAGGTGTTACTCCGCCGACACGCCTGAAGCCTAGGTATAACAGTTGCGCGACGCATCAAGCCGTCGAGCGCGCCGCGCCCTGCCCTGTGCGGCGCAACGCGCCGCCCCTTGACCGCCGTATCGTCAGAGACCAAAGTGCCAACTCCCGACGGGTACGGAAACTGGTTTTCGGGAGAGCAGCGCTCTCCCCTGCCGCAGTCCGCAATCGCACTGACAATTAGCGTCAGGTCTTGCCCGAGGTCTCGCGCTGCATGCTTCCCTCTGACCTACCGGCACCTCTTTCACCTGTGCAAGGCCGCCTGTCGCGAGCGCCGCGTCGGGGCGAGGTTAAGGAGCTTACTTTCCTCTCCTTCTGGTTTTATAAACGAGTCCTTTTCGGAAGAAGCGGTTATCTGAAGGGCTGTTTTCCTGCACAGTCTTGCAGGGCTTGCCTTCCAGCCATTTCGCCAGATGCCCCCTAATTAACCGCGGCGCAAAGGTGAACTGGCGTCGGAGGTTGCCAGCCCCTTTAATCCGAAATACTCTTTCTTTAGAAAGAGTAGAGTGACGATGTCAAAAGTCTCGCAAAGCCTTGCGAGGTAGGCCTTTCGCCGCTCGGCCCTGTTCATCAAATGCCGACCTCCGTTCACGAAATGCCCCGGCATAACGTGAACGCCCCCTATCTCGACAGCACGCGTCAATAACTGGCGCGTTCCTTTTGCTTCGGCGTTTCAGACACACAGCGCGGAGATGTCCACCGCTGCATTAGGAGCAGGCTTGCCCGGAGGACGCGAAAGGTCGTCTTTATGTCCATCTGGACCTCGGCCAGCTTTAGCGCGAACCGTACCGACTCTGCTGCGTGCTTTGGGTTCCCAGTCTTCTGACCATCGCACAATTCGCACAGTGCCCGGAGTGTTGGGCAGTTGCTTGACCGTCCAGCCTCTGACGGCTACGAGCTGCTCCAATGCGTCGCGGATTGCCTGCCGGCGCCTCCGACGAGTACCGTCGGCGACTTCGTCATCTAGCCACACAAACGTAGCCAAGGTATCGAGCTTGAACTGCATGGAGCAGCCGGGCCGAATGTAAACGGACAGACTACAATGTAACGCTCTCGCACAGTCGGTCGAAAGGAGAAGGCGCTGCCCCAACGACACAGGCGAGTACTGACCACCGAACAACGTTTCGGCGAGTCGCCAATTGAGGACGACGTCCACACCAGCGCTGTCGCTTCGACGCCAGGCCAACAATCGCGAGGACATCTGCTTGCCCTCGACCTCGCGACGCCAGACCGTCACCTCGCATAGGCGCTCGAGTTCTTTACGAATCTGGCGGGATGCGCTGCCTCCGTCCTCCTTTCGTCCGAGCCTCCGACCGAGTTCCGCAAAGCTCACATTGATGCTGGCGAGCGGAGGTCTCTGTGACTCGTTACTCGGATACAACTCATCCTCCATCGCAGCAACTCTAGCACCATGTTCCGATGCATTCGATTGCTCTTGCGCCAGCTCAAGCAGCACAAGCAGAAGGCTCTGCTCCGGAATCCCAAGCATGTCTGGGCCGCGCCAATTCCACGTTACTCCACCGAACTCGTGAGAGATATCGAGCTTTGGCCGCGCATTATTTGGTAAGGAGCAAAACGCGCCTGAATACGCAAGAGCCGTATCGTAGCGGACCAGGCGAATTTCAACGAACTTGCTCCATTCGCTCATCGCTGCTTCCTCGACGTTCGTCCGCATCCCGCGCCAGCTGACCCTGACTTCTCGTTGGACCATCGAACCAACGCCCCCGTGTCCGGAACCCTTCGCAAGACGACGGGTGATGGCGACTGTACATAGTTGGCCTTCGAGATATCGAGTCTAATGAATTGTGGGCGTTCTTCCTTCGTTATTCCAAGTGTCTCGGCAAATGAGTCGGACAAGCTAGACAGATTCGCTTGCCATCTCACGCCATCGGTTAGAGCCGACGACCCACGTGATGCTGATGCCTGGTCTCCGGTCCCACTCAATGTCGAATTGCGGTTTGTATGATGCGCAAGCAGGACTGCAGCTCCCGTTCTCTTGGCGAGAGATTGGAATCCTTCTATTACGTTGGTCATACGACCACTATCGTTTTCGTCGCCGTCGTGGAATCGGCGCAGCGGGTCCCCCACAATTAGTCGCGCGCCCTCACAACAGGCAAGCAACTCGCGAAAGCCATCCCCGCGCATAGCGTCACCGGACATAGAGACGAGTCGCCCCTCTCCTCCCAGCGGATACATAAAGAGGTTCTCAGCCAGGCGGTCAACGATGGTCAAACGGTCGTCACGGTTATCCGCTTGCATATCGGCAAACAACTGCCTAACCGACCCGTGAAGACGGTGATGCATTACCGCCGTGGTTTCTTCTGCAAAGAAAGTAACGACCTTGCGCGGCGCCGATACCGAACACCCCTCCAGAGCACCGCCGACAAACGGCCCTCCAGCGGCGATTGCCAGCGCGAGTTGCGTAAGGAGCATGCTTTTGCCCGTTCCGCCGGGCGCTGCAATGACACCGACCGAACCCGCCAGCAATCCAGGCAAGACATGGTCGAGCTCAGGAGGTGACGTGGATAGCATCGCCCGGATGTTCATTTTGAACTCGGTGAGCGTCTTCATCGGGAACCCCCGACCACGTGTTCCGCAAGCCACGCCTCGACATCACATTCGCGCCAGCGCAGCAGACGTGTACCGGGAATATGCAGGCGCGGCGGCACGGCCGCTGGATTGCGGCGCAAGTCTTTTTTGATGGTCTCGGGGCTGCGTCCAAGAAGCGCAGCAAGTTCGTCAAGGTCAAGCAGTTTCAAGGTTGTGGTCCCAAAGAAATGGTTTTCTGGGACACGGGAGGGCGTTTGTTGCCAACACGTGCCGTTACGTGCCGCGAGGCGCCGTAACAGAGCATTTAGTGCGACGTGTTTATATTTCTGTCGCAGGAGCTGGCCCGTGTGTGGTTCCTCGTTCGTATCACACTCGACAACCCAGCGAAGCTTTACGTCGCCTTTTCGTGACTACTCGGGTCGAACACCAGAATGATTTGAGATGGTAAAGTCAACGCTGCGGCGTGTTCGGCCCAGAACAAAATGCCGGCCCCCTTTACCGAACAAGAAACTAACAAGCGCTAATGCGCGAGACACCACATGTTGACCGCAATATTGCAGGGAAAGCGAAGAGGCTCGGGGTTAGAGGGAATGGCTCATCTGCTTTCCAATGCCACCGGCTCCGAGGACCTCTTGACCTCCCTCGTCTTCGAGCGAGTGTCTTATCTCACCGACGACGCGCTCTCAGCGTTCTGGGCTGCCCTCTTACCTGCAGATGTTCGTCCGTTCGGGCGCATCGAATCTATTGAGTTTTGGCCACGCTTGGAACTCAATGGCGGATTCGTAGAGCCCGATGTAGTTCTCGTAACCGAGAGTGCATTGGTTGTCGTCGAAGCGAAGCGTTGGGACCAGATGGACCAGCAATATTCGCCGCAGGTAGCGCAAGAGATACTCGCAGTTGCCAAAACAGAGCCTCTCGCAAAAGACTTGCCACTTGTCCTCCTTCTTGTCGGCGGCCGGCAGGATACCTCACCAGAAGCGACTTTGGCGTTCGAAGCCTTGGTACAGAAGCAGCTTGTTGGCGAGCAAGTATTCAGCGAGGTAGAGATTCGTGCCGTTAAGTGGGCAGACATGCTCAACGCGTTCGCCGCAATCGCACACTTGCATCCGGGATATCAACGAATGCGAGATGACGTCGCGGCAGGTCTAAGCTTCCATGGACTCGTCCGCAAACCTGAAGTACGTTTGCACGAACTGCGCAGAGCGAATCTTAAGGCCGAGACTTTCGCGCTCGCAGTTGCAACTTGTCCAAAAACTCCTTCTGCGGCTGCCACAGACCGACCTGCTTCCCCCTTCGCATCCGTTTTTGGTCTAACACGTCTGAACATCAACTTCGAGAGATTCTCCTTTCACAAATGACCTCACGCGACGACCTGATTGACGTCCTGAAGGACGTGCGCAAGGCATATCGACTTCTCGCCGATTATCAGTCGGCGCTCTTGACTCTCGTGAACGACATCGCCCAGGAGGTGGGTGCAACCTACTACTCTGCAGCATATCCAAACTATCCCCCACGGAGCTACAACGTCAATCCGTTTGAAAAGAAGACGGGCAAAGATTTCCTACCGATGCTGGGCGCATCGCACCTCTTTCTCGCTGCCCGCAAGGATAATCCGGAACCCCAAAACAATCCGGAAGCGGGAGATTTTCTAGTTGATTTCCGCCTGATTTCCGACACGAATGAACTCGAAGGGCGCACGTCTGTTCCCGCCGAGTCCGCAGAGAGCCTGCTGCTCGTGTATGTGTACCGCGCGACCGAAACACTTCCAGAAGGTACAAACTGGTATCACAAGATTTGGATGAACACCGATTACCCGGAGTCCGACGGAGAGTGGTGTCGCACAACCCCGTTCGCATCCGTTCATGTATCTCGGCTTACGTTCAATCTCGTCGACTTCGCCGACCCAACCGTCGCCCGTACGGTTGCTCGTCGCATTCTCGACGGCATAGAATCAAAGTAGTCCAACTGTTAGGGCGCGTTTCGGCAGTTTGTCGACTCACGCCCTCGTGGTTTCCCATTTATTTGGCTCGAACCGCGGCCCACTCTTTTGTTTGCAAGGCCTCGAGCAGGCTGTCCTTACCCGAATCGACGGCTTCGCCGATGCTGCGCCTCAGCTTGTAGTCGGACATTGTCGGCAGGAGCCGTTCCGTAGTGTCCTGCCCTCACGGCAGCGCTCGCCTCGTTGATGACGGCAAACACCACATCGTGTGGGTCCCGCTGAATCCTAGCGACAGTGCACAAGGGGTCGAGCGCCTTGTTCAATGCAAAGACCTTCGTGGCGTCGATGCGAACCTCGCTGTCGCCAACCACGCGGCCAGCCTCGACAAGCAGTCACAGCGCGTCGTCGACTGGCGACGGGGGTCACGTTCGCGGGCAGCGGCCGCCTTATGGGCTGCCTCCTGCTCCGGACGCATCTTCTGCTGCGCGCCGTGCAAAGAACCTCGTTTTCGACGTGGTAATCTCCGCTAGCATCAATTTGGCAGAGTTCTCAAGCAGCCCGTTTTCAGACGTTCGCCGCAGTATCCGAACGCATCCTCAGTGAACTCACAAGCTAGCAGTGTCCTTAGCACAAAGCGCGAGTAAAATTTGGGGGGCGCAACTTGAGGACAGCAACATGGCAATCCCTTCGTTCCAGCACTTCTTTTTGCCGTTTCTGAACTGCATCTCCGATGGGAAGGAATACGGTCTGCAAGACCTGATGGACCATCTGGCAAAGACGTTCAACCTGTCACAAGACGATGCCAATGAAGTCCTGCCCAGTGGGCGCGTGACTCGGCTCAGGAATCGAGTTGCATGGACCCGTACGTACCTGTCGAAGGCCCTTCTGGTGGAATCGTCCGGAAGAGGCCGTTTTCGGATTACTCAGCGGGGCCGCGAACTATTGGCAACTAATCCGGCCGAACTCGACGTTCGGTCGTTGAAGAAGTATCCGGAATTTCAGGCGTTTCAACAAGCAGGTACCGACGACAACGCCAGCAACAGCACAGAAGAGCAAGTGGTCGCGGGCGAAACGCCAGAGGAACGGCTGGAATCCAGCTACCTGGCACTTCGCAAAGAACTGGTGCAGGCACTGCTGCAGCAGGTATTGAATACGTCCCCCGCCTTCTTCGAGCAACTAGTGGTCGACCTCCTGGTTGCAATGGGCTACGGCGGTTCTCGGGTGGATGCAGGCAAGGCTGTCGGACAAAGCGGCGATGAAGGCATCGATGGCATCATCAAGGAAGACCGGCTCGGTCTGGACATCATCTACCTGCAAGCGAAGCGCTGGCAGAACCCGGTCGGGCGGCCGCAAGTTCAGGCGTTTGTAGGCAGCCTTGTCGGCAAAGGTGCAGGCAAAGGCGTCATGCTCACCACCTCGCGGTTTACTGATGACGCCAGACAGTTCGTCAAACATCTCCAGCAAAAGGTTGTGCTTATCGACGGGGAAGAACTGGCCGCCCTGATGATTGACTTCAACGTCGGCGTATCAGCCACGACACAATATGTGGTCAAGAAGATAGACCTCGACTATTTCGGCGAGGAATAGACGCATCCGTCGTTTTGGAGGCAGGGCGTGTGTTTGTTCGCCCCATCCAGTACCTCCTGCGTACGGGAGTTCCCTTTTGCTTGCAATGCCTTATTTGGGAGCCACGCCGAGAAGCTCCAGGGCCTTTCGGAGAGCTGCAATTTCCGAAGCAAAACAAGGCGACAAGGTTTCTCCCGCCTCCTGAGGCTGCTGGGCGAGGACGGAAAGCGATTGAAGCACAGCGCTGACGCAACCTGCGACTGTTTCAGGCTGCGGCTTATCCGACACAGCAGGGCAAGTATTCGCCGACGCAATCGGCATCGGCGCGGCTCCGGGAGAATCGTCGAGATACTTCGCAACTTCCCGGAGGACGCCGAGAATAATGTCGCGGTTGCCCGGACGGTTGTTAACGAACAATGGGCTTGGATGCGGAGACGAAAAAAGAACAAGGTCTGGGCGCAGTTGCTCGACTTGCTCTCGCGCCCTCTGTGCCTTTTCGCCCATAAAAACGACAGCACGCAGGTTTGGGAGCATTCCAATCAGTCGGGGAAGCGGTTCGAGTCCCCTCTCTAGGTCTGCTGCCGTGGCAGCTCGAATACGCGTTCTGTCTTCTTCACCGATGTACCAAGGAACAGCATTCCAAAGCAGGGACCGCGTACGGGCAATGCCGGCATCGCGATTCAGCTCGAACATGTTTTTCGCTGTTTCGTCTGGGTTGTTACGTGAAACGAAAGTGGACGCGACGGCTTTGGCACCGGGCGCCTCGAGCAAAAAAAGAACTTCAGCGGCTACCCCAGCATCCCACGGGTCAAAGTCGGGAACTGCCGCTCCTGGCCCCGCTTCATGCCGAAGCTCATCCACAAAATCCGTGAGTGGTGCAATGTGCGGCTCGCGCAGCAGCGTGATTCGAACAGCCTTGGCGGCTGGGTCGCCGAGCAATTTAGGGCGGTCGCCCTCGTGGTCACTGCGGTTCATCGGCCAAATTCATTCAGAAGCCACATTGTCCGCATCAATCTCGGCGTACCTGCTCGTCATCGCCTTTCCATAGCTGAATGCATGTGTGAAACAATAATCCATGAGCAGCTACCCTCTCACCTTCACCCACCCCTTGGCCTGCAAGGCTTTAAGCAGGCTATCCCTCCCCGAATTGACGGCCTCGTCGATGCTACGCCACCGCTTGTAGACAGCTGTATCGCGCACGTTACCGGCGGGCGCCAGGCCGTAATGGCCCGAGTTGATGACCGTGGTCGCCGACACAACCGACCGCAGAATCTCGTCCAACGGGTCAGGGCGCGCGTTGGCTTTCGCCGCCACTGCATCGAGCGTCTTGTACAAGGATTTTACCCGAGTCGCATCCATCCGAAACCCCGTATCAGAAGCTAACGTTTCGGCTTCTGTCAGCAGACGCAGCGCCTCCTCAATACGCCAGCGCGGGTCACGCTCACGGGCCGCTTTCGCACTACGGGCTGCTTCTTCCTCTCTCCGCGCATACTCGGCTGCACGCCGTGCCGGCACTATGACCTTCTTGTCGACGTCGGCAATCTCCGCTGGCGTCAGCTTTGCCGCCAGTTGCTCAGGAATTTCTTGCGAGTCGAGGGGCAAGCTGCCGACAAATTTAGGGTCGTGAAAGCCGTGCGTGTTGCCCTCAGCGCCTTTTCGCACGTACCGCAAGCGGTACAGCGACGCTCGTCCGTTGCGCTTGTTAATTTTCATCTGAGGCCTCCTTGCGCAGGCAAAAGGCGATGACATCCGCGAGCTCCGCGGGCGACAGCTTCGCCGCGAGGCGTGAAGGAACCTCTGAGGACCCCATCGACACCCCGCCGACAAATTCACTCTGCACACGACTGTATGTGTCGCTGAGGGTGCCTTTGGGAAAATATTGTTCGCGATAAATCATCGCTAGGCCATTGCGTTCAAAAAGACGAAGTTTCATTTTTCGTGGTCTCCACGAGTAAGGGATACAACGTATAGGCTCGTTGGATAAAACGGTTGGTATCAATGGGTGCGGCGACGACGCATCCTGTAAACACAGGGCGGCGTGGTCGGTGGACGCAGGCTTCCTCGAAAGCATGCGTCATCGGGATACGCGATGAGAGAACCCTCAGCATCGGTCAGTGCGTCATCTATGCACGCCCGGCCCGACGGCACCGAACCTGCGCACATCGGCGGACAAGCGGACGGACGGCGCGGCGTGCAGCCGCGGACCGTGAAAAGGCGCCTCGCTGCGTGCACGGGTCACTGCGGCGTTGGGCGCACGGTTACGGGAGAAAAGCTGCGCGCGACCGGGACCGGCAAGGCGGGGCGGAACCCCGCCGCCGTCCCAGCGCATGGCTTCCTCGCGAGCACGTGCAAGCGCAACAGCGCGCAGCACGGTATCGGCGCGGGGTCCCCGCGCTGCGTCGATGAGTCGGTTGATTGCGCACCGCGGGGCAGCCGGGACAGCACGCCATGCAGAGAGCACAGTTGGTGTCGCCGACCATCGAAGAACATCGGGCATTGAGAAAACGGTATTGGGCGGCGGCGGGGTTCCGCACCGGCGCAGCCGGGCGGGAAGAACAGTCGCTTTGTTGGACGTCGCGACGAATACATCGGTGCTGCGCGCCCCAAGCGCGCAAGGCTGGTCGAGGGGAAGAGACAGTTGCCCCCTGCCCTCGTCCGGCCGGGCGACGAGTCGTTGACGCCACCAACGTCCCCCTGGCGCACATGGTGGGCAGCTTATTGTGGGGCGCTAGCGTAGCGTTGCTATAGGACGTACCGCCGCCATGTGCGCTGACGATACAGGCGATGGCACGGCGGCATCGAAAACGTCCCCCTCTTGGAGCACATCAATGCGCCCAACACACGAAGTACAAAACATAGTCACCGACGATACCTGCATCGGTATCTCGGAGACTCATTCGACAGTCGCGACGGATACCGCCGTTGACCACACATCGACACCGCCTGATGCACCCTGCGTCACGAAATGCGGAAACCATGAGACGCCGGCGGTCGCATCCGCTGCGCCATCTGAGGGCACCACCGAGATGCTCCCGGCGGCATCAACAGGACACTCGACCGGAAAACCGGCGGCGCGGAAAATTGACCGCGGCCTTGTTGCCACCATTGCGCCCAACCAGCTCCGTCACGCGATTCGTCTTCGCGCATTGTCGCTCGCAAACCGGTTTCGCGTTATCCGTACTATTGACGTCGCCATCGCCTGCTTTCCTGAGCGTCCCTACAAAGCCGCACTGTCGGCAGCGCAGCGGGCGATGCGCTCGATGACAAAAGAGAAGCTGCTGCTTCGTTATCGCACGGACCGCTTTCAGCATGTCTATGGTCTAACGGAGCGCGGCGCCCGATGGCTCGACGAGCACGGCATGGACGCCTCGCCATCTGTACGGCGAGTCGCCGACATGAGCAATCCGGAACATAGCCTCTGGATTCATTTCGTCACGCTCGCCAGCGAGGCACGAGGCCTGTCCACACAAACGGAATCAGAAGCGCTCCAGCACCTGAATCGAGACCGCGAGAGCGGCAGCGCCGTGAAGCAGGGATTTGCCACGGTTCTTGCTGGCAACCGGAATTGCATTCTCCGCCCCGACGTCATTTCCTATGAGACCGACGGAGTAACGTGGCACGAGATTGACCGCAGCAAGCGCGGCGCCGACCGTGAAGCGGCGCTCGCGGGACTGACGCGACGCGTAGGCAGCAAACTGGTAACAGGTGACGTACTACGGCGGGTAGTTGTGCACACCAAAAACGAGCGCATCCTCAAACGCGCTCTCGCCATTCTTCGAGACCAGGAGTATGCATCGGACAGACCTCATGCGCCAGGGGAGCGGACCTTCCGCGAGATTGAGGAAGGCATCTTTGAGGTGTGGACCGAAGTCGAGCAGGAGCGGCCTGACGGTCGCATTGGCCTTGATAGTCGATGCATCGGCCACGTCATCATTCAACTCGTTCCCACCTGGCTTCCGAAAGTCCGCCTTGACGCCAAGAACAAACACCCTTTGAGCGGCTGGCTTGCCGAAAACTACCTGCCGTATCGACGACCGTCGAGTCTTGGAACATGGACTCGACCGACTTCGCCGCTACGGCAACCGGTACCAAACATCGATTCATAGCACTTGCTATACGACGAGATGGGACCTCCCCATCTTCAATCGATTGAGGACATAAATCATGCAGGCATTCGGAAACGTCGCAACCGAGCCGGTCCGGAAAGAGGCCAAGGCGAGCGGGAAAGGGTATTGGGAATTTCGTATGTGCGAAAGTCAGCGCGGCACAGACGATAGTCCGACCTGGTACTCGGTTCGGGTCATGCGGGACGTAGATTTGCAGCTTTCGAAGGGCGACTTTGTGAAAGTGACGGGAAAGCTGAAGACCGACTTCTACCTGTCTCGCGAAGGAAAGCCGACAGGTACCTTGCTCATCATCGCTTTTGAAGCGGCAAAAATCGGGAAACCGACGACCCCAAAGGTCACCGAGCCGGAAGTTCCTCAGGCGGCGTGAACACGCCGCACAGCATTATGGCCACCCTCGATGGGTGGCCTTTTCTTGTGCACAGACGTCTCTGTCTACCCGTCAGTGGTCGCGCCCATGCCTTCCCGCCCTGACATCGACGTGGCAAAAAACTCAAATCTAAAGAGATTCTTCCGTCGATATAAACACCTCGTTGCTATATGTTCAAGACGCAATGTGATATGACGAGCTTGCTAGCGTCCGTCCGCTTCATCTGTGTGACAACAGGAAGTGAAATCGCAGACTAGAACTCGAGTTTCGATTGTCCTCACAGGCGGAGAATCCAACGCTCGTCGCTGTAACGCTCAACACATACAGCAGGGAACATGAACCAACTTAGATTCGGAAAATCCGGCGCGGACCTAGAATACTTTTACGGTGTGGTTTCAGGAGGCGGCGCATACGGTCCTGGAATCTGTGAAAAAATCGTAGGGATGTCGGAGCGTGGCGAGTTGATTACAAAACGCCTCGCTTTGCACGACGACCGTAGTGGCTCGAAGCGAAGTGGGTCGGTCAACTACGCACTCACCGGCGATGGCGTGTACAGGGCATATGGATATGCTCAATCGAACAGGAGCGAAGGTCCCGAGGTATTCTTCGAGCTGGTCGAAACTTCGCTCGTCGGGCTAGACCGCCAGGAGCTAGCCGAACGCCTACGGACCATGAGTCCGCAAAACTTTGCAAAAGTCATGCATGCACGGCAGAAAGGCAAGCGGCGAATGGAGTTACTTCCTCAAGTGCAAGCCGAGGTCGACGAACTGACCGCCGACGGCGAGCGGCTTGAGGTTACCGAAGTAAGCGTCAATGACCAGCTTGAACTGAACAGCTTCACCGTCACCCGCTACAAGCCTTGCGGCCATTTCGGTGAAATTTTCGCCAGGTCTGTGGACGGACTTGTCGCTCGACTTTCGGAACCCACGGGGCCGTGTACGTATTGCGAAGCGTTAGCCGCGAAAGCTCGCGCGACGGCAGATGCAATTCAGAGCCTACAGGTTGCAGCCGCGGCAAGGAACCTACCAGAACTCTCCGGGTCACCAAGGCAAATCAAATGGGCGCTTGAAATCCGGCAAGCGTTTAGCGATAAAAATCCGACGAGTCCTCTACTGAAGCGAGCAACAACCGCCAAGTACTGGATTGAACATCGAAATGGCCTATAGGCCCAGTTCGCCGAATTCGATGTTTTCCAAGAATTTTCCGCAGCGTCAACTTAACGCACCAGAACCCGTCTATCTCATGCTCCTATGACTACGATTGCCCATTCGGAATCTATCAAACACATCACTGCCGCCAAACTGCTTCTGAATTATTATCAGACGGTTGAACAGTTTGACTATGCCTATGCTTATTGCCGCGGTCTCCGTCGTTGTTACCACGGAGAAAAATACGGCGACGAAAAATTAGCGAAAATCATTGACAAGAACGAACCCTCCAGAGTGGGGTTCGAAGACGGACTGGCAGGAAGGCCGTGTGATTTCCAAAGGTTCTAGAAGGAGACCCAGACCGGCACGCAAGACCGCATCAGTCCAAGATGAGCAAGCGCGTCATAGTTTTGGTTCGTCCGATTCAGGGGATTTAAAAGATTGCAGCCTTGTAACCGCAGTTGGCCCGTTCTAGACCGTTTCCCTTGCGTAGTCTGAATTAAAAGCAATCGGGGTCCGCATAGCGGACCCCCCCAATAATCAGTTCACGATTTTTCTACGCGAAAAATACATCAGCGTCAATGCACGCGGCACTGCGCCTCGTGTACACCCCAGCCATTTGCTCACATGCAGCCAGAGCAACGTCAGGCATAATGAAATTCACACTCGAGCGTATTCCCTTGTGTGAACACCGTTGTGTGAACAGCGTATAGGTATCGACATCGAGCCGTCTTCGACGTTCAACCACACACGCCGGCAATTCAAGACTTTTATAGACCGTTGATGGAACGCCGAAAAGCGCCTACGGTCGAGACCGACGGGTGTCGTACTCGCAAAATGCCAGCATCCGTAAGTGCCTCCCTATGGTCCCGAAGCTGCCTGTTCCAAGTTCGATTCTCACGTTCACTGCGCTGATGCGCCTTCGTTGCTTGCGCAACGCGACGCACGCACGTACAACATCGGCAGCGGTTATTCCTCTTCTTCCTCTGTTCATCGATGACCTCGAAATCGCCGGCAACGAGCCAGCATCACTGCGTGTAGTCACCGCCGAATTTCGTAATAAAAAGTGCGTGCATATTCCGTAACCATGCTCCATTCTTCGTCCCATCAAACCACACACGAACGGAGGCCATTGAATGGAATCGACCTTCTTGGATAGACAATCTCAAGGAATACGAACCGTTCTTCATATGTCGCCTGCTGTCATGGCTGCGGCTGTTGTCTCGGCACAGCGCAACGAGCTCAGCTTGCAAGAGTGGCTCGACCGCGTCGTCGCCAGCCTGGTCGCGGACGACGAGTCAGAACGCGCCGCTCCGTGGTCGTTACAGTCGGCTGACCTGTTCGCATGGGTCGCCAGTTGTTCGCCGGAAGTGCTGCATGGACGCTGGGCGCTGATGTTCGAACACGTGCTGCTCGAACGCGACCTTTGGTATCAGCCGGAGCCCACGCCGGAAAATATCGCCGAAGATGAACTGCCTGAGGCGCCGTACATCGTGCCGGCGAGACTTCGGAAGGCATGGCCGCGTCTGGTCGCAACCGTTTTCGTCCTTTGACGGATTCACGAGCGAATCATGAGCTACGAGGCCTTTATTCGGGATGCACGCGAAGTATCGCTGACGCCATCGACCCGTCTCCGCGCGGCCTTTGATGCTCTTTACGATTGCTGTTTGCAGCGCGTCGATACAGAGGGCCTACCTGTCAACAGCGTCGAAGAATGCGTACAGGCCGTCGTAACACGCACACTGGCGACACTGAATCTCTCCGCCGACGATGGCACGCTCGTGCGCTGCCTCGCCGACTGGGTGTTGCACGTCGCTCCATTGGAGCCGCTACCGATGACACCTGAAAACGCTGTCGCGCTGGCCGAGCAGCTTCAGAAAACTATAGGAGAGTAACCTTGCTGCGTGTAACGGTTGAACTGTGGCCAGGGGGTCGGGAAAGCGGAAAGCGGGTTATCGCCACTGCCGACATAAGCCGCGTCCGCAATGGTGCGCTTGCTGATTACGAGGTGGACCTCAAGGAGAGTCGTCTGGGTTCAGTTGGCGACACTGCCTATATATGCGACTACCCGCGTTGGTCGGCCAGCGTATGGGACTTGGTAGCAAGAGCGATTGCTGCCGCGCTCACTGGCGGCTGGGAAGAATTGCCACCAAGGCCCTCGCTCCCTGATGTGCCCGTGCATGTAGATGACGGCGGGCGCCGGTATGTACGCCTTGCCGAAATCCCGGAGCCCGCAAGGACGTTTTTCGCGAGGAGCATCGAGTTCTCGGGCGTGCCGCTTCCCGGGTGCGCGTGGGCACACGATTGGCAGGATTTCCTTGTTGGGCAGCGTTAAGTGCTAAAAGGATGCGTAGCGCAGGTTGGTTGGGCCTGCCGACAACACCACAACCCGCACGCGGCAGGTCACGACATTGGTGTAGTCGCTTTCACGCTCAGCAGGATTGCCGGGGTAGCGCGCTTCGTATTGCTCGCCGGCGCACATGCCCTTTTCGTGTGTCCATGTTTCCGAGCGGATGTCTACGTGCTGCACCTCATCGGCTTCGCTCACGTCGGCGTACGAGCCGAGGAATAGCACTTCCGCTTCCGGGTCCACGTGCGCTAGCCGCGCCAGTAGCTCCTTGACTATCATGCCCGCCTCCATATGCTGATTCACAGTGTTCAGCCGATGACTATTGAAAGCCGAATCATCCGCTCAATCCGGCAACGCAGCGTCGTTATTTTGCGCTCAGAAGTCGCACATCTTGGAAGCGCCGCTCAAGTTAGTCGGGTTTTGTCCCGGCGGTTGAGCGATGGTCGACTTCTGCGTGTGAGCAAAGGGGTGTACTGCAATACTTGTATCAATAATTGGACGGGCTAGCTGGCGCCGGCGGCGCCGTTCGAGAGTATCGCGGCAGAAGTTTTCCGTAAGTTGCGCATCGAAGTGTCGCCGGCCCGGCTCGCGCGTGAGTACAACGCAGGGACAACAACACGGCTTCCAGCTAGCGGCATTGTGAGCACAGGCAGGCGGCGGATACGCCGAAAAATCCAAGTCGGAAGCAAAACTGTGACGAATGAGTGAAGACTGTCCCCATGCTCCAAATCACGATATACGACGGCGACGGCGCGGAGACCAACGCTGCGCACCTTAGGCGCTGAAAAAGCCACTGTACTGTTACCAAACGAGCTGCGTTGGAGGGTTTAGGATACGACGCTCAATACATTTCTGCGCTTCGGCGAGGTCGGAGGTACATCCAAGACCGCGTGTATCATCCGCCACTCAAAGAAGTGTGGTCTCACAAATTGGTTCGCGGTGGATGCCGAAGCGTGGACCGTGGCCGCCTATAAAGACCATTTCCTGCGCACAGATTCAGATACCGCACTCGGCGCCCTGCTCGTGCGCAGACGGCTGCGAATGTGGCTCGAACGCGCGTGCGAATAGTGACCGCCCGCAACCTCGGCTCGTTGTGGCGGCTATGTAGGAGGAGGCGCAATCGTGAAAGTGAGGGACCTGCTGCATTGCCTGCAAGACGCCGACCCCGATGCGGTCGTCCTCTACCTTGCGCCGTATGCCGATGTCAGCGCTGCCGAAGAGGTAACTCACGTGTTAATCGCGAGGGACGTCTGGACATGTGAACGTCACACGTCAGCTGACGGGATTTTTTCGAGCGTCTATCACCCGGCCGAATACGGGCTCTCCCTTGGCTGGAATCCCCAGACAGACAAGCAATACCCGCGGTGGGTTGTCATCTTGTCTTCCGAGCCACTGCAAGCAATCGATTGCCACGCCAATGAGTGAGGCCATGCGCTCTGCCAGACTTGTCCGTCGAGCCTTTGTGCGCAAACGGATTCTCCTGTCGTCCGGGGAGTTTTGCCGGCGCAAAGGCATTTCCCGCGCAGAACTGGCCCGACTAGCGCGCCGCGGCGATGTCTCTGCCATGCGAGTTGACGGTCACCTACACTACCCCGCGTTTCTGGGGGACAACACCCTCAATCGACACCGACTGGCCAAACTGCTCGGACGCCTTCCACCAGCCCTGCCAGCAGAAATGATTTTCGACCTGGTGATGTCGCGTAGAGGGTCACTAGGAGACAAATCGCCGATGCAAGCAATACGGCGAGGCGCTCGATATCGCATCGCGCTGCGTCTCGCCGATAGCCTAGCTGACGAGTACCAACGAGGAGCCAATCATGGCAAGCGAAGACGAGGCATTGCTCGTCGTATCGGTGTATGACGGTCAGTTCTTCGGAGATATGTTATCTCTCGTAAAGATATGCGTCATTGAAGGGTGTATCACCTCCCATCACACGGAGCACTTCTCGACGCTCGAAGAGACTTGGAAGTTGTTAGAGATGTGGGCCGAGAAGTACGCGACCCCGCCCCCGCGAGGCGACTGTTTCACCGTTTTTATCGGTCGCAAAGACGGAGGCGATATGGAGGTCGAGCCGGTGACACGCCTCGACGCGTACGCACACAACGGCGAAGCCACCGCCTGCGTCATGAGTCGGACTCCGAGTTGGGACACGGAGCGAGTTTGCTATCAGCCCGATGACGGCAGCGTCGCGATTGTGTGCAAAATCTTGCGGGCCAACCTAGGTCGCACGGAAAACTAGGTTGGTGTGCCGTCAAGTCTCCGCAATACCATGGTGGCTGGGTCCATCATCCGCTATTGGTATATCCGCGCGATATCAATATTGCTTCTGCGAAGTCTGCCCGTAACTCTGGTAAGCGCTTTACGGCGCCCATCGTGGGCATTGGTACTATTGACCTCAGTTGCTGCGTGGCTCTTCGGTTGATGCACACGTGTCAGCGTTGGATACAGTCGATTCACGTTTCAACTTTGCCTGTCGCCGGGGCCTGTCATTTGAGAACCTGATGGCGCCTGTGGTCGGTCATCTTTTTCCAGTCCCGGATTTCTTCCCGCGTTCGAAGACAACAGACACAGTAGCCTGTCTTGCCATCAAGGCTGCATACATCGATGCATGGCGATTGCACTGCCATCGCTTATCCTGTAAATCGGGTCGAGTTGACTTCAACTGTCACGTGCGAAAGTCCCTTGAAACGCTTGAGAGCAGCGTGATAGAAGCTCGGACTGCGTTGCACCTCATTGGTCGCAACCGATACGACAGCACTCATGTGCCCTGGACCGAGACGCCACACAAGAAGGTCGAGCACCGTGTCACCATTGTCTTCAATCGCGTGACGGACGTTGTCAGCCATTCGTCGGTCCTGACTCATGTCGAGCAGAATGCCTCCCGTATCGCGCATCAGGCCCCACGACCAGTTCGCAATCACAAGTGCGCCGATAACACCCGCGAGCGGGTCCATCCAGAGCCAGCCGTATGCGCGTGCGAGCAACAGACCGATGATTGCAAGCACTGACACGGCTGCGTCTGCCATGACGTGAATGTACGCGGACCGGATATTGTGGTCACGAGTCGCGGCAGCATGCGTGTCGTGATGGTCATGGCTGTGCTCTTCGAATTCGATTCGATGTTCATTGGTCCGCCAGGTGAACGACGGCCTTGAACGCATGCGGTTCGGGAATCTCTTCTTTCGATTCTAGGTAATCGCCCCAGTCAGCAAACGAAAAGGCGTGACGTCTGCCGTCGGGTCGAACCGTCGTTACAGAAACAGCATCCGCGGTTTGCCTCGAAGTCGTTGTCTCGGGCGTAATCCGGAACACCGGCGGTACGCCATCTTCAAAGATGGACACGGCGAACACCCCGGAGCTATCGAAGATGCGTTGAACCTCATCCTCGTTGGTATGTTCGTCTTCATGTTCGTGGCTGTGCCCATGACTGTGGCTATGTCCATGACTGTGGCTATGTCGGTCGTGATGGCCCCCGCTCAGCAACCAGACACTGGCGAGATTGACCAGCAGGCCAACCACGGCGATGGGAATAGCCTGGTTGAAGTGGATGGGCACGGGTGAGATGAAGCGCAATACAGCCTCATATCGAATCAGCAGAGCAATCATCGCCAGCACAATGGCGCTGGTGAAGCCCGCAAGGCCACCTAGTTTGCCGGTCCCAAAGACGAATCGCGAGTCCGTAGCGTGCTTGCGGGCATATGTGCAAGCCAGCGCCGCTATCAACATCGCGCCGGCATGTGTCGACATGTGCAGGCCGTCGGCGACGAGCGCCAGTGAGCCAAACAGGCTGCCACCCACGATTTCAGTCACCATCATTGCGCTGCACAGCGCAATTACCATCCATGTTGAACAAAATCCGCAGGCGCTTGAGTGCTACCCGATTCGAGCGGGCCTGGTCGCGCCAGGCCCGCTGAACTGCTCCGCAAAGAGCGTCCATCTGGACCACAAGCTGGGCATCCTGACGACCTCAGCTATCAGGCGCCGGACCGTGTCGTCGTCCTCCGAACCGGACCCATGCTTCGACGCAGCTCTGCCAGCGACAGCGAAGGCACCTGCGGCATAGTGCGAGGAGGCACGGCGACGTCCTCGATGCGGTATAGATGTACAGCATCGCGTAACAAAGGCGCTTTCGGCAACGTTCCCTACAGACCTGCGTGTCGACGCGACACCCCTTTATCATGGGAAATGTGGAAAGGAGGCCGCAACCTGGCCAGCAAAGACATCCAAGGGACACAACATCAGAAGTTCGGTAAAGGCCCCAAACGGGGTAGTCGTGGCAGCGGAGCATATGGCGTCACCGCTAAAGGCGTGGCCTTGTCGACCGTTAACCGGATGGCCCGTCATTGATTGGGCAATCTGACAATCGAACATTGAGACCAAAAAATGCCGACAGTGAACGCTTACATCCCTCAAGTTTCTTCATTGATTTTCGACACAGACGAGGGCGCCCGGAAAGCGTCTGCGTGCATCGAGTTTGGCGGCTGGAACGCGGAAAAGGCGACTCTGACGCCAATCAAGGTCGGGGATTTGCTGGCAATGCCGGGCGCGCCCACCCTCGTGTGGGTGATGGATAGTTTGGCCGCAGCAGCGGAGGCTGGCCGTGTCGACCCGGAAACTTGCCTGACTCAACTGTTCGCCTCTCCTTCGGACATCCGTGATATGCGGGCAGTGTTGCACGGTGAAGGCCGGGGCTTGTGGCTGAGCGACCGGCACCGCGGCGCGCTCTTGAAACTGGGCGCAGCTTCCATCGACCTGTTGTCTTATGCGGACGTCGCGGCTTTCTTCGACCCGGCTTGAGTGAAGAGCAAATCACAGACCGTGTCGGCGAAAAACGTCTTCGTCACGAACCGACATAGTTGGACTGTGTCCCTTAAGTCTCGCCCCCGCCAAAGGACTGCGAGAGATGCGGTCAGCACACGACCTCATCAGCGAAAAAGCGAATAATTGAAAATGCTCTTACCAAACGTAGAAAGCCTGTCAAAAACGCTCAACAAGTTAAAGATTGAATCGGAAAAGCGGATTGTCAATGGAACCGTCGATGACGTTCTCGAGAAAGATTTCTGGCTGGCCAACCCTCAATTGAGTGCTTCGAAAGAAGCTACATTGCAAGAGCTCAAAGAGGCCATTCGTCTGGTAAAGGCGATTGAAGCGAAACCGTTCTGGAGCCGTCTGTTGCTGCGAAAAGAGTATGCGCGAGCCTTGGAACGGCAACGCGATGTAGTGGGTAAGCGCTCGAACCAAGTTGAGGTAGAAGTAACAGAATTCAAGGCATACGAGCTAGTTAATCGCCCAAGCGCCGTCAAAACGGTGAAGCAATCCGACGACAGCTCCAACTATCTCCTCGAAATCAAAAAGCTCGAAAAGGAGCTGAACGACCTGGCGCAGGTCTATACAAGGGCAATTTTGCAGCACGGGAACAATGCACTTGGAATTGAATACCAGGAGCCGCTCCTCCCTACCGGCGCCATGCAACTTGACCTCATTTATGTGACGCAGCAACTCGGAGAACTGCAAGAGTTTGCTCGCAGGGAGTTGCCGACACGAGTCGCCCAAGCAGGCATCTTAAAAAAAGCACTAGAAATTCACAGTGAATTTCTAGTGGCGAACTGTGCGAGCGAGTTGAGTGGCTCAGATAGCACCGCGTACGCACTCGCAACGGCAGAAGGTATCACGAGACAACTTAAACCCGCGGTGAAGCCACCCGCGACTGACCCGCAAGACCGCTTACAGGTCGCGTTCAGAGCAGCGGTGACGCCCGGAAGCTTCGTCCGGCCAGACGCTTGGATTACCTTCTGGACAGCAATCAAGGCAACGAGCGACTACCACGCGAAGGCATACGGGGCCGGTTATGCTGAAGACGCGTTCGCCATTGATTGGTGTAATGCGTGGGAGCAGCAGATTCGGGCTTGGGGTCCGAGTTTGTGCGTTGCACTCGGATTGCCCGATGGATATGTGCACGCGGTGCGCGGAACGTTCCTCAACAAGAAAGCCGAGACTAGGACGGGCGCCGACATCATGCTTGCGCTTTGCACGAAATTTGGTAAATCCGTTCGTGTGCGCCTCGCATTTATCCAGTTCAAGAGGGACGACCGTAAAACGGACAAGATTGATGTTTGGCAGGATGGTGTGCGACAGTTTCAGTGCCTGGAAAAGCTCCACCGGCCCCGACCTCGGCAGTTTCTCAATGCACGCGCTACTTTCCGTACGCAACAGTGGCCTAGCCTCGATTCCTGCGGTTGCAATTCCGCAGTCCAAGGCGGCGATAAATCGACGTTATGGTTTCACCGAGAAGACCTCGGCGAGCACCTGGACGGCGACTGGCTGTGACGTTGACTGGCGCGATTGTGGCGAATCCTTTCCAACTTTACTAACCGGAGCGTTGTGCAGTAAGTCGCCAGCATCATTTGATGGTGTGCAAGCCGCGTTCAAATGGCTGAGCGACCAGTCGGGCTTGATTTCGACCGAACTGCCTCCGTACATGATTTTTCAGGCAATTGGCGACAACGCTCGCGCGCTAACCAAGTCAATGGAAATGGAGGGCGCACGTTGGGCAAAAATCTTGGGCATATCTCGGGACGACCGGTCGTACGGGCTGTCGATGTAAGCGGATGCTGCTTGCTCGAGTTGAAGAGTTTGACCTGTAACTACTGTTCGAACAAGTTGCGTGGTCGCAGGAACCGCTTGATGATTTCGAGGAGTAACTTCTGCTGCTCATCGCATTCGCGCGGGTTCGCCATCTTCGATTTCCTTTCTGTTTCGGCGAGGCGTCGCGCTGAAACCGCGACGCTCTCCCGCCCCTAGTCGTGAGGTATGCCTTTCGGTTTGGTTAGGCTGCGCGGCGCCTCGGACGGGCAAACACCAGTTCGAGTTCATCAAACCAGCTGCGCGTGTGAATAAGCCGCCCCTCGTGGGCGCCAGCCGAGAGGATTTCGGCTTTCGACATCTGTGATACGCGTTCCCAGTTAGTGTCGGAAAGCACATAAGTTGCGTTGTTCACCTGCCGGCTCTCGAGCAGGCAAAAACCTTGGCTCGGGAATCCGAACACGGCGTATCCATCGAAACCGGCCGCGCCAACTGCGACGAAATCGGGCGTGTGCTTGCCGATGGCGGCAAAGCGAGCAGCGATGACTTCGCGATTGCCTGCGGGAGCGCTCGCGACGATGCGGTCGAGCGCCGGCTTTGCGCCGAGCCAGGGATTGCGACCGGGCGGCAGCAGTTCCCAGTTCACGCGGCGAACAGGAGCCGCTACCCACGAGCCGAGGGCCAACGACAACACTTCGAAGCCGCCAAACTGCTCACAGAAGACGTTTGCTGTGTTGGTCGCGGTCGTGTCGAGGTCGCTGCCGACGGTGAAAGGCCCGGCAACCACAAACGACGCACCGTCAGGCCGCATCTGAATCTGCAGTTCAACCGCGTAGGGAGGAACGAACGTACGAGGGTACCGCAGATAGGGCACGTCTTTCACCCCCGTCTGCTCGACGGTGTCGCGGCCGTGGCGCTCGGTCCAGGTCCAGCTGATTTGGCGATACCGCGTTTCCTTTGGCCGGTCGCGATGAATGATGTCGAACCCATTCGCGTTGCGGCGGCTCGCCCCGCCGCCGACCGCCGGCGGTAGCACGCGAGTGCCATTTACGGGACGCGTACCGAGGCCGGCACGTTCCAGCCGTTCCGGCTGAATCGTGCTGAGCGGCAGTCCCAGTAGGTACTGCTCGCCCGCGCGGAGATGCGCCAAGTCCCTGTTGATATTGCGAGTTTTGCGATTTACCATCTTTCAATTGTCCTTATACAGTGTGGGCGCTACGCACCATGCGCTTGTGCCCTTACTGGACAGGACTCTCGAGAAGCCGTCCGTGGACGCCGAACATAAAAATATTTTTAGCGCGTCCACCGATGCCGGTTGAAGAGTCATATATCAGGAGCGGGTACGGGGATGGCCGAGACCGTGGAGAACGACAGCCGGCTGAGCAAACGCGAGGTCGAGGAAGAGTTGCTGAAGCTGAGCGAAGCTGACTGGACGCGGGCTCAGATTTACGCGGACTTTTTGTCAAGAAGCCTTGCTGGCTGCGAGGGCAACGACTTGCTGCAGATGGCAATGGAGAAGTTCCTCAACATGCGTCGTAGGTGGCCGAGGGGCCTCGAGCCGCTCAAGGCCCTGTTCGGCGCAATGCGGAGCATTTCTTCGAATGAGCTCAAGAAGGAGATGAATGGTCCGATTGACACGTTCGCGGTTGTATCGACGACCGATGAAACTCCCGACCAAGAGGGCGGTCGGCCCTACGCGGTTGCTACAACGTCGGAAACGCCGGACGACTGGCTCGCCGGCCGGCAACTGGTCGAGCAGATTGAATCGGAACTATCCGACGATGAGGAAGCTGGTTTGTTATTTATGTTGTGGATTGAGGGAACGCGCGGCACCGAAGCGGCGGCCGAGCTAGGTTGGGACAAGAAGCGCTTTGACGCAGCGCGGAAGCGTTTGCTGCGCCGGCTCGCACCTCAAGAGGAAGGGTGAAACAATGAACATTAAGACGAAGGGCGAGCCCTTCGACCACCTGTCGGATGCCTTGGAGCGAGAGCTGCTCGGCATGTCCGATGAAGATGTCCTTGAGGGAAGGGACGGGGAAGCGGCCAAGAAAAACGGTTTGAAGCTGCTAAAAGCGGCGAAGTCCGCCGCCGGGAAACAGCGGCTCGCTGCAGCTAGGGAATCGATGTCCGCAGGTCGCACATTAGGCCTGACGGGCCGACACGACGTCAAATTAGATGAAATCAAGGCCTATATACGGCAAGCATCGAACGACGGCCAATACACCTTGGCTGCGCGAAATCTGGATGAAATGACAGAGTCCGACTTGCGACGAATCTATGCCCAGCTCAAAAGGCTGGAGGGCTCCCAAGATTCAGGCGAGGCCGACAAAAAATGAGCCCTGGTGAGCGCGCTGAGAGTCTCATAGAGGAGTTCGGTATTACGTCCCCTGACGAGTTGGATGTAGAAGCTTTTGCCTACGATGCTGGCCTCGAAGTCGTGTTCGATGAATTGGAGGGCTGTGAGGCAACTCTTGTCGGTTACGGAAATCGAGCTATTGCAACCATTCGGCCATCGAACGTCGTCGGACGAGAGCGCTTTTCCATTGGGCATGAACTTGGCCATTGGAAAATGCATCGCGGCAAGTCGTTCCGTTGTCGCGTAGACGACCCAGGCGAAAACCTTGCATCGAACAGTGACCTAGAAAAACATGCGGACGAGTATGCAGCCCATCTTTTGATGCCACGTCCGCTGTTGCAGCCGATGGTCAAGACCGTTGGACGCCCCGGCTTCAGGCACATCAACGAATTCGCTGAGATTTTCCAGACGAGTCGCACTGCAACCTGTATTCGACTTGCACAAATCGACACGCTCCCGCTTATCGTTGCCTGCTACCGTGGGAATGAACTGCGGTGGCTATCGCGGTCACCAGATGTCCCCAAAAGGTGGTTCCTCAAACGTCACCTCGACGAAGACAGTCTCGCCTACGACGTCTTGACGCTAGGCAAGGAGTCGCAGGGAAAGCAACCTGCGGAAGTGTGGTTCGACAATGACGACATCGACGAATACGAGGTCATGGAATACAGCGCTCGCGGCCGCGACGGAGAGGTACTTGTGCTCGTCTATCTCACCGATGTCGAGATGATGGTGACGGAAAGCCGGCATTTTCCGAACTCGTCAAATCGCGGTCAACCCCGGGGTTGGCGGTAACCGTACTGGAGCGGGAGCCGCGTGCTTACATTTCACGCAAGCAGTGTTGACTCAATCGCCTCGTAGTCGTTTCTCGACCGAAGAGCGATAAGGCGCTCCAAGTCGGACTCCTGGCACTTGAGTATCGAGAGCTTCTCGCTGACACTGCCGGTGGTCAATGCAATATTGCCGCGCGCCTTCTCGTACCCGCTGTCGACATCCCTGTGCGTCGCGAACGGGACTATCAAAAATCGACCGTACCGAAGTGCGGCCCGACTCGCATGCAGACTACCACCGCCCCTGTCAGATTGAGCCATCACTACTGCCTTCGCGAGCGCCGCTTGGATTCTGTCGCGTTCGACAAAGTGTCCTGAAAATGCCGGGGTGCCATACGGGTACTCTGAGACTAGCAAGCCGCCCGTCTCCACGATGGCCTCGGCCAAAGAAGCATTCGATTTGGGATAGACGGCGTCCAGTCCATGAGCCATAGCGGCCACCGTCGAGCTCTCGTGCTTGAGCGCCTCTTTATGTGCGACAGTGTCCAAGCCAAGAGCAAGCCCGCTGACTATTTGCCACCCGGAATTCCCAAAGTACTGAGTGATTCGCCGAGCGGTTTCGATTCCGTGCTCCGACGGCTCTCGAGTACCGATGACCGCTATAGCCTTGGTAGAGAATCGCGCAGGGTCTCCCGCGACATACAGAAGCGCAGGTCTGTCTTCCGTTGCTGCCAAAAGCTGCGGATATTCTGGGTCCAGCGGACTCAATATCGTATGGCCACGTTCTGACGCTTGCCGAAGGTCATCCTCCGCCGCCTTGAGCGCCTTGTCATAGCCCAAGCTCGCAGGCTGCAGCGGCGCGAGTTCGGGGAAGGTTTCAGCCAAATCGTCCAGCTTAACTTGAAAAAACAGTGGCTCTGCGGCCAAAGCTTGGAGAGTCTTCCGGCCGACCCCCTTCACTTTGCTCGCAATCAGTACACGAATTGTGTAGTCAGATACAGCCACTATTGAATGTCTTCGGTGTAGTTACAGGACGGTGTCTGATTGTATCCGGTGCAGCCCCAAAACCGGTTGCCATTCTGTCGATTGGTACGGCGGACCATTAGTCTGTCGCAGACCCTGCAGTATTTTGGGTGCATGTCCTCGGTGTAGTTGCATCGGTCGGGTACCGCGTCCGCATAGTACCCTGAGCAGCCCCAGAAATGGGTTCCATCGACCTGATTGCGACGAAGCCGCATCGGGCGCGTGCACCGCGGGCAGCTTTTGTCATCCTGCTGAACGCTCACCGTTTTCGCGAAGGCCAAGCCGGTCACCGATGCCGCCCCTGCTGTTTCCAACAGGTCGATGGCGCGAGCGATAGTTGACCCCGTCGTCACAACGTCGTCGATTACGAGAACGTGGCGCCCCTGGATGCGTTCGGCAGAACCCCCTGCGAGCTGTAGCGCTCGCTTGGCTTCTGCCGCCCGCTGGTCGGCGGAGAGGGTCTTCTGCTTTTGTGCATCGTCGGCATACCGCAACAAAGTGGCATCGAAACTCACTCCGGCGAACTCTGGCCCGGCAGCTTGCTGTACGCGTCGAAGGAAATTTTCCAAGCGAGGGTGACCGCCGACCTTCCCTGGCACGACAGTGATGAGGTCAAAGGGATGTTCATTGTGGAACAGGTATTCCGGGCCGCGTCGAAGGACGTGCAAAACAACGTCGACCCAATATGACTGAAGCTCAAATTGCGGGACACTTTCTTTGCGTACGATGTCTTGTGACAGCGCATGCGCTTCGTGGAGTGTGGCCGTAACCACTGCCTTCTGGCTGTAGTAGCGGCCGAGACACAGAATCCGCAGTTGTTCGACGACGGTTACGACGTTGCCAGAAAGGTCAAGAGGCAGGAAATACGTCGCGCCTCGGGTGAAGTTAATAGACTGGTTCTCCGCAGCGCGCTCCGCAAAGAAGCGAAAGTCGCCCGGGTCGTCAAAGTAGTCAATCAGGTTGCGCGACGACAAGGTCGCCGCTGGCGCTGTTGAGACAGTCTCGCGTGATGCCCAGGTTGGAACGACCGGCGTAACGCCAGCGTTGTACGCCGCCACGATATCGATGTACTCGTCACCGACATAAAGAACGTTTGGACCGGGTTCCTCCCCAAGTCGCTCAAGTGCGAGCAGGATTCCATCGGGCGCCGGCTTCGGCTCCTTGCCCGCGCGCTTGACATCGGAATACGTGACAACCACGTCAAAGTCGTCTCGCATCTCCAAATGGGCAAGAATGCGGTCGACGTAGCCTCGACCCGCGTTCGACACAATTCCGAGCAGGACGCCTCGTTCTCTCAATTCCCGAATCAACTCTGGAACGGGTCGGTATGGCGCGACCTGCGCCATCGTCTCCGGTGTGAGCAAATCGTATTCGAGGGACTCCCGTATCTCCCGAACCGAACGCGTTTTCACCAAAGTACTGTCGAAGTCGAACAAAACAACGTTGGTCATTCTGGTCTCCAAGTTCGGAGTAGTTCTTGATTTTTTCTGCCTTACCGAGTGTCCGCCTGACGGCGCTATCCCAACAGCGATGCCAACGCGGCTTGGCTTCCGTAGTTGGTGCTACCGGGAAACGCGCTATATGACCAAGTGAAGTCTGATGCCTGCACCGGTGCAAACGGGTCCGTCTT
Organism: Burkholderia sp. JPY481; assembly: GCF_038900515.1. Classification (NCBI taxonomy): domain Bacteria; kingdom Pseudomonadati; phylum Pseudomonadota; class Betaproteobacteria; order Burkholderiales; family Burkholderiaceae; genus Burkholderia; species Burkholderia sp. JPY481. The sequence goes on from NZ_JAYMRT010000021.1 coordinate 37,066, forward strand.
CAACTCGATGTGGTAAGCACTGAGTTGGTTTCCGAACTTGCCCAGAGCGATTCCGGTAATTGACGCCGCTCCCGCCTTACGCAGAAAGGCGGCGGCGACACCGAAGGAGACGCCATACGTTGTGCAGTCATCGACCACTACAACGTTCTTCCCGCGGAGCTTGCCCGCGTAGAAGGGATTCAAATGAATGGTCGTGACCTGTCCCGTAGGGTCTCGCCTGTCACCGCTAAAGCTACCACTGGACCGCTTGACCGAAGGCGTGTGTCGAATGAATAGAGGCTGACCGCGTTCTGCCATTCGGACGCGCGAAACCGTCGTGCGAAGCCGATGGGTGAAATCGCTAAGCGTCTCGTCATCAGAGTTGTCGCTGCTGGACGAGGGGTAGACGCCCCACAGAAGGTCTGAGACGCCACCGGCACCCATAAACATCATCGACCGTGCAGTCACCGCGAGCAACGCATTCAGGTGGACGCCTCCATTTTTGACAGTCTGCTTAAGTTTTCCTGCAAATATCTGTTGGTCGATTCCCTTGCCCATCTGAGACAGGTCGGCCAACACGTGCACGCTGTACCCCGGCGTGTTGCCTTGGTACCACCATTGCCCCTGCCATCCCGCTGTCAAGGAGATGACTTGAGCTAGCTCCGTGGGATTCGCGGCTCGAATGCCCAAGTCTGCAACGTATTTATTGTTCGCCCACCCTGCCCCAATCACCACAGCGTGACCATTCTTCGCCATCTGGATGTCGTCTAGCTTCGACGCCAGTACCAGCACGTCGTGGTTTTGCAGATTGAAGCGATTTGCATTATGCGAGACAACTCCTCCATCTTGCCGCCCGGGGCTGCGAAGGAATTGAACTTTTGTGTTGGCAAATGCTTGCTGGAACCAGAGAGGTTCTGAGTGATTCGACAAAAGAGCGACCGGGTTTCCTGCCGCTGCGAAGTCAGCCAGCACTTTAACGATAGATGGGTGTGGCGTCCCCGAGACCAGAACTGAGTCGGGAGAGGTCAACAGCATTTGCATATCTAGGTCTCGCTCTTCTGAGTGGATGCGCAGAGCCACATCGAATCAATGCAATCGACGACGTGACACCTCGTCTCCGCGAGTGGCCCAACATCTAAAAAAAGGATATGTGCGGAGCGGAAATATCCCACATCGACGAAATTAGGCGCTATATTTTTTTGTTTCTCAGCCGCCCCGCTTTATTTGCCCACATGTTAGGGCGCAGCGCAACCAACGTCAACGGCACGGCTCGCCTTGCTTTTGAGTTTTCTTCGCGAATCACGCAGAATGCATTTTATGCAAATCGCATAAACCCAAAAGCTGAAGGCCCGAGAAGTCACCCAGTTCAGCCGAGGTCGCACTTCTCCCAAAGCTCTGGCAAATCTGGAAAGCGGGATGTACAAAGTCCCGCCCCGGAAAGCGCGCCGCATTGCAATCCGCAACGCAGCGACGCAAGTCTACTCATGCACTACCAATGTCATGGCTGCCCGGCCTTAGTCCCTTTCAGGAACGGGTCGCCGGTCGAAATTGGCACCGCGAGAGTCACAGTTCGGGCTGAGACGTCGTGATACGGTATCGTGGCGCGCGCGCTCGTTATTCCCATCAAACAACCGTCTATCGACAGAACCGCACCGCCGGAGTCCCCTTCATTGGCTGAAACCGCGAGGACCAGTACAGGGTCTCCGGGATGCCAGTTCCAATTGGGTATCTGTGAGTCACTTGTTAGCTTAGGCAAAGTGGTCATGTCCAGTACCGCGTCGAATTTTTGGGGAATCCAATGAAATTCTATTTCTCCCGCGTTACCAGTCGACTCCTTTGCCAGCCCACCTAGTGCATATTGGCTGCCTGCAGGAACCCTCGACGAGCAAACCCGAGCAGGGTTTTTGTCTAATTCAGGAGCGCCTGGGACTAGCAGGGACTCTTCGGCGTTCTGGGGGTTCGGAATAAGACTGTATGTGTTAACTAACAGCATCGCCAAGTCCCGTCGAAAGTCGATGCGCTCAACTTTAGCTGTGGTCAAATAGTTACCGGAGCGCATGGCACCTACTTGTACCATTATGGGTTCATGATGCTCAAACGCCTCTCGGACAACATGAGCAGCCGTGATTGCGTGCTGTCCGTCCAATAGAAAGGCAGAACCATCAGTCGCGCGTTCCACTTTGCCGAACCTATCGACTATCACATAATGGATATGCACGAGCCGCACTGCCGCAGCCTCCGTGACATTGGTGTTTAGCAACCAAGGGCTTTCATCAGCCGCAAAGATACGTGACGAAACCAGCACTAGACTGGCAATTGCAAGGGTCTTCAGCGTGGCAGTAGTTTTTCGTAGCATGATTTTTTTCTCAGTAGTCTCAACTTCTCGCTTCATAGTAGACAAGCACGAAGGCTTACTCTGGTACCGAATACCCAGTAATCACGCGGTTGGGAAGAGAAAATGCTGCACGCGTCTTCGCGCCGCCGATGAAACTGGCTTCACAGTGGGGTTCAGTTCCCGGGTCACATGTCAACGTGCAAAATAGCCACCGCTCACTAGGGACCAATTTCGTAGCGCGCTTGCCGACAGATTTTCCCCACCAGCCATCGATTGAAGAGTCTTCTTATAAGCAGCCTGATTGGCTACCGGTATGCGCTCCACCCATCGAGCCAATAAACCCTGAAAAGTGGTATCGCAACAAGCTTCGTATTTGTAATCGACAGTCTTCAGCACTGTCCTCAGGCGCTCGACAGCTAACTGCAGCAGCGAGCAGGCGTTCTTGTCTACCTGGACCCGGTTTAGCTCGCGCATGCCCGCGTTTCGCTTGGTCGATTCGGCTGCGGCCAGAAGAAGAGCGATGTGCTGCAACTGATGATAAGGTGGACGAGTGCATCGGTTGGGAATGCGCGTGACAAGCGGAAATTCGCCGCCCAAAGTGTTGCCCGTATTGCATGCCCCGAGCATTATGCACTTCAAGCGAGCCCATTCCTTCGCCGTCAAACCGTCCATGTCGCGATTTGCTTTGACGATGTCCGAGACTTCGAAGAAGCCCTTGCGGTCCTTTGCCTTGTTCGCGCGCACGCTCATGACGACAAGGTTGCCGTCAGCGTAGGCTCCATCGTTGTTCACCCGGTCCACTGACCAGTCGGTGTCGAGTCCGGTCCCATGGGTCATCTCACAAAGTGTCACTGGGCAGGTGGCATGGTCAATCGCCTCGATGTACTTGGCGGTTATCCCCTCGTGAACGACCCGGCCTCGCCGGAGCGCGTTCTGACGAAGTTGCAGCCATTTGCGCTCGAAGCGCGTTGGATGTCTGGTCCTGCGCCCATGGTGAGCCTTGCCGGCAGCGTGTCCTTCCCTGACATCAGCGGGGGCGTCTTCCCGCGGAATCCATCCGTAGTGCGCCAAATCCCATCCCAGTGCCCGACCAATCTCCGCGGTGTACTCCTGCGCCATCTTTCTGCTCTCTTGTTGTATGTGCCCATTCGATAACGGCCCATTCCGAACAAGTCTTGAGGTCCGACCAGCAGACCAAGTCCCAAGTGAACCCCGTTTAAACCAGGCACCGCTACAGGGCACATGGAGAAAAGAATCGAAGAGATGAGCGGCGGTCCCCTTGCTGACAGCGAGGCATGCACGAGTGCACTCGTCGGTGTGCTGCTAGCCGACGCGGTCACCGACATTGAAGTCGTCCGCGAACTCGGCATCAGCGAAGAAATGGTTGAGCGTCTTCAGCGCGCGGTGGAGAGGTGCGGTGCGCGCAGGCGATTCTCGACGCAGTGGGAGGGTGCCGGCTTGAAAACAGCGGAGGAGAGCGGGAGCACAAGTCGACGAGGCGGTGAGAATGCTGGCAGAAAGCGTTCCGGCACGCCAGCTCAATCTATTGGTCAACTGTTCCGACATAAGGCGGAAGGTATCATGGGACTAGACCGCCATTTGTAGTTCATATTACCCGATTCGCTTCACCGCGTTGAACATGACGAACTAGGAGGCTTTTCGCGAAGTAGCGTGTGCAGAACGTGTTTGCAGGTGGGCTGCCAAAGTAAGCCAAAGTTGCTCGCGCTTGACAGCCCGCGTCATTCGTGACGGTTCGCGAAGTGCCTGCAGCTCCCGTGCAAGCCGACGCCGGCGCTCGGCAACCTCGCGTCATATACCAGCATTAGTGCCATACGGTCGAAGGCGGATTCACGCGCCACGCGAAAAACCGCCAATCTATCGTGCTACCTTGCGTCGACCGCCCGACGTAAAAGCGCTTCGAGAACGCTACATCGGCCGGTCGCCGCTACTCATCGCTGGAAACGTCGGTGGCGAGCACGGGTCGAGCTACCTGCGAAACCGCACCGCTTCGTAGCCGCGTTTGTCGGCCATCCTGACGCTTGAAATCGTCTTCGACGCCAGAAAGCAGCTTGACTTTTGTTTTCCAGAACTCGGATTGGAGCGGCGACATATCGCGCTCCACCAGTCGCCCTGCCAGCATAAGCAGTGCGTCTCCATAACTCTCAACAAACGGGCGCAAGGTCTCTGTCGAGGCCATGCCGCGCCGTCCAAATTTCCGCGAGGGCGTTTGCTGATTGAGCATCCCTTGAGTCACCCATATCTGTTCGAAAAGGTCCATTGAATAGCTCGCCACCGTTTCGCGAAAATTGCAATGCCGCAATTCCTGCATACCGGTGAGCTCGCGAAGCCGCGCCAGCGACCTTTTGAACGGCTCCGTACGCCATGGGTTCGGGAGACTACTTGTCGCCGCCGCAGCGCCCGCGCGCGAGGAAGGTAACGGATACATGTACGGCGAGCCAAAGCCGTGTTTGGCGTGGTGTGACCGCAGCGTTCGCAGTTCCATCGCCAGGTACGGGTGCAACGGCATTTCCACAGCGCCACCATGGCCGAAACTCGCTGAGCTGTCCGAGATGAGACACGCAGGCGCCCCCCCACCTTCCAGTTTCAGATGGGACCACTCCATCACGCGAACGGAGCGCTCGCGAAATCCGGTGAACAGCAGAGTGTAAAAGTAAGCTCGCGGATAAGGGTTCAGCGTGTCGATGGCGTCGAACAAGGTCCGCAATATGGCGGGCGATAATATGCTTCGACCAACGGACTTGGTCAGCGAAGTGGGGATATTCATGCCCATCGCGGGATTCAATGGCAGTTTCGCGTAATTGGCGAGTCCCCGGATAATGCGGATAAGTCGACCAGCCAACGACGCCTCCCCGGGGTTCTCGGCGATACGGTCACACAGCTCTTTCAGTCGCGCGTGCGTCAGCGAATGCAACGGCTTGTCCAGCCATTCGTTGGCGTACTTCCTGAGTATCCACTCGTATTTTTTCAACGTCGAATCACTCAGGCTTCCACGCTTGCCCCACTTCTCGAAGACCTGCCAAAGTGTTTGTTCCGGCAAATCCATCGCGCCACGTCTGCCTGCGGCAATCGCAGCACATACGCGCTCGCACTCGCGTCGAGCTACCGCGAGGTCCATCGTCGGGTACTCGCCTATCCTGTGACGAAAATGTTTCCCAAGCGAGTTTCTGCTTTGAACCCACCACTCTTGCTTTCCAGCGTGTGAGACTCGGAGGAACAGCCCGTTCTTCATTGCTACATCGCGATAGAGAACGCTGTATGGCCTAGCGTCACGATTAAGGGCTATCACGTTGTCCAGAGTGGTTGTCGATACCGTCATGCTGTTTTCCAAAAGTTGTGCGCCGTAAGAGCTGCTTTGCGCGACGCCATATCGTTATCCTCAACTTCACCTGTAAAGGTGCGAGGCGAGTGGCAATTCTGGTAGGAAGGCTGACGGTCTGCGAGATACATCGAGCAGGAGTTGTGACTGCACGCACAAAATGCTGTCAAAAAAGGCATAGAGGCTCAACCCGGGTTTTAGCGAGCAAGCACGCCTTGAAAATCTCACGAGGTCGTCTTTCGGTGGAATCGCAGCTGGTGGTTGCCCTAGGACCGCCAAACCACATTACTGAAGCCAGCTACCGTGAACGGATACCGCATATCGGGTCGACTGTCCCAGATTGTCGCCACCCGATGTGCAGCATGATTCAAGTCTGTGCCGTGCTTGATACACCGAAGCACAGTGGAAGGAGCGCTCAAAAAGCGAACGGAACATCCGGTCTGTCGCGTCAAACGGAGAGAGAGTCGACGAGGCATTCGCAGCTGACATTGCCGAAGATACGCAGGCGACGCCATAGCATCTAACGAAGGTGGCCGTCCGACCCGCGTCGTTCACATGGAAGTTCAAGCGCTCTGCCACCTTTACCAGTGAATTGCGCCCGTCGATTTGCATTACTGCCCGACCGCGGTGATGGCTCGGCGTTGCACGCACTGTGGCCCAGGCGTGTCACCGCCGACTTCCGGTTCACGCAGATTCAATCGACGCCGCAATAATGCTCACACAGCGTCAAGCTCCGGCGCGCAGCGAGTCCGTGGAGCGTCCGCTTCCGTGGAGTGGCCGCTATGGTCGATTACCCATTTTCGAATCTCCGGCGTTGGCCACACAGTGGTTCGTTCAGACAGCTTCAGCGGTGACGGGAAGGTGCCGTCCTTCACCCGTCGCCAAAGTGTGGCGCGTGAAAACGGCAACAATCCCGCAATCTGCTTTTTTGCATCTCCGACAAGCTGCTTCTCCCGGAGAAAGGCGGTTGTTTGGAGAATGGCAGGAAGTTCAAGGGTCATCGTTGGACCGTTGGTAGTTTCGGTCCAACGTGTAGAGACAGCCCGAGACAAATTGGGCCGTTTCAGGGACGATTACACGATGATATTTAGCTATCGAAATTCTTCAATAATAGTCAATTAGGGCTCGTCATGAGCCACTTCTGCGGACAGCCTGAGCTTGTCGAGATAGTCCGACCAGGCCTGCATCATCTCCCGTCGTCCGTCCAGGTGGGCAGTTCTGTTATATGCGCGCCCATTCGCGTCGCGCACCATGTGCGCGAGCTGATGCTCTATCCAATCGACGGGAAATCTCAGCCGTTCATCAAGCACCGTGCGGGCCATGGCCCGGAAGCCATGTCCCGTGATGTCGTTTTTGGTCGAGTAGCCCATGCTACGGAGTGCCTTGTTGACGGTATTGTTGGATATCGTGCTCCGAGGATTCCGCCCCCTGAACACGAAGACGCCGTCGCCCGTCAATGGATGCAGCTCCCGGAGAATGTCCACAACCTGAGTTGACAACGGCACGATGTGCGGCCGGTTCATCTTCATGCGCTCGTCGGGGACCTCCCACGTGGCATCGTCCAGGTCGAACTCCCGCCACTCGGCAAGCCGAAGCTCTACTGGTCGAAGAAAAACGTGAGGAGCAATCCGCAAGCAACATTGGACTTCGAACGTACCCTTGTAGGCATACATATCGCGAAGCAGCGGGCCAATTTCTTCCGGATTGGTGATGCTGGCAAAATGCTCTTCCCTCCAAGGTGTCAGCGCGCCTTTGAGGTCGACCGTGATGTCGCGTTCCGCTCGGCCCGTCGCGACTGCGTACCGGAAGACCTGACCACAATTCTGCTTCGCCCTGTGCGCTGTCTCGACAACGCGGGCCTCGATTCGCTGCAAAACCTTCAAGAGTTCAAAGGGTTTGATTTGACCTATCGGTCGCTTACCCAGCCAGGGAAAGACATCGCGCTCGAAGCGACGGATAACTTTCTCGGCGTGGCTGTCTTCCCAGACCTTCTTCTGTTTTTCAAGCCATTCGCGGGTCACGACCTCGAAGCTACTAGCGTTGGCGTCGGCCTTTGCCTGTTTCTGAGCTTTACGATGAACGCTCGGGTCGACCCCGTCGGCGACCAGCTTTCGTGCGTCGTCGCGCTTCTCACGCGCCTTCTGTAGGCCGACATCCGGATAGACGCCGAGTGACAGGCGCTTCTCCTTGCCGTCGATTCGGTACTTGAACCGCCACCACTTGCTACCGGTGGAAGTGACCTCGAGATAGAGCCCGCGCTCGTCGGAAATCTTGTAAAGTTTTTCCCGTGGCTTGGCCTGCTTGATTTTGGTGTCGGTGAGCGACATCTGGGGGCAACTCCTTCGCGTATCTGCTGGTTGCCCTCGATGTTGCCCCCAGTTGCCCCAAGATGACAAGATGCGGCATGAGACAACCAGAGACAAAGAAAAAGCCGCGAACCCAGTAGATTCGCGGCTTTCGAGATGTTGCGTGACGCTGTGAGACGATTCGGTGGTGGAGAGGAGGAGGATCGAACTCCCGACCTTCGCATTGCGAACGCGACGCTCTCCCAGCTGAGCTACCCCCCCAACGAAAATAATTCTAGCACAGCCATTTTCCCTTTTGCCAAGCCTCCCGCTCCGGGAAAACCTCATCTGGACGGCGCGCCGGCGAGCACCCAATCAACCACCGTGCGAATATCTGCATCGCTCATCGATTGATGGGCCGGCATCGGAATCATGCCCCATACGCCGGAGCCGCCGTCCTTCACCTTGCGAGCGAGTTTGGCCGGCGCCTGCGCGTCGCCTTTGTACTTCGCGGCGATTTGCTGAAACGACGGACCAACCAACTTGCGATCCACCGCGTGACAGCCCATGCACGCATTCGCCGCGGCGACCTGCTGGCCGCGTAGTGCGGCCTCAGCCGCGCAAGCAACCGACGTCATCATGCCCGCCATCGCACCGACCACCAGCGCGAAGACAACACCCCCACGCGTCACACCCCGCATCAAGGCACCGCCTTCGGATTACCCGGCCGCACCGCCGTCGACGAATTGACTGGCGCAGGCGCCTGCTGATCGAGCGGCCGCGCGCTCACCCCCGAATCGGGAATCGCGCCGACAGTAGGCTCACTAACCTCGGGCTGCGAGGCGGGCACCGGCGCCGTCGCGGTAGCGGCAGCAGCGGCCTCCGCTTCCTGCGGCTGGATGTACTGGAACACCTTGACGACCTGCACGACCCCAGGCACGCGGCTCGTGACATCAGCGCCGATTTTGCCCTCATCCATCGTGACGAGGCCCATCAGATAGACGTTGCCGCGCTCGGCCACGACCTTGAAGTTGTTCGCCGAAATGTTCTTCTCGGCGATCAGCGCGGTCTTCACGCGCGTTTCGAGGTAGGTGTCGTTGGTGCGCGACGAGAATGAACTCGCCGGCATGATCGCCAGTTCATTGACGATCGTATTCACGTTGTTCAGGTTCCGCACGATGCTCTCGGCACGCTGCTTCGACACTTCGCCCGCGACCTCGCCGGTCAGCAGCACGCGGCGGTTGAACACCGTGACGTTCACGTGTGCGGAGTCCGGCAGATTCTGGCTGATCTGCGACAGCGCCTTCACCTGAATCTCGCGATCCTCGGTCTGCGCGCCGAGCGTGCGACGGTCGGTCGCCATCAGCGCGCCGCCACCCGCCGCGGCCCCGACGGCGAGAAAGCAGCCTTGCAGCGTGGCCGACAGTCCCGCCGCGAACCCGACCACGAGCACGGTTCTCACCAGTGTCTTCTTGATGCGGAATGCGCTCATCAACTAGCTCTCCTTCGAAATCAGTCTCAGTCTTCGCCGAGCAACATGGCATCGATGCCGTCGCAAAGGCAATGGATGGTCAGCAGGTGCACTTCCTGGATGCGCGCGGTGCGCTCGGACGGCACGCATACGTGGATGTCGGTGTCGCTCAATACTTCCTGCGCGCGTCCGCCGCCCTTGCCGGTCAGTGCGACGACGATCATTTCGCGCTCGTGCGCCGCTTCGATCGCGGCGAGCACGTTCGTGGAATTGCCGGATGTGGTGATCGCGAGCAACACGTCGCCGGGCTGACCCAGAGCCCAGACTTGCTTCGCGTAAATCTGTTCGAACGAATAGTCGTTGGCGATCGCGGTGAGCACTGAGGTGTCGGTGCTGAGCGCAATGGCCGGCAGGCCTGGCCGCTCGCGCTCGAAGCGGCCGATCAGCTCGGCCGCGAAATGCTGCGCGTCAGCGGCCGAACCACCATTGCCGCACGCGAGGATGCGATTGCCGTTGGCGAGCGCGGCGAACATCGTGTCGATCGCGGCGGCGATCGGCATCGACAGGGTTTCGAGGGCTTCGAGTTTGACTGCCGCGCTGTCGCGGAAGTGTTGTTGGATGCGTTCGACTGACATCGAGTCTCTATCTTCTACCGCGAATGGACCGCACTCTGCGGCCGTGTTGTGAAGTCATACTGCCAGGCTGTGGCCGCCGATGAGCTCGCGCGGCACGCGAGCGCAAGTTTATCGCACTCACGCGCGTTGTCCGCGTGAGCCGTCAGAGTTCGTCGGCGCGAAACGCATCGCGCAACCACACGAGCCTGCCGCTCTCGAACGCGACGACGTCGAAACGGCACGCGGGTTCGTCGCGCGGGGCGCGGTTCGTCGCGGCGCGAGTCGCGAGATAGTGGCGCGCCGCCCGCACGATGCGCTGCCGCTTCTGCCAACCGATGCTCGCGGCCGCACCGCCGTAATGCCGCTGCGCACGCGCGCGAACTTCGACGAACACCAGCGCGCCGTCGCGATCGCTCATGACGAGATCGATCTCGCCGCCTCGACACGTCACGTTGCGTGCGACGAAGCACAGACGCTGACGCTGCAAAAATTCTTGTGCGCGTGCTTCGAAAGCGGCGCCGACGGATTTGGACTGGTGCGCGCAGGAAAAGTTGTGAGCGGCTTTTGGGCTGGCGTTGATGGGCGTCTTTTGCGCAGTCCTCGCCGCGCCCTGCTCGCGCAAGCCCACATGGCACAATGTCGGCCTCGTTCCGTCTGTTTGTGTCTTCCGTGTCATGACTCCTCTCTCCGAACTCGCGCAAGGGCAGCAGTACCCCGCCGCCGCGCTGTATGTGGTGGCCACGCCGATCGGCAACATCGCCGACATCACGCTGCGCGCGCTGCACGTGCTCGGACTCGCGGATCGCATCGCCGCCGAGGACACCCGCAACACCGGTCAGCTGCTCGCGCGCTACGGCATCTCGAAGCCGCTCGTCGCCGTGCATCAGCACAACGAGCGCGCCGCCGCGCAGCGCGTGATCGAGTATCTGCAGGCCGGCGAGCGCGTGGCCTACGTGTCGGACGCGGGGACGCCGGGCATCTCTGACCCGGGCGCCAAGCTCGTCGATGCGGTGCGCGAGGCCGGCTTCACGGTGGTCCCGCTGCCCGGCGCGAGCGCGCTCGCCACCGCGCTCAGCGCGACCGGCGACTGGGTCGCGACGTTCTCGTTCCTCGGCTTCCTCCCGCCGAAGCCGAAGGCGCGCGCCGCCGCCTTGCAGGCGCTCGCGCAACATCCTCACGCGATGGTGTTCTACGAAGCACCGCACCGAATCGTCGAGACGGTGCAGGCGCTCGCCGATGCGTTCGGCGGCACGCGCCGTCTGCTGATCGCGCGGGAACTGACGAAATTACACGAAGCGCTGCACCAGGGCACTCTGGCCGAAGGGCCAGCGTGGCTCGCCGCCGATGCGAACCGGCAACGGGGCGAATTCGTGCTGGTGGTCGAAGGCGCGTCGCCCGAAGCGTCCGGCGAGCACGATCACGACGCGCTGCTCGGCATCCTGCTGGAAGAATTGACGGTCAGCAGCGCCGCGAAGGTCGCGGCGGCGCTCACGGGCGCATCGCGCAATGCGCTGTACACGCGCGCGCTCGCACTGAAGGAAGACGAGCCCGACACCTGAAGGCCAAGCCTGGCGGGCAAAGCGGCAGAAAAAGAAAAGGGCCGCATATCGCGGCCCTTCGCTTGTCTACAGATGGTTGGTTCTGCCGACGCGGCATCACCGGCGCGTCACGTCACATCACTTGTTCGAATCCGAGTTCGACGCGAGCGTCTCGTTCAGCTCGGCGCGCGCTTCCTGCTGCGTGAGCCCTTCGATCTTGACCCGCGCGGTGCCGCTGTGGCGCATGTCGAGCATGCCGGCGGCCGCCATCGACAGGTCGATCACGCGGCCGCGCGCGTACGGACCGCGGTCGTTGATCCGTACGATCACCGAGCGCGAATTGGCCGGATTGGTCACGCGCACGTAGGAGCCGAGCGGCAGCGTACGATGCGCGGCCGTCAGGGCGTGCATGTCGTAACGCTCGCCGTTGGCGGTGCGGCGGCCGTGGAAGAAGCGCCCGTACCACGACGCGCGTCCGATCTGATGGAAGTCCGGCACATCGACGCCATCGTCGGTGAGCGGCTTCGCATCAGCCAGCGACGACGCAGGCGCGTTCGACGTGCTCGGGCTCGAGGCCGGCGCGCTACCGAACGATTGAGGTCCGAAAGAACTCAGGTGCACGTTCTTCGTACGTTGCGGCGTGTCGTTCGCGGACGTGTCGCTCGCGCCAGGAGGCGTGGCGCAACCGGCCAGTACAAAAAAGGCAAAAAGAGTCCCTAGACCACGGGATAGCCGAGTTTTCATAAGACGTGCAAACACATAGTCGAGCCGCGTCACCCGCGAAACTGCTGGGCATGTTGCTTGCGGCTCCGGCGGTAGGGACGACGACGCGCCGCGCGAAAAAGCGCAGTACGTCAAAGCCCGGATACGGCTGACTCAGCCGCTACCGCACGGTTAATTTTCACGTCTGGCGCAACCTGTCCCCGGCAGCCTGACCAGACCCCACATGCCGCCAATTGAACGTGGCAAACACGTTCTTGCGCGCGCAACTCAGCGCGCAGGAACGGCGGCGTAGGCCCCACCCAGCGTCACGGAGGTTAATTCCGTAGCAGGCGCGCGGCGCCTGGCTGGGCAAGACGTGTGCATCGAACGCATCGATACTTGATGGCCATCGGCATGCCGACAGCCCTTACTTGAATAGCGAGCGGCGTCCCCGTTTTGTGGGGATGCGTCGCCTTGTGGCTGCACAACTCTTGTGCATGGACTCCATTATACCCAAAAAAAATTTTGGGATGGCGAGCGCCCCCAATCCTTGATCAATCTTCACATTTATCGCAAAAATGGCCCTACCACAGGCGCAACAGTGCCATGCGTAAGCCTCGTCGCATCGGCGACGGAGACTGTCGCGAGGCCGGTACAATCAACGTTTTTCCAGCGCGTCGTTCCAGCCATGAAAGTCACCCTGATCCCAGTCACGCCGTTCCAGCAGAACTGCTCGTTGCTCGTTTGCGAGACCACGGGGCGCGCGGCCGTCGTCGATCCGGGCGGCGACCTCGACGTGATCCAACGTGAGATCGCGCGGCAGAACGTGACCGTCGAGAAGGTCTTGCTGACCCATGGCCACATCGATCACTGCGCCGGCGCGAAGACGCTCGCCGGCCATTACGGCGTCCCGATCGAAGGTCCGCATCCCGACGAACGCTTCTGGCTCGACAAGCTGCCGGATCAAAGCACGCGCTTCGGCTTCCCGGCCGCCGATGCCTTCGTGCCGAACCGCTGGCTACAAGACGGCGACACCGTGCAGTTCGGCGACGAAACCTTCGAGGTCTACCACTGCCCCGGCCACACGCCGGGCCACGTGGTCTTCTTCAGCCGCGCGCACCGGCTTGCGCTGGTCGGCGACGTGCTGTTCGCCGGCTCGATCGGCCGCACGGATTTCCCGCGCGGCAACCACGCGGACCTGATCCGCTCGATCCGCGACAAACTTTGGCCGCTCGGCGACGACGTCACGTTCGTGCCGGGCCACGGCCCAACCTCGACGTTCGGCGCCGAGCGCCGCACGAATCCCTACGTCGCCGACGGAGTGGGCGCATGAGCAGCGAAATCTATGTCAGTACCGACGTCGAAGCGGACGGCCCCATTCCAGGCCCGCATTCGATGCTGAGCTTTGCATCCGCCGCGTACACAGAGGACAAGCGGCTGATCGCGACGTTCTCGGCGAATCTCGAACTACTCGAAGGCGCGGCGCCGCATCCAGTGCAGGAAGCGTGGTGGAAGACCCAGCCGGAAGCATGGGCGGCTTGCCGCCAGGATTTGCAGAAGCCCGAGGCCGCCCTGAGCGCCTATGTCGACTGGGTCGAGGCGCTGCCGGGCAAGCCGGTGTTCGTCGCGATGCCGGCTGGCTTCGACTTCACCTATATGTTCTGGTACATGATGCGCTTCGTCGGCCGCTGCCCGTTCTCGTGGTCGGCGCTCGATATCAAGACGCTCGCGTTCGCGATGACCGGCCTGCCGTACCGCAAGAACATCAAGCCGCGCTTTCCGAAACATTGGTTCGACGAGCATCCGCACACGCACGTCGCACTCGACGACGCCATCGAGCAGGGTGCCCTCTTTTGCAACATGCTGAAGGACTTGCGCGCGCGTCAGCCCGAGCTGCCGGGGGACGGCAAGGATGATGGGGACGGCTCAGGGCAAAACGCCGCTCCGGACCCGGTAAATTAGGCAATCTCGCTCGCGAGAGCCGTTTTACATTGCGTTTCGTTTTCGCGCCCTCTACCATTCGTTGATACGGCGACGCTAACGGAGGCGCAGTTGACACTCGATACGTTCTCACAGAAGATCCTGCGCCTGCTGCAGCTCGACGCACGCCGTTCCGTGCAGGAAATCTCCGACCAGGTCGGGTTGTCGAGCACGCCGTGCTGGCGGCGCATCAAGGATATGGAACAGTCGGGCGTGATCCAGCGCTACACCGCGCTCCTCGATCGCGAAAAGCTCGGCTTGCACGTGTGTGCGCTCGCGCATATCCATCTGACGCGTCACACCGAAGGCGGCGTCGAGCAGTTCGAGCGGGAAATCGCTACCTGCCCTGAAGTGACCGAGTGCTACAGCACGACCGGTGAATCCGATTACATCCTGAAGATCGTCGCGCCGGACATTAAGGCGTACGACAGCTTTCTGCACGAACGCATTTTCAAGATTCCGGCCGTTGCGCAGGTGCGCACGAGCGTGGTCCTGCGCGAAATCAAGTTTGATACGCAGTTGCCGTTGTGACGGATGCCGCTGCCGCGGGCGGCATGGAAGTTCGCGGTTTCGGGCGTCCGAAACTCGCCAAACTCAGTCGGCGTTGTGAGGCTCGCTGGCGGTTGACCGACCGGCGGGGGCCGCGCCGGTCTTGAGCTCCGCCGTCGAACCGCCTTGCGCGGCAGAGATATCCCGTTGCAGCAGCACGTCGAGGTTGCGTGCGCCGAGACGACGCTTGAGCGCCGCCAGATCGACGCGGCCGAGCGACTGCGCCTCGCTCTCCAGCAGACGAGCGGCTTCGGCGCCCTCCGCAGTACACCCTTCAGCAGACCCCGCCGCCGGCAACACAACCTCCACATCGAGCCCGGTGCTCAGGTAGTGCAGATTCACCGCAGCGGCCCGCAGGCCACCGGCAGCCAGCGCCGCGTCGACCTCGGCGGTCACGCGCTCACGCGGTGGCAGATCGACCGGTGGATGCGCGAGCGCGTCGTTTTCCGGGTCAACGTGGATCAGCGCGTCGAGCACGCGCTTGTCGGTCAGCACACGCAGACGCGCCGACTCCGCGATGTAATGACCTTCCGACACCGAAATCATCGGATCGACGAGGATATGCGCGTCGACGAGCGCGAAATCGCCCGTCTTGCGCGTGCGCATTTCGTGCACGTCACGCACGCCCGGGGTGGACATCAGCAGCGCGCGCATGTCGGCGGCGGCGGTTTCGTCGAGCGCGCGGTCCGACAGATCCTGTAGCGCGTCCCAACCGAAGGTCCAGCCCATGCGCGCGACCATGAAGCCGACGATAGCCGCCGCGATCGGGTCGAGCAACCGCAAGCCGGCCAGACTGCCGACCACGCCGATCCCCACCACCAGCGACGACGCCGCGTCCGAACGGGCGTGCCATGCGTTCGCGATCAGCATCGCGGAACGCACCCGATTCGCCTCGCTCAGCATGTAGCGAAACAGCGCTTCCTTCGAGACCAGTACGAGCGCCGCGACCGCGAGTGCGCTGATATGCACGGCGGGGATATTTTGTAGATCGGCGAGCCGCGTACCGGCGCGCCACAACATACCGACGCCGACCGAGATCAGCAGCGCGCCGAGAAATAAGGACGCCACCGTCTCATAACGGCTATGACCGTAATTGTGATCGGCGTCGGGTTTGGCCCCGCTATGCCGATTGGCAATCAGCACGACAAAATCGGAAATCAGATCGGCGAGCGAATGGATACCGTCGGCAACCAGCGCCTGCGAGTGCGCGATCGTGCCGATGATGATTTGCAGCGTCATCAATACGGTATTGACCGCAATACTCGCAAAGGTACTCTTGCGTGCAACGCGTTGTTTCTCGGCGGTTTGGGCGATCGCGGCGGACGACATGCTGAAAAGGCGGAAAGGTTAATTGTTGTTATTGTACCCGCCACAATTCGCTTGCGCAGGGAAGCCCAAGAAAAAACCTTTTTAAATCAGTCGCTTATCGAAACGAAAAGCATTCGCGTTCCAGTTGCCTGAAGTGCATGCGCCAGAAAACGGGCGCCGCAAATGACAAAACCGCGCCCTGAACGGTGCGCGGCTTTCTGAGATTCAGCAGCAGGCTATAAACGCGGTGGATTGCCAGTATTCGCATTACGTGCAGGCAACCCTTACCGTCCGCCGGATCGCGATTACTTCTGGATCAGAAACTTTTCGCGATCAAGCCCTGCGATCCAGCGCGGCGGTTTGCCGCGACCGGACCACGTGCTGCCGCTTTCGGGATCGCGATATTTAGGTGCGACGCCTGCGCGCGGCCGGCTCGCTTTAGCGCCCTTGGGTGCGCGGCCGCCGCCGAGTTCGCTCAGCGAAATGCCATAGTCGGCCATTTTCTGCTTGATTTCATTCAACACTTCCGCGTATTCGCGCGACTTCGCTTCTTCAATCTGCTTTTCGAGCTTCTCGCGCTGCGCGAGTAGTTCCTTGTAGGAAGACATAGGTTCCCTTGTGGTATGGATAAATGACGCCGGTCTTATGCCGACTCGCCTTTGAAGGTTTCATGCCTCGGAATTTGATGGCGAGATTAACACAAAATAGAAAGGCTGGATAAGCGCCTGGAAAAAATTAATTTAAATTCGTTTCAAAAAGTTTCCTGCGCCGCTTCTGGGTCGGACTACGGCCTTTCAAATCGCTGATTTCGCACGCCGCTGAAAAAATGCCGCCGATTCGCATATTGATCCGATTCAACTATCAGAAAATGAGACCCGAGGCGCCCATTGCACATGAAACATTTCACGGCATGAAAGCTTTGACTGGAATAAGCACGCCTTTTGATACAAGTGTCCCTCCCTCGCGACTGGCGCAGGCTTGTTTTTCGATAAACGATAAATGCTTAATTCGCATGCCGCTCGATGCAGACTTCGAGCGCCGCATGCAATGTCCCGGAATCGGACCGCGCGTCATCGAATGCGAAACGGCGGCGCACGCCGTTGCGTTTCAGATCGGCGCCATAACGATCGACGCCCAGCAATTCGATGTCGCCCGCGCGACTGAGCCGGCGGCCGAACTCCGCGATCAGCGCGTCCTCCTCGCTGGCGGCAAGCGGTGGCAGCGGATCGAGTTCCGCGCCGTCGAGCCAGCCCATCGCGCCGAAGCCGCCGATGTAGCGCAGCCGCTCGATCTCCATGATCCAGAAGGTGAAATCGCCCAACGCCAGATAGCGCTCCGCGTCCGGGTGATAGCGCAGGTAGCGCCGCAACAGTTCCGGGCTCGAGTCGACCGGCTCGAAACGGCCGAGCAGCGTCACGCGCTGGCCGCCCAGCACGTCGCCATCGGGTGCGTCGACGGCCAGGAAACCGGCGCGCGGATCGGCGTTGAGATTGTGCGTGTGCTCCGCGAGCCGGCTCACGAGGATCGTCGGACGATGCTGCGCGTCCGGCGCGAACGGCAGCACCGACGGATACGGAAAGCCCTCGGGCTGGCGAGCGTGCGTGGCGAGCGTGCCGACCGCGGCCGTGTGCAGCAGATGCAGCGGAGCGTGAGCGGGAATGTTCAACTGAGCGTTCCTCGGTGAAAGAAAAAACGAACGGACAGCGGTGAGCGGCGCAAAAGCCGTCACGCGCAGCATTTCAAAGACAACTGCGGCGCACCAAAGCATGACATCCAGCAATCCCGCTTCGTTGCATCCACTGCCCATCAATCGTATGCGCCCGATCCCACGGCTCCAAGCGTTAGCCACCACGCTTCGATAAAATCGGAGATCCGCTTTCAATGCGCTTTCTCGCGCCCTCCGCCCCGAGACCTCCGTGCCCGATCACCACGCCTCCGAATTCGCCGTCCTCCCGGCCGCCCATCGCGACCTGTCCGTCACTGCACGCCAACGCGCACGGATCGCCACGATGGCGCTGTTTTTCATCGCCGGCATGATGTACGCGTCGTGGGGCGTGCACGTGCCGACGGTGCGCGACCGCTTCCATCTGGATCCGGCGATGCTGTCGTTCGCGTTGTTCGCGGTGGCGGGCGGATCGATCGGCGCGATGGTGACCAACGCGTCGTGGATCGCGCGGGTCGGCACGCGCCGCGCCTGCCTGGCCGGCGGACTCGCGATGGCCGCCTGCGCGGCGCTGATTCTGGTCGTGCCGGCGTACTGGATTCTGCTGGTCGTGCTGGCCGTCTTCGGCGCCGGCATGGCCACGCTCGACGTCGCTATGAACGCCGAAGCGAGCGCCGTCGAAAAGGCGCTCGGCAAACCGATCATGTCGTCGCTGCACGGGATGTTCAGCCTTGGCGGCATGTTCGGCGCGGCGGTCGGCGGGGCGCTGCTGTCTCGCGGCATGGCGCCGGCGCTGCATCTCGCGCTCGCCGCGGCGGCCAGCGCGCTCGTGCTGGTGCTCGCATGCCCGTCGGTGCTGCCGCACGTGCCGCACGCCGAGCATCCCGATGCCGCGACGCCGCGTGCGAGCCGCTGGCGCTCGCCGGCGCTATGGGCGCTCGGCACGATGGCGCTGGTCGCACTGATTGCCGAAGGCGCGATGTACGACTGGGCCACGGTCTATATGCGCGATGTCGTGCTCTCGACGCCAGCGCTCGCCAGCGCCGCCTACGCGGCGTTCTCCGGCGGCATGGCGGCCGCCCGTTTTGCCGGCGACGCGGTGCGCGCCCGCTTCGGCGCACCGCAGCTCGTGATGATCAGCGCGACGCTCGCCTGCGCCGGGATGGTCGACGCGCTGCTGCTGCCGAATCCGGTGGCCGCGCTCGCCGGCTTTGCGCTGATCGGCCTGGGCCTCGCGAACATGATGCCGGTGCTGTTCGCGGCGGCGGCGAGCGTGAAGGGTATCCACGCGGCCGAGGGGCTCGCGCACGTCGCGGGACTGGCCTATTTCGGCTTGCTGCTCGGACCGGTGATCATCGGCGCCGTCGCGCAGGTGACCAATCTGACGATCGGGCTGTCGGTCGTCGCGGTGTGCGCCGCGATGATCGCCTTCGCCGGGCCGAAGGTGCTGCGGCGTTTGAAGATCTGACAGGCGCGGTGATCAAAAGAAAAGGCACGCAAGCCTCGCGGCCCACGTGCCTCTCAAGCAGCGAATCGAAGTGCGGCGCAAACGCCGCCTTCGATCACACCGAATTTACATCTTGACGACGTCGAGCAGCGTCTTCTTGCCTTGCTTGTAGTTGTACAGCGAGATCACGCCGTGCTGCAGGTCGCCCTTCGAGTCGAACGTCGTTTCGCCGATCACGCCCTTGTAGTCGGTCGCCGGCATCGCTGCCAGGATCTTCGCCGGATCGGTCGAGTTAGCGCGCTTCATCGCGTCGACGATGATGTATACCGCGTCATACGTGAACGGCGCGTAAATCTGGATCGGCTGACCGAAGCGCTTCTCGTACTTCGTTTCGAACGCCTTGCCGCCCGCCATCTTTTCGAGCGCCATGCCGGCTTCCGAGCAGACGATGTTGTCGGTTGCGTCGCCGGCCAGGTCCGACAGCTTGTCGGTACACACGCCGTCACCTGCCAGCACCTTCGCGCGCAGGCCGAGCTGCTTCGCCTGCTTGGCGAACGGGCCACCGGTTGCGTCCATGCCGCCGTACATGATCGCGTCGGGATTTTCACCCTTGATCTTCGTCAGAATCGCGCGGAAGTCGACGGCCTTGTCGTTCGTCGCGTCGTGCGACACGACGTTCAGACCGAGCGCCTTCGCCGTCTTCTCGAACTCGTTCGCCAGACCCTGGCCGTAAGCGGTCGAGTCGTCGACGATCGCGACGCTCTTCACCTTCATGCCCTTGGCCGCGTAGTTCGCGAGTGCCGGGCCTTGCTGAGCATCGGTCGCGACGACACGGTAGGTCGTCTTGAAGCCTTGCTGCGTGTAGGCCGGGTTCGTTGCCGACGGCGAGATCTGCACGATGCCCGCATCGCTATAGATCTTCGATGCCGGGATCGAGGTGCCCGAGTTCAGGTGGCCGACCACGGCGACGACCTTGTCGTCGACGAGCTTCTGCGCAACCTGCGTAGCCGTACGGGGGTCGGCCGCGTCGTCCTGCGCGTCCAGTTGCAGCGTGACCTTCTGGCCGCCGATCGTCAGACCCTTCGCGTTGATTTCCTCGACGGCGAGACGCGCGCCGTTTTCGTTGTCCTTGCCCAGGTGAGCGATACCGCCGGTCAACGGCGCAACGTGACCGATCTTGACGACCGTGTCGGCTGCGGCCGATGTTGCCAACGTCGCGAACAGCAGAGCGGCAGCGCTGATCGGCAACAGCTTTTGAATTTTGATGTTCATGTAAGTCTCCAGTTTCGGTCAAAACAACGTAATCGCCCTGTGCCCCGCTTCCCCTACACGTGTCGCTCAGTCCCGTGGACGACCACGCCGGTTGCATCGTTCATGCACTTGGCCAGCACGTTTACCGGACTGTTTGTGACAGTTGGCAAACCGTACTTGCGCGCAAGTGTAGGCCAACAAATTAATTTGCGGGAATTTTTTGAGAAAGTGGGAACAACACTAATAGCGCAGTTCGTACGCGAGCCGCTCGCGGCCTGGGTGAGCGAGCCGAAAAGCCCCAGCCCATGCGGGTTTCCGCTAATTGGGAAGTTTCTCCGCAGGCGCGGATTTAGTCTTTTTCCGGGTTCTGTCACATAAGATTCGAAGGGTTTTTCAACTCAAAAATGTGGCGTGCAGCACAGGAATGTGACAGCGGTAAAAAACTTAAATCAGTCTTAAATCGGCCACGCAATCAACGCATGAACTCGGCGATTCGCGCGGAGGGCGCTCGCCATTCCCGCTCGAGCTGCGTCATCAGTTCAGTCGCGCCGATTGCTTCGGCGCGCCGCGCTTTGCCGCTGCGCCTGCGTCAACGCGTTTTGCACCGGATACGGCGCGGTGCTTTCCGCCGATTCGCGCAAACGTTGCATCAACGGATTGCGGATGCCGCGCGCGTGACGGCCCGTGATCGCGCGCGTCACCGTGGTCGGCGTATCGGACATGCCGCGCACGCGGGTTTTCCATACCTCGGCGATCGCGTTCTCGCGGGTGGTCAGAAATGCGATGCCCATCATCGCGGTTTGCGCGCCGAGCGCGCGTGCCGCGACGATGCCGCGACCGTCCATAATGCCGCCGGCCGCGAGCACCGGCAGCCCGGTCGCGTCGACCAGTTGCGGCACGAGCGCCATCATGCCGACCAGCGCATCTTCGAATACGCCGATGAACGTGCCGCGATGCGCGCCTGCTTCTGCGCCCTGCGCGGGCGACGGCATCGGCGCCCGCATCGCGCCACGCGACACCTTCGGCACATGCGTCGCAGTCCCAACTACATAGCTGCCGCTTTGCATGCAAACGCTCGACGTCAGCCGCCGATAACGGCCCGAACGTAAAGCCGGCGACCGCCCCACGCAATTCGATCAGTGCCTCCAGCTGTGCGCGAAAGTCAGGCGCATAGTGCGCGAGCGGCTGCCGCATCGGCCGCGAAGTCCCCGTCCCGCCTCACTGCAAGCCGGTTCTTTTGATGGCAAACTAATCGCCCGTTGCAGGGCCGCGTGGCCTTGAGCGTTTCGTACACACCGACCTCGCGCGGCGTTCGCGCGAGTCAATGGAGAACAACATGAGCACGACTTCCCGATGGATCGACATCCCGGCCGGCAACGACACTTTCGGCGGCTACCTCGCGCTGCCGAAGGGCGGCAAGGGGCCGGCCGTCATCATCATTCAGGAAATCTTCGGCGTGAACAGCCATATTCGCTCGGTCGCCGATCAGTACGCGCAGGACGGCTATGTCGCGCTCGCCCCGGACGTATTCTGGCGCGTGCAGCCGCGCGTCGAGTTGACGTATGAGGGCAAGGATCGCGAAAAGGGCATCGAACTGATGCAGAAGACCAAAGTCGACGACGCGGTCGCCGACATCGGCGCCGCCGCGGCCGCCTTGCGTGCGCTGCCGGAAGTGACCGGCAAGGTCGCGGCGATCGGCTACTGCTTCGGCGGCCGTCTCGCCTATCTCGCCGCGGCGGCCGGTTCGGTCGACGCCGCTGTCGCCTACTACGGCGGCGGCATCCACAACCATCTCGACAAGGCCGCGAACGTCAAAGTGCCGATGCAGTTCCACTACGGCGAGCTCGACGCGCATATTCTGCCGTCGGACATCGGCCAGATTCAGGAGCGCTTCGCGGGTCGCGCCGACGTGCAATTCAACATCTACCCGAACGCGGATCACGGCTTCAACTGCTCCGATCGTGCGTCCTACAACCAGCACGCGTCGGCATTGGCGCATGGCCGCACGCTGACGTTCCTCGGCGAGCGGATGTAATTCGCGGAGCTCACGCATATAGAGTGAGCATCCGAATTCACATCAGTCACGTCGGCGCTCAACTCAGGTACTCTGTGGAAGACGGCGTGTCAGCCGACACGCCGTCTTTTCACATGCGCGACGCCGAGCGGAGCAAACGCGAAATCGAGCGAAACGACGCTGTCGCGCGTGCATGGCCGGCCGCAAATTCGACGCAGCATGCCAACCGACCGCGAGGGCTCAACCGACGTGCTATCAGACTATCTCGCTCATGACGCCATCGGCCTCGCCGAACTCGTGCGCACACGCCAGGTTAGCGCGCGCGAACTGATCGACGTCGCGATCTCGCGCACCGAGGCCGTCAATCCGGCCATCAACGCAGTCGTCCTGAAGGACTACGATGCGGCCCGCCAGCGCGCGTCACGCGACGACGCAAATCGCGCGAAAAGCGTCGACGGTGTGAACGGAACGGAGAACTCCTCCGCTCACGCCGCGCTCGCCGGCGTGCCGTTCCTGATCAAGGATCTCGGCGCGCCCGTGGCGGGGCTGCGCATGGCCATGGGCAGCCGACACTACCGCCACTTCATTCCGACGCAGGACGCGCCGGTCGTTGCGCTCGCGAAAGCGGCGGGTCTGAACATCTTCGCAAAGACCAGCACCTCAGAGCTCGGCCAGATGCCTTATACGGAGCCCGAACTATTCGGCGCGTGCCGCAATCCGTGGAATCTCGATCACACGCCGGGCGGTTCGAGCGGCGGCGCCGCGGCGGCGGTCGCCGCCGGCGTGGTGCCGCTCGCGCATGCGTCGGACGGCGGCGGCTCGATCCGGATTCCGGCGTCATGCTGCGGACTGTTCGGCCTGAAGCCGTCTCGCGGTCGCGTGCCGCGCGCGGCGCAGGCCAGTGCCGGCGAACTCGGCATCGATCACGCCGTATCGCGCAGCGTGCGCGACAGCGCATTGCTGCTCGACCTGCTGGCGGGCAACGCCGAACGGCCGGCCGGCGCCCCCGGCACCTTTCTCGGCGCGACCCGCGAGCCATGTAAGCCCCTGACGATCGCCTACGTGACCGAGCCGATGCTCGCGCCGTCGTTATCGGCCGATGCCCGCGCCGCGCTCGACGACGCCGCGCAACTCGCGAGCTCACTCGGCCATCGTCTGGAGCCGGTGACGCTCGGCGTCGATTTCGCGGCGGTCCGTCATGCGTTCCTGACGCTGTGGTCGGTGACTGCCGAAGACCTCGTGCTGAACGCGGAGCGCATCACCGGGCACAAGCCGGCGCGCGCCGAGTTCGAAATTTCGACGTGGGCGATGGCGCATGTCGGCCGCAAGATCGGCGAACAGGGGTTGCCGGCCGCGCTCGAAGAACAGCGGCGCATCACCGCACGTCTGACCGATCTGCTGAACCGCTACGACGTGCTCTTGTGCGCGACGCTCGCGTCCGCGCCGATCAAGATCGGCGAGATGCGGCCGAGCTCGGTCGAGCGCATGCAGATGCGCGCGGTCACCACGATGCCGCTGGAACGATTGATGAAGAGACTGCTGTTCGAAGCGTCGAACAAGGCATTCGCGTGGGCCGGCTGCACGGAGCTGTTCAACCTGAGTGGCCAGCCGGCGATGTCGGTGCCCTTGTACTGGAACGCGCGGGGGCTGCCGATCGGTGTGCAGTTCGCCGCGCGTGTCGGCGGCGAAGCGACGCTGTTCAGACTCGCCGCGCAACTCGAGGCGGCACGGCCGTGGTTCGACAGGCGCCCGCCATTGATGAAAGCGCGCCGCTAAAACATCCAGCGGCGCGCTGCAATCCGCATGCGGCGCAAAACGCCACGATGCACGCAGTCGCGGGATGCGCAGCAATGTCGCCGCGCATCCCGCGCAAAGCCTGCACATCGAACACAGGCTCGATCAGGTCTTCTTGTTATAGGCGCTGCACCAGCCCGTGGCCGCGACCTGTTTGCCCGCGAACATCGGGCAGCCGCCGTAGGCATCGCCTGCCTTGCCCTGGAAGAAGCTGCAGTTGCTGCATTGCTGGCCCGGCTGGAATTTGGCGAATTTCGCCTTGTCGACCTTGCTCGCGTCCGCCTTGTAGCCAAGCGCCTGCGCGGTCGGATCGGTTTCGGAGACTTTCGGCGCGTCGGCGAACGCCTGGCGCGACAGTGCGAGTGTCGATGCCACACCGATGCTGGTGATCAAAAACGTACGACGGGAAGATCTCATGGGGACTCACTCCATTTATATTGGAATCAACGCCGTTCTGATGACAGCGTTCGCCAAGGATAGCAACGAAGCCGTCTCCGGTGATATTCCAAATGCTGGAGATAAGCAGTTCGGTACGGTGTAACCGCGGCTTTACGCGCGCCCCGCCAGCTCGCAGACCCGCTGCGCGATCGCCAGCGATGCCGTCAGACCCGGCGACTCGATGCCGAACAGATTGACGAGCCCCCGCACGCCATGCGCGGCCGGCCCCTGAATCACGAAATCGGCGGCGGGTTCACCAGGACCTGAAAGCTTCGGACGAATCCCCGCGTAAGCCGGCTGCAATGCGTTATCGGGCAAGGCCGGCCAGTACGCGCGAATCGCCGCATAAAACGACTCCGCGCGACGTGGATCGACGTCGTAATTGATCGCGTCGACCCACTCGACGTCGGGACCGAAACGCGCCTGGCCGCCGAGATCGAGCGTCAGATGCACGCCGAGGCCGGCCTCGTTCGGCATCGGATAAATCAGGCGGCTGAACGGCGCGCGCCCCGAGATGCTGAAGTAATTGCCGCGCGCGAAGTAAAGCGGCGGCACGTGGCGCGGGTCGAGCCCGCGAATCTTGCGCGCGAGCGCGTTCGCATGCAGACCCGCGCTGTTAATCACGCAGGCGGCGCTGATCGTGGTCGGCGCCGCACCGCCGACCGCGATCGTGAAGCGGCCGTTGTGAGCCTCGATCGCCTCGACCGGCGCATGAAACGCGTACACGGCGCCGTCGCGCTCGGCATCGCCTTGCAGCGCGAGCATGTACTGATGACTATCGACGATCCCCGTCTGCGGCGAAAACACCGCCTCCACGCATTCGAGCGCCGGTTCGAGCGCCTGCGCCTGATCGCCGGTGATGCGCATCAGGTCGAGCACGCCGTTGTCGCGCCCTTTGGCCATGATGCTTTCGAGTTGCGGAATCTGGTTGCGCGACGTCGCGACGAGCAGCTTGCCGCAGCGCGAATGCGGCACGTTGCGCTCGGCGCAGTAGTCATACAGCATTTCGCGGCCGCGCACGCACAGCGTCGCCTTCAGCGATCCGCGCGGATAGTAGATGCCCGCGTGAATCACTTCGCTGTTGCGTGAACTCGTGCCCACGCCGATCGCGTCGGCGGCCTCCAGCACGATCACTTCGCGCCCGCGCGCCGCGAGAGCGCGCGCCGTCGCGAGGCCGATCACGCCGGCACCGATCACTACACATTCGATTTGATCCATATCCGTTGACGCGGCGCATCGCGCCGCGCGCTGCCTCGTTCAGCCGATGGAAGGAAGACAGGAACGGCACCTCGCCGCCGCGTTCCGTTCATTGTCGAACGTATCTGTCCGCTGGGTCTGCTTATGTCTTTTTATCACCCCCACGGAAAATTGTACGACTCGGTACAGACAGAACTGACAAACGCTCGTGCGCATCGACCAGGTGATGGCGGCCCAAACTGGCTTGATCCGACGATCCACGTCGAAAACAGCAACAATTGCCGTTGCATTCACCACACACATTGTACGAATTGCCGCGACAGCCACCCGAATGACGAAAAGCGGGAGTTTGGTGCAAAAAACCGGCCGAAAACGTCAAAATCCGATCGGTTTTCGCCGGTTTCCGTAGCCGAGCCGGATATCGGCGGGTTCGATCCGGTCGCGTCCCGCGATGCGCGCCGCGCCGAAGCCGTTCAGGATCGCGCGGCGCATCTCGCGCGGCGATGCCCGCTTGAGCGCATCGAGCGTCGCGTCGCCGAGCGACTCAGGAAAGCGCAGGCCCCAGTTGTGCGCGCCGCGGATTTCGTCGTAGATCGACTGCGCGATGCGTCGCGCGCCGGCGTGGTCGGGCGGCGGGATCTCGTAGACGTTCATGCGGTTCAGGAGCGGCTCGGGGATCGCGCGTTCGTCGTTGGCGGTCGCGATCCAGATCACGTTGCCCGCATTAATCGGAATCTCGGCGAACTCGTCGACGAAGCTCTGGGCGGTGTCGTGTTCGAGTAGCGCGTAGAGCGCACCGAGCGGGTCGTATTGCGAATCGCCGGTCGCCTTGTCGATCTCGTCGACGGCGATCACCGGGTTCGCATAACTGCCGTTCACGAGCGCATCGAACACCTTGCCCGGCTTCGCGTTCTTCCATTGCGACGACGCGCCCGACAAAATCCAGCCCGCCGTCAGCGAACTCATCGCGACGTAGTGGTACGCGGTGCCGAGCAGGCGCGCCAACTGCTTCGCGAAATGCGTCTTGCCGATGCCGGGTTCGCCAAGCAGCAGGATCGGCATCAGTTCGAGCCGATCCTCGGTTTCGAGGCACAGCGCGACCTGCTTGCGAATGTCGTCGAGTGGTGAGGAAAAATTGGGCAGTGCGTCGATCAGATCGTCGATCGATGGCATCCGGTTCGGTTTCACGCAGAAGCGCAGATTGCCGGTTTTCAGCATCTTTTCGTAGGTGGCGCGCAGCGCCTCGTTCGCGCCCTCGCCGAGACCGTTCAGCGCGCTTTCGACCTCATCGAGGTCATACACCCGGCTGAACGAGGCCACGGCGATTTCCTGTTTGACCATTGCTGTCGTCATCGCTCACCCCGTCTGGCTGATCCTGCAGCGGCGGCGCCTTGTGAGCGCCGATTCCAGTCCAGTGTAGCGAGGACACAAACGCGTGCAAGCCAGCAGTCGCGCGGCTCTGCTGCTAACCATCGCTGGCATTCCGCGCCTTATCTGGAATGGATTGTTGCTGAACCGGCCCTCGTCGACCGTGTCAGAAATCGTTGCGGCCATCGGGGGTAAGATTGCTCTCTGACCTGCTGCGGCGAGAGGCAAGGCAACCCCGCAACCGACGCGTGAGCGGAGAACCTTTTATGTGGAAAACCAGTATCGTGGCCATGCTGCTTGGCGCTTCGTTGCTCGCCCACGCGCAACAACGGCCGGCGCAGCAGGTCGTGCAATGGCAATTGCAGGTAGTGAAAGATGGCCAGCAGATCGATTCGTTCGACGGCACCACTACCGTCGGCCAGGCGCGCACGGATACGCATCACCAGGTCGTGCAACACAAGGTCGGCTGCAAGGACCAGCCGGCCGGCAGCATCGATCTGTCGCGCACGATCACGGTGTCGCCGCTGCGCGTCGATCCCGAGGGCGTGATGTTTTCGATCGACACGCAGGAAACGCTCGAGGACAACAGCGCGGCGCGCACCGACATCGGCTGCAAGCTGCCGCCGCAGCCGCGCCAGGTGAGCGCGAGCCATCCCGGTCTCGTTGTTCCTCCGGATCAATGGGCGAGCTGGACGATCGTCGATCGCGATCCGAACCTCGTGTACCGCGTGCGCGCAAGCGTCGTGAGCAACGGTGCGAATGCCAACGGTACGAATGGCGGCACGAGCGGCAATGGCGCCGCGACTGGCGGCAACAATCCAAACTGACAGGAACCGCGCGCCTGACCAGCGCGCTCAAACAGAACACGTGGATAACGCGGCATGCGAAACCCAGAAGAATTGATCCGCGAGAGCCTCGCGCCAAACGATTTCGTCGCTGTGAGCTGGAACCTGCACAAGGGCCGCACCCCGCTCGGTTTTCAGGCTTGGCAGGCGATGCAGCGCTGGGTTCAATCGACTCACGCGGACGCGTACTTCCTGCAGGAAGCGATGGCGCGGCGCATGCCGTCGCCGGTATTGGCAAGCAGTTTCGGCGCACCGATGGACGATCCACTGACCGACGTCTGGCACTGTCAGGCAACCGAAATCGCGCGCGCGCTCGAACTCGAAGTCGCGCTCGGCCCTAACGTGTTCAAGCCGTCGTGGCGGCACGGCAATGCAATTCTTTCGCCGCATCCGCTGGATCTCGGCGGCCGCTGGGACATTTCCGCGCACCGCTTCGAGAAGCGCGGCCTGCTGGTCGCGCGTGCGACGTTCGGCGGGCGGCTCGTCACGCTGCTGTGCGCGCATCTCGCGCTGACGCGTCCGGCTCGCTTGCGGCAGATGAACTGGATCGCGCACTGGATCGCGAAGGAAGCCCCGGACGGTCCGCTCGTGCTGGCCGGCGACTTCAACGATTGGCGCAACGACTCGGTGCCGCTCTTTCGCGAGCACGGCTTGCAGGAAGTCGCGACGCTGCTTGGCGAACCGGCGCGCACGTTCCCGGCGTTCTCGCCGGCGCTGTCGCTCGACAAGATGTTCGTGCGCGGCATGCAGCCGGTCGAATGGATCCAGCCGACGCAGGAGACCGCGTGGCTGTCGGATCATTTGCCGTATATGGCGAAGTTGCGGCTGGAGTAAACGTTTTCGGTCATTGCGCTTTCGCCGACGGAAAGCGCGTGCCCCCATCACTCGCGATGCGGTGTCCAGCTCAACGCCGCTTCGATCTCTTCCCCCGGCTGCAACACGCAGCCGCCGACGTGCTCTTGTGTACCAACCGCATTGAAGCAATCGGTCGTATTCGTGACCGGCTCCACGCATAGCTGCGGATCGTTGGCCGGCGCGAACACGACCAGGTGATCGAACGGCGCTTCGGCACGCATCGTCAGCTTGCGGCGCTCGTCGGGCCACGCGATCGTCGCCACGCGCGACCAGTTCGAAAAGTTGTTGTCGAGATCGAACGCGTCGGGCGACATGCCCGCGCGCAGCGCGTCGACGGCCGGATGCGGGCCGAGGTGCGTCGGCAGCACATCGGTGTCGGCGTGCCACATCGCCTGCACGTCGGCATGGATGCGCGTCGCCGCGGTGCGCGGATAGTACGGGTGATGGCCCATGCCGAGCGGCATCGGCCGATCGGCGAGATTCCGCGCGGACATCGTGATGTGGAGCGCGCCGCCGCGCAACTCGATACGCTGCCGCGCGCGATAGCGAAACGGCCAGTCGCCGGTCACGCTCGCATCGGGCTCGTGCTCGAAGTGCAAGTCCACCGCGCTTTCACTGCGCGCGCCGACGCGCCACGGACGACGCCACGCGTTGCCATGCAGCGCGTGAGCGAAATGCGGGTCGTTGCCGCCGAGATCGATCGTCGCGCCGTCGAACGCGAAGCGCGCATCGCGAATCCGGTTGCAGTACGGGAACAGCGGGAAGCTCGCCATGCGCAGCGGATCGCGCGCTTCGAACGCTTCCGGCAGCGCCGGCCGCAGCCAGTGCAACGCACCTTCCGGCGTGACCTCGTAGAACGCCGCGAGCGCGCCGCCAATGTCCGGCGCGAGCACCGCGCGCAATGCGCCGGCGGACAATGTAACGAGGCGCGCGACAATCGCGGGATCGTCGAGCCACGACAGCTGCGCCGCCGATCGGGTCACGGCATATGCCTCGCGCGGCGGGGCAGGATTCAGGGAAACGTCGCGCATAGTCAGACGAGGCGAAACCGCGAGCGGAAAGCGGCAACAGAAACGTGCATTCAGATCTCCTTTGATGTGCCGCGCACCCCGCGGCCGGCGCACTACGGCAGTCGCCCCGAGCGAGAATCGCACGACATCGCACCAATGGTCAATATTATTAGTAATAACGTCGCTCAAAAACGGGCAGTAACGGAGCGTAAGCTCAATTCCCAAATGGCGGGTTAGCGCGCGTTGCCGCGCGCATATTATTAGTGGTACCGTCAGCAGCATGATGCCACTGGCATTCCCCTGCTTCAGCGCCGCCTCAACGCGGCCCGCACAATGAAAAAATCGACTCAACGCCGTCCCACCATGACCGACATCGCCAAGCTCACCGGCGTGTCGCAATCCACCGTCTCGCTCGTGCTCAACAACGCGGCCGGCGCGAAATTCTCCGAGACAACCCGCAATAAGGTGCTGAAAGCCGCGCACGACCTCGGCTACCGGCTGTCGCTGCGCGAACCGGTCGCGGCATCGAGCGACGAGCGCAATCTGATCGTCTATCTGGCCGACGAAATCTCGACGAGCCCTCATCCTGTCGTCAACATCGACGGCGCGCGCGACGCTGCATACGCGAGCGGCAAGATGCTCGCGGTCTACTCGACGCACGGCAACGCCGACATCGAAAAGCAGGTACTCGATACTGTTCTCACCAATCCGCACGTATTCGGCGTGATCTACGCGACCGTCTACACGCGCAAGGTCGCGCCGCCGGCCGCGCTGTCGCAGGTGCCGACCGTGCTGCTGAACTGCTACACCGGCGACACCACGTTTTCGTCGGTGGTGCCGGCCGAGGTCGCGGGCGGCCATCTGGCGACCGAGTATCTGCTGCAAGCCGGCCACCGGCGCATCGGCTACATCAACGGCGAACCGTGGCAGGACGCCGCGAAAGACCGGCTGAAGGGCTACCGCACCGCGCTCGCGACCGCCGATCTGCCGTTCGCACCCGAGTTGGTGCGCGACGGCGACTGGAGTTCGGGCCTCGGCTTCGAGCTAACGCTGTCGCTGATGCGCGAAGCCAATCCACCCACCGCGATCTTCTGCGCGAACGACCTGACCGCGATCGGCGCGATCGAGGCGCTCAAGCAACTCGGCTTGCGCGTGCCCGAGGACGTGTCGGTGCTCGGCTACGACGACCAGGAAATCGCGCGTCACACACACCCGCCGCTGTCGACGGTGGTGCTGCCCAACTACGAACTCGGCCGCTGGGCCGTCGAGACGCTGCTGCAGGAAGAGCACAACCGCGCGGCCGGCGCACCGGTGCGCCATCGCACGGTGAAGCTCGACGGACCACTGGTCGAACGCGCCTCGGTCAGGGTAATTACCGAGGCGAAACCGGCGACAATTAATATTATTAGTGATTGACCGATAATAATTCCGAGTGGAATAATCGGCACGTCGGGTCGGGAAGAACGCGCACCGGTGGGTCATAGCCAACCGCATCCTCGCCGTTGAAACAGCGCCGGGTCCCCGGCTGGGCAAAGACAATCCCGAGCAGCACAAAAAATACACCGTCCACCGGTTACTGGAGGAAGACATGGCGTCGCTCATTACGCAGTCGCGCATGCACGCGCGCAAGCAGCAGATTCGTCCGCTCGCAGCTTCGCTGCTGGCTCTGGCAATCGGTGTCGGCGCGGTGGCCGCGCATGCCGACGACGCGTTGCCGAAGCTCGCGACCAAGACCCCGTTGAAGGTCGGCTTCGCGCAGACTGAAAGCAACAACCCGTGGCGTCTCGCGGAAACCAGGAGCTTCAAGGACATCGCCGCGAAGTGCGGCTGGCAGGTCGTGATGACCGACGCCAACGGCTCCAACTCCAAACAGGTCTCCGACATTCAAAGCATGATCGCCCAGCACGTCGATCTGCTGGTATTCCCGCCTCGTGAAGAAAAACCGCTCGCGCCGGTCGTGCTGCAGGCGAAGAAGGCCGGCATTCCGGTGATCCTCGTCGACCGCAACGTCGACCAGTCGGTCGCGAAGGCGGGCCGCGACTACATCACGTTCATCGGCTCGGACTTCATCGATCAGGGTCACCGCGCCGCCGACTGGCTGGTCAAGGCGACGGGCGGCAAGGCGAAGATCATCGAGCTGGAAGGCACGACGGGTGCGTCGGCCGCGAACGATCGCAAGAAGGGCTTCGACGAAGTGATCGCGAAGAATACCGGCATGACGATCATCGCGTCGCAAAGCGGCGACTTCGCGCGCGACACCGGCCGCAAGGTGATGGAAACGCTGTTGCAGGCGCATCCGGACGTGACCGCCGTGTACGCGCACAACGACGAAATGGCGCTCGGCGCGATCGCCGCGATCAAGGCGGCCGGCAAGCAGCCGGGCAAGGACATCCAGATCGTCACGATCGATGGCACCAAGGGCGGCATGGACGCGATCGCGGCGGGTGAGCTCGGCGCGAGCGTGCAATCGAGCCCGTTCTTCGGCCCGCTCGCGTGCGACGTCGCGCAGCGCTATGCGAAGGGCGAAAAAATCCCGACCTGGGTCAAGGTATCCGACCGCTTCTACGACAAGGAAAACGTGCAGCAGAACATGCAGTACGGCTATTGATCGCAAGCATCGGGATGTGCCCCGGGGCGGTATGTTCCCGGGCACTCCCTTCAGCGTTGTAGCAGGAAGTCACCCGCCTTCTATGAATGTCTCCTCGTCGGGCGGGTGGCCGGAAGGCTTCGAAGCGACGCGCCCGTGACCGACGGACCGTCGCTTCGCTTTTATGCGGGCGTAACATGGGCCGGGCGCGCTGGAGCGGCTTGACCGCGTCGCCAGCAACAGCGCAGTCGGCAATATCGGCAGCATCCGCATCAGGAGAACTCCCGTGACGGAATCTGGCAAAGAGACGCCACCCTCCCCCCATTCCCGTTCGCCGCTGCTCGAGATGCAGGACATCGGCATCAGCTTCGGCGGCGTGCCCGCGTTGCGCGGCGCGAATCTGAGCGTGGCAGCCGGCGAAGTGCACGCACTGATCGGCCAGAACGGCGCCGGCAAATCGACAATGATCAAGATCCTGACCGGCGCCTATCGGCGCGGCACGGGCAGCGTGCGGTTCGAAGGCCGCGAGGTCGATTTCCGCACGCCGAAGCAGGCGCGCGAAGCGGGCATCAGCACGATCTACCAGGAGATCAACCTGGTGCCGCTCCGCTCGGTCGCGGAAAACATCTTTCTGGGCCGCGAGCCGCGCCGCTTCGGTCTGATCGACTGGCGCACGGTGCAGCAGCGCGCGGCTGCGCTGCTCGATTCGTTCGGTTTGCAGATCGACGTGAAAAAGCCGGTCGGCCGATACTCGACCGCGATCCAGCAGATGGTGGCGCTTGCGCGCGCGGTTTCGTCGGACGCGAAGATGGTGATCATGGACGAGTCGACGTCGTCGCTCGACGAGCGCGAAGTCGAGCTGCTGTTTACCGTCGTGCGCAAGCTGCGCGACGACGGCCGCGCGGTGATCTTCGTGTCGCACCGGCTCGACGAGTTGTACGCGCTGTGCGATCGCGTGACCGTGATGCGCGACGGCCAGACGGTCGCGCAAAGCACGATGGCCGAGATGGACAAGCTGCAGCTCGTCACCACGATGCTCGGCCGCTCGCTCGCCGCGGTCGTGCAGGACGAGCCGGCCGCGCGCGAAGCGAATCTCGCGAAGCGCGGCAAGCAGGTGATCGGCGCTACGCAGCTCGGCGCGCCGCCAAAGGTCAACGGCGTATCGCTCGACGTGCACGCGGGCGAGGCGGTGGGTCTGGCCGGCCTGCTTGGCTCGGGCCGCACCGAAACGATGCGGCTGATGTTCGGCGCCGATCCGCTGGCGCAAGGCTCGCTCGCGATCGACGGCGAGACGGTCGCGCTGAAATCGCCGCAGGACGCCATCGCGCGCGGCCTCGCGTACCTGACCGAAGACCGCAAGGGCGAAGGCATCGTCCCCGAACTGTCGGTGCGCGACAACCTGACGCTGGTCTGCCTGCGCACGCTCGCGAAGAACGGCATCGTCGACGTGAAGAAGCAGCAGGCGATCGTCGATCGCTTCATCGCGTCGCTCGGCATCAAGCTGCGCTCGGCCGATCAGCCGATCCGCGAACTGTCAGGCGGCAATCAGCAGAAAGTGCTGCTCGCGCGCTGGCTTGCGGCCGAACCCGCGCTGCTGCTGCTCGACGAGCCGACGCGCGGCATCGACGTCGGCGCGAAAGCCGACGTCGCGAAGATCGTGCGCGAGTTGCGCGACGCGGGGCTCGCGGTGCTGCTGTCGGCCTCCGAGCTCGAAGAGCTGACCGCGGTCGCCGACCGTGCGGTGGTGATCCGCGACGGCCGCACGGTCGCCGAACTGAACGGAGCCGAGATGAGCGAGACCGCGATCATGGATGCGATCGCCTACGGCAGCGAGGGTCAATCGGCGCTCGCGCAAGCCGCGCGATCGGCACACATCGAAGACGCGCTGGAGGGCGACCGTCATGGCGCTTAAGCTGCATTCCAATCCGCTGCGCGGCGAGGCGCCGGCAGCCGCTGCGCAGGGCGCCGACACCATGATGCAATCGACCGATACGCCGCCCGCACGGTCCGCGAGCACCGTGCAGAAGTGGCGCCATCTCGCGATGCAGCGCGAAGTGATCGTGCTGCTCGGGATGGTGCTGTTCAACCTGATCTTCACGCCGCACTTCTGGTCGCTGCAGACCTTCAACGTGAACATGACGCAGGTCGTGACGATCGTGATCGTCGGCATCGGCATGACGCTGGTCGTGGCGACCGGCGGCATCGATCTGTCGGTGGGCGCGTCGATGGCGATTGCGGGCGCGCTCGCGCCGATGCTGTTCCTTAACATCGCGGGACCGCTCGGCATCGCGCTCGCGTTCGTGCTGCCGGTGTTGGCGGCCGCCCTGTGCGGTGTGTTCAACGGCCTGCTCGTCACGCGATTATCGGTGCAGCCGATCGTCGCGACGCTCGTGCTGTTCATCGCCGGACGCGGCATCGCGCAGGTCGTCACCGACGGCAGCCTGCAAGCGTTCAACACGCCAGCCTTTCAATGGATCGCGCTCGGCAAGATCGCGGGCGTGCCGTTCCAGGTGCTGCTGATGCTCGCGCTGGTCGGCGTATTCGTGTGGGTCGTGCGCAAGACGCTGTTCGGCCAGTATCTGCTGATCACCGGCGGCAACGAGAAAGCCGCGTATTTGTGCGGCGTGCCGACCGCTGCCGTCAAGATGATCGCGTACACGCTGTGCGCGGCGCTCGCGGGCCTCGCGGGGCTGATCTCGATCTCGGTGAATTCGTCGTCGGACGCGAACGTCGTGGGGCTGGGCGTCGAACTCGATGCGATCGCGGCGGTCGCGGTCGGCGGTACCGCGCTGACGGGTGGCAAGGCGTATATCGGCGGCACGCTGATCGGCGCGCTGATCATCCAGTTGCTGCGCTATACGCTGCTCGCGCACGGCATTCCCGATGCGGCCGCGCTCGTCGTGAAGGCCGGCATCATCGTCGCGGCGGTCTATGTGCAGCGGCGCTCGCGCTGACAACCTTTTGCGGATCCGATGCGATGAAAAAGAATCTTCCCATCCTGCTCGCGCTCGCGGCGCTCGTCGTGTTTGGCCTCGTGCGCTATGACCACTTCGGCTCGGCGTACAACATCACATCGTTCTGGCGCTACAACTCGATGTTCGCGCTGATCCCGATCGGCATGGCCTTCGTGATCATCACGGGCGGCATCGATCTGTCGGTCGGCACGGTCGCGGCGCTCGCGAGCGTGGTCGCCGCGCTGACGAGCGTCTACGGCGGCTGGGTCGCGGTGCTGGCGGGCTGCGTGGCCGGCCTCGCGGTCGGCGTGCTGAACGGCATCATCATCACGCGGCTCAAGATCCTGCCGTTCATCGTCACGCTCGCGACGAGCCTCGGCGCGCACGGCGTCGCGCTGTTGCTGGGCAAGAACGACGCGGTCTCGATCGCGGCCGATTCGAACTTCGGCAACTTCGGTCAGGGCGACCTGTTTGGATTACCGATTCCGGGACTGGTCGCACTGGTCGCCGCGGTGGCCGGCTGGCTCGCGCTGCGCAGCACGCGCTTCGGGCGGCACTCGCTCGCGATCGGCGGCAGCGAAGAGGCCGCGCGGCTGATGGGGCTGAACGTCGACCGCACGCTGGTGATGGCCTATGCGGTCAGCGGGCTGCTCGCCGGCATGGCGGGCGTGATTCTCGCCGCGCAGTTCGGCGCGGGGCAGCCGAACGAAGGCGTCGGCTGGGAGCTGTTCGCGATCTCGGCGGTCGTGCTCGGTGGCACGCTGCTGACCGGCGGCGAAGGTTCCGTCGCGATGACGATCGCCGGCGTGCTGCTGCTCGGCCTCGTGTTCAATCTGCTGAACTTCGAGAACGGGCTCGGCTTCATCAGTCTGTCCGCGTACTGGCAATCGGTGATTCGCGGCGTGTTCCTTCTGCTCGTGATCGTGCTGCAGGCGCGCGTGTTGAAACAGCGTGAAAAAAGGCGGGCGGCGGCGGCGTGAGCAAGCAGCACCCGCGAATTGGCGTCATCGATGCCATCGGACAGATTTTGCTTATTTGACTGAGGCTTGCCGCTACAATCGCCGCCCCCGACCCATATCTGTGTACCGATAGACCCGCCGTGAAACCGTGTGACCGTGACGTGTCCCCGACGCGTCAGGACGTCCCCGATCGTCGTCCTCGGTTTCCTTATTGATTGTTCGTGCGCAACGTCCAGACCGTCGCGGTGTTGGTGGCGTCGTCCACCGCCGTGAACTGCAGGTGGCGGTTGCTATCGAGGCCGAAGGCGAGGCCGAACGCCGAGCCCGGCGAAGGATCGACCTGCAATTGGGCGACGAATTGTCCGTCGACGGTGAACTCGACGATTTCGCTGGGCTGATTCGGGTCGGGGTTGACCGCGTCGCCGTTTGCGGTGATGAGATGCCCGTTGGGTGCGAGTGCCAGCGCAAGCGGACCGTGCAGATGCTTGTTGTCCTGGTAAATCATCCGGCCGACGCCGCCATCGTGATTCGCGCCCGCGGCGCCATAGATGGCGAACACCGCGTTGTCACCGGTCGAGGCGACGTACAGCACGTCATGAGTTGGGTCGTATGCCAGTCCGGTCGGGCCGACCACCAGTGCCGCCGGATCGGTGCGGTGCAGATAGCCTGAGGCGATGATGGTCGAGCTAGGCAGCATCTGAACGCCGTTCTCCCCGATCGCAAGATCGATCCGCGCGACCTTTCCGTTCAGCACATCGGAGACGAAGACCCGGACGAATTGCCCCCCGTCGATCACGGTGAGATCCCAGGGGCCGTCCAGCAGCTTCTTATCTTTCAGTTCCGTGACGAGCCCGCCTTGCGGATTGATGACGAGCAGCGAGCCCGGAGGGACGACGTTCTTGCCATCCGTTGTCGGCACATTGCCCACCAGCACGAAGCCACTTCGGAGCACCGCGAGCGCCGTCGTGAGGCCGAGATTGCTTCCCTGGAAGAAGGTCACCGGATTGCTATTGGACACGAGCTTGACGATCGTCGTACCGGTTCCCTGCAGGTTCGACTGCGCATTGAAGTTCGACACCACCACATCGCCGGGTTTGAGCATGCTCCAGGACGGCACGCCGAAAGGCACGAACGCCATGCCATACGGATTGACATCCCCGTTGGACGGAACGGTCGACGAGGTCACGGACTGCGGCGGCAAAATCACCTGCTGCGCCCCGGCCCCGACCGCCCCCAACGATAAAACCAGCAGACCGGCTCGACACACCGCACGACGTAAGCGGCGCGATGCGCGTGCCCGTATCACCAATCCGTTGAAGTCTGCATATGAACCGAATGCAGACATCGCACGAGAAGTTTCCATTTGACACCTCCTACTCGCAGGGGCGGTCGCAGCCGCCAGGACGAGTCGCGCAGCCCACCGCACTGCCTTGCTTCGCGCGACTCGCGTCCTGCGTAAACGAGGTGACGTAAGGCGTATTCCCCCAAAAATCGCGCCGTGCAACCGGTAGCCGAACGCGAGGCGATCCCGATGGCGCCGGGACGGTTCCGCCCCATTTGCCAGCCTTACTAGCAAGGTCAATGCTGCAGCGCACGCCGCGTTTGGGTATCATCTTGAAATTGTTGCCCACGCGGCGCGTTGCTTTCACGCCTGCCGGACAGCCAATGGCAGCCGCCCTGCGCGGCGTTCGCCGAATCGCCGTACCCCGCTGAAGCACGGCCGCACTCACGCCAACGTACTTCGCGGCGCCAGCAAGCCGGCGCCGCCGCTTCCCGGTTTGGCAACCCGCTTTACCACGCTCGAGCGCCGCGCTGCGGCCCCGCCCGGCGGGCACGGTAAAATGCTGGATTGCGCGGGAGTCCCGACCACGGATCAGCGCAGCATCGCCCTTGCCGTGCCGGCCGGCTCAGACGACTGGCCGCCTTTGTTTTCGCACTATCCAAGAAGCCATGAGCAACCTGAATTCACAAACCGTCCTGAGCGTCCATCACTGGACCGATACGCTTTTCAGCTTCACCTGCACGCGCGATCCGTCGTTCCGCTTCGAAAACGGCCAGTTCACGATGGTCGGCCTGCAGGTCGACGGCAAGCCGCTGCTGCGCGCCTACAGCCTCGCGAGTGCGAACTACGAAGAACACCTCGAATTTCTCAGCATCAAGGTGCAGGATGGTCCGCTCACGTCGCGTCTGCAGCATCTGAAGGTCGGCGACGAAGTGCTGATCGGCAAGAAGCCGGTCGGCACGCTGGTGGCCGATAACCTGCTGCCGGGCAAGACGCTGTGGCTGCTGTCCACTGGCACGGGCCTCGCGCCGTTCATGTCGATCATCAAGGATCCGGACATTTACGACCGCTACGAGCGCGTGGTGCTCACGCACACCTGCCGTTTCGTCGACGAACTCGCGTACAAGGAATACATCACCGAGCACCTGCCGGCGCATGAACACCTCGGCGAGCTCGTGCAGGAAAAGCTGCTGTACTACCCGACCGTCACGCGCGAAGCGTTCCAGAACCGCGGCCGCATCACCGAGCTGATCGAAACCGAAAAGCTGTTCGCCGACCTCGGCGTGCCGGGTTTCTCGCTCGAGAACGACCGCGTCATGCTGTGCGGCAGCCCGCACATGCTGCGCGACACGCGCAAGCTGCTCGAAGACGCCGGTTTCAAGGAAGGCAGCAACAACGAGCCGGGTCATTACGTGGTCGAAAAGGCCTTCGTCGGCTAAACCGTCATTCCCTCTCGCGGCCCACGCGCCGCGAATTCCACAAAAGGAGCCTCCGGGCTCCTTTTTTGTTGCTCCGTTACAAATTGCCCCCCGCTAAATCACC
Source organism: Burkholderia sp. JPY481 (assembly GCF_038900515.1). NCBI lineage: Bacteria > Pseudomonadati > Pseudomonadota > Betaproteobacteria > Burkholderiales > Burkholderiaceae > Burkholderia > Burkholderia sp. JPY481. Next base: position 76,370 of record NZ_JAYMRT010000021.1, read on the forward strand.
TTCGCTGTCAGAATTCCTCTGACACGGCGGACGCATGACAAACATCAAGTAATTTCTACAAACCACGCGCTAACCCTTGGTGCGACTGCTTTTTTAATCTTTTTGGGATATCATCGCGCCGCGAGATCAGGCGAATTCATGCACTGAACATCGTCAACCCGAGTTGTTACTGAATGTAAATTTCGTTACGTTGGGCCATCGTGTTTCATCCGACGCGAAACCTCGTGATTCGCAGGCGCTGATTTCGTCTGCGCGCCCGCTTCGCTGTCCACTCCGCTTCCTGAGAGGGAAATTCATGGATACGTCGACTGCCGTCCCGTTCAACGCTGCGCTGGCCTCGGCCGCCCAGCGTGATGGCTTCGACATGCCGTCGCACGCCGCGCGCGAGATCGAGCGGCTGCGCGCGCGGGTGCGCGAGCTGTCGGCCGAACTGGTCGACGCGCAGGAAAGCGTACGCCGCCACGTCGCGCGCGAGTTGCACGACGGCGTCGGCGCCGAGCTGACCGCGACGCGCTTCGCGCTCGCCGGCATCGAAACCTGGCTGCCCGCCGACGCGCCGCCGCAATGCGCGGCCGCGCTGGCAGTCGCGAACCGTTCGCTCGACGCCGTGCACGCGGCGAGCCGCGAGGCCATCGCGCAACTGCACGCGCCGTCGTTCGAGACGGGCCTCGCCGGCGCACTGAAGTGCTGGGTGCGCGACTTCTCCACGCGCACCGGCTTGCGCACCACCTTCGCCTGCACCGACGACGCGCGCCTTGCGCGCCTGCCCGCCGATGCCGCGCTCGCCGTGTTCCGCGTCGCGCAGGAAGCACTGAACAACGTCGCGAAGCACGCACGCGCGAGTTGCGCCGATGTGCGCCTCGAAACGGGTGCGCGTCATCTGAGGCTCATCGTCAGCGACGACGGCATCGGCCTGCCGCGCGGCGCGCGCGAACGCGGTGGCCAGAAAGAACCAGGCGCTCATTTCGGCCTCGCCGGCATGCAGGCGCGCTGCGCCGCATTCGACGGCACGTTGCGGGTCGGCGCGCGGCGCGCGCGGGTTGGTCGCGGCGAGGACGGCGGCACTCGCAGCAACGGCGCCGTCGCCCCGCGCGGCACCTTGATCCAGGCCCGCTTCGCGTGGCACGCGCTGTTGGCAGCCACCGCCTCGCGCGCCGCCCGGCGCGCGCTGCAATCGTGAGCACGCGACCATGAGCCTGCGCATCCTGATCGTCGAAGATCACGCGGTGGTCCGCCAAGGCGTTCGCCAGCTGCTGCTCGATCGCGGCGTCGCGCGCGAGGTCGCCGAGGCGCAAAGCGGCTCCGAAGCGCTCGACTCGGTCGTCCATCACAGCTTCGACGTGGTGCTGCTCGATATCTCGCTGCCCGACATGAATGGCGTCGAGGTGCTCAAGCGCCTTAAGCGCAAGGCGCCGCGCGTCGCGGTGCTGATGTTCTCGATGTACCGCGAGGACCAGTACGCGGTGCGCGCGCTCAAGGCCGGCGCGTCCGGCTATCTGTCGAAGACGGTCGACGCCGCGCAGATGATCGGCGCAATCCAGCAGGTCGCCGCGGGCCGCAAGTACGTGAGCCCCGAGATGGCCGAGGCGCTCGCCGACTACGTGTCGTTCGACGGCGAGCAGTTGCCGCACGAAAAGCTGTCCGATCGCGAGTACCAGACGCTGTGCATGCTCGCGTCGGGCAAACGGCTCACCGATATCGCGGCCACGCTGTCGCTGTCGGTGAAGACGGTCAGCGTGTACCGCACGCGGCTGCTGGACAAGATGAAGCTGCGCAACAACGCCGAGCTCACGTTCTATGTGATGAGCAACCGCCTCGTCGATCTGAATCCCGCGATGGCCGGCTAGGCGAGCAAGCGCCACCTCCCGTGCCTGCGGCCTTGTGCCGCAGTCGCCCGACCCGACCGCGGCGCCGGCGCAAACGAAGAAATTCCGTCCCCGTCCATCGGCTATTCAGTGAAAGCTTGACTGCCGCCGGCTCGCGGCACCGCAAGACCACGCCGAAGCCCCCTCCTGGCGGGAGTTTCCGCCCATCGCCCTAATCCACGAAGTGCCGCCTTGAACCGGCCCAGTGGCACGCATCCGCTAGAATTGCGGGTTTTCCCGACATTCGGCGCGCAACACGCGTGCACCACTGGAGACCCACGCCAATGTCCCTGTTTCGCAAAAAGAGCGTCGAGCACATGCTTGCGGCGAGCGCTCAGACCGCCGGCCTGAAAAAGGCGCTCGGCGCACTCGACCTGACTTTCCTCGGCGTCGGCGCGATCATCGGCACCGGCATCTTCGTGCTGACCGGCACGGGCGCCTTGCAGGCCGGCCCCGCGCTGATGATCTCGTTCGTGATCGCGGCGATCGCCTGCGGCTTCGCCGCGCTCGCCTATGCCGAATTCGCATCGACGATTCCGGTCGCCGGTTCGATCTACACGTACTCGTACGCGACGCTCGGCGAGCTGGCCGCGTGGATCATCGGCTGGGACCTGATGCTCGAGTACGGCCTCGCGACCTCGGCGGTGTCGGTCGGCTGGTCCGGCTATCTGCAGTCGCTGCTGTCGGGCTTCGGCGTGTCGCTGCCGATGGCGCTGACCGCGGCCCCCGGCGCCGTCCCCGGACAGGAAACGCTGTTCAACCTGCCCGCCTTCCTCGTGATGATGGCGATCACCACGCTGCTGTCGGTCGGTGTGCGCGAATCCGCGCGCATCAACAACATCATGGTGGCGATCAAGGTCGTGGTCGTTCTGCTGGTGATCGGCGTCGGCGTGTTTCACGTCACGCCGGCCAACTGGCACCCGTTCATGCCGCACGGCTGGAGCGGCGTGTTCGGCGCGGCCGCGGTGATGTTCTTCGCGTTCATCGGCTTCGACTCGGTGTCGTCGGCGGCGGAAGAGGTGAAGAACCCGAAGCGCGATCTGCCGATCGGCATCATCGCGTCGCTCGGCGTGTGCGCGGTGCTGTACGTGGCCGTGGCCGCGGTCGTCACCGGCATCGTGCCGTCCGAGAAGTTCATGGGCATTTCGCACCCGGTGTCGTACGCGCTGCAGCTCGCGGGGCAAAACTGGGTCGCGGGCTTCATCGACCTCGGCGCCGTGCTCGGCATGCTGACCGTGATTCTCGTGATGGCCTACGGTCAGACGCGCGTGATCTTCGCGATGTCGCGCGACGGCCTGCTGCCCGCGAAGCTGTCGAAAGTGCATGCGCGCTTCGCGACGCCGTTCTTCACAACGTGGCTCGTCGGCATCTTCTTCGGCCTGATCGGCGCGCTGGTGCCGCTCAATGTGTTGGCTGAACTGATCAATATCGGCACGCTCGCGGCATTCTCGATGGTGTCGATCGCGGTGCTCGTGCTGCGCAAGACCCACCCCGAGCTGCCGCGCGCGTTCCGTTGCCCGGGCGTACCGGTCGTGCCGGTGCTCGCGGTCGCATCGTGCCTGTTCCTGATGCTGAACCTGCAAGGCATCACGTGGGGCGCGTTCCTGATCTGGCTCGCGATCGGCATGGTCGTCTATTTCGGCTACTCGCGCCGTCATTCGAAACTGGCAAAGTAAAGCGCCGTTTTCGACGAGGCCGCGCCAATGAGCTGAATGCTCGCGAGCGCGGCATCGCTTTCCGCTGATCTATCGAAGCGCCCCGTCATGCCCTGCAGACGGGGCGCTTGTCTTTGCGGCGTCCCGTTCCGTGGCCCCCATCTTCTCTACGTGCGCTCGCGCGCGCCGACACACTTCCCCTCATAGCGCGTCCGCGCGATTTGTGCTTTACTTTTCGGCAGACTCGTAAAACCCGCAGCACCCTCATCGGACCTCGCGAACCGCAGTCACTCGCAGTCGAAGCAAAAGCAGGGGCAACAACAATCACAGGTCCGGTCTCACCCACAGCAACTATCTTGCATGGGATCGTGGTCAGCGTGGAGGCGGGGATCGATACGCCGAAGCGCTCGCTCCGATCAATCGCGTTTAAACCGCATGGGACCGCGGTAAGCGCTAAAGCGCTAACCGCGGTCGACAAAGGAGACAGCTTCATGGCGATCAGCATCAGTCTGACGGTCAATGGCGCACCCGTGAGCGCCTCAGTCGACCCTGGCACCCTGCTTGTCCAGTTCCTGCGCGATCAACTCCGTCTGACCGGCACCCACGTCGGCTGTGATACCGCGCAATGCGGCGCCTGCACCGTGCATCTAAACGGCCGCGCGATCAAGTCCTGCAACATCCTCGCCGCGCAAGCCGATGGCGCCGAAGTCACGACCATCGAAGGGCTCGCGCCCAATGGCGCGCTGCATCCGATGCAGGCCGCGTTCAAACACTGCCACGGTCTGCAATGCGGCTTCTGCACGCCGGGCATGGTGATGAGCGCGGTGTCGCTGGTGCAGCGTCAACCCGATCTGACCGGCGACGAAGTGCGCGAACAGCTCGACGGCAATCTGTGCCGCTGTACCGGTTATCACAACATCGTCAAGGCCGTGCTCGAAGGCGCCGCGGGTATGAAGGCGTCCGCAGCATCGAGCGCAAATGCCGGCGCGAATGCCACCGGCGCAACCGCCTGAGGAGCCGACGATGAACGCACCCGATACACAGAGCCTGATCGGCGCCGCCGTCGAACGCAAGGAAGACTATCGCTTCCTGACCGGCAAAGGCCAGTACACCGACGACATCGTGCTGCCGCAGCAAACCTACGCGGTCTTCCTGCGCTCGCCGCACGCGCACGCGAAGATCAACAGCATCGACACGAGCGCGGCCAGACAGTCGCCGGGCGTGGTCGCGATCTTCACCGGCGCGGACCTCGCGGCGGAGAAGGTCGGCGGACTGCCGTGCGGCTGGCTGATCCACAGCACCGACGGCAAGCCGATGAACGAGCCGCCGCATCCGGTGATCGCGCATACAAAGGCGCGACATGTGGGCGACCAGATCGCGCTCGTGATCGCCGAATCGATCAAGGCCGCCAAAGATGCGGCCGAATTGATCGAGGTCGACTACGAAGAACTGCCGGCCGTCGTCGATACCGCGCATGCGGCCGACCCGGGTCAGGCGGCGGTGCACGACGAAGTGCCCGACAACGTCTGCTACAACTGGGGCCACGGCGACAAGGCCGCGACCGACGCCGCGTTCGCGAAAGCCGCGCACGTGACCACGCTCGACATCGTCAACAACCGCCTCGTGCCTAACGCGATCGAACCGCGCGCGGTCAACGCGAGCTATTCGGCGCAGGACGACAGCTACACACTGTACGTTGCGAATCAGAATCCTCACGTCGAGCGGCTGCTGATGGCCGCGTTCGTGCTGTCGCTGCCGGAATCGAAGCTGCGCGTGATCGCGCCGGACGTCGGCGGCGGCTTCGGCTCGAAGATCTTCCTGTACGCGGAAGACGTCGCGCTCACGTGGGCATCGAAGAAGATCGGCCGGCCGGTCAAATGGACAGCCGAGCGCTCCGAGGCGTTCCTCTCCGACGCGCACGGCCGCGATCACGTGACCAAGGCCGAGCTCGCGATGGACGCCGACGGCAAGTTCCTCGCGATGCGCGTGCATACGATCGCCAACATGGGCGCCTATCTGTCGACGTTCGCGTCGAGCGTGCCGACAATCCTGTACGCGACGCTGCTCGCCGGCCAATATGCAACGCCCGCGATCTACGCCGAAGTGAAGGCGGTCTTCACCAACACCGTTCCCGTCGATGCGTATCGCGGTGCGGGCCGGCCGGAAGCGACGTTCGTCGTCGAGCGTCTGGTCGAAGCCGCGGCGCGCGAGATGAAGCTCGACCCCGCGGAAATTCGCCGCCGCAACTTCATCACGCAGTTCCCGTACGCGACCCCGGTCGGCCTCACCTATGACACCGGCGACTACAACGCGATTCTGTCGCGCGCGCTGACGCTCGCGGACGTCGAAGGCTTCGCCGCGCGCCGGCAGGAATCGGAAAAGAACGGCAAGCGCCGCGGCCTCGGCTACTCGTGCTACATCGAGGCATGCGGTCTCGCGCCGTCGAACATCGCGGGCGCGCTCGGTGCGCGCGCGGGCCTGTTCGAGGTCGGCCAGATTCGCGTGCACCCGACCGGTTCGGTCACCGTGTTCACGGGTTCGCACAGTCATGGCCAAGGCCATGAGACGACCTTCGCGCAAGTGGTCGCAGATCGCCTCGGCATTCCGCTCGACAGCGTCGAGATCGTGCACGGCGACACCGGCCGCATCGCGTTCGGCATGGGCACGTATGGCTCGCGTTCGATCGCGGTCGGCGGCTCGGCAATCTCGAAGGCGCTCGACAAGATCGAAGCGAAGGCGAAGAAGATCGCCGCGCATCTGCTCGAAGCGTCGGCGGAAGACATCGAGTTCAAGAACGGCGTGTTCCGCGTGGCGGGTACCGACCGCACGAAGGCGTTCGCGGAAATTTCACTCGCCGCCTACGTGCCGCACAACTATCCGCTCGACGTGCTCGAACCGGGCCTCGAAGAAAGCGCGTTCTATGACCCGACCAACTTCACGTATCCATCGGGCGCGTACATCTGCGAGATCGAAGTCGATCCGGACACCGGCGAGAGCCGCATCCAGAAGTTCACCGCGGTCGACGATTTCGGCAACGTGATCAATCCGATGATCGTCGAAGGCCAGGTGCATGGCGGGCTCGGGCAAGGCATCGGCCAGGCGATGCTCGAGCGCTGCGTGTACGACAACGACAGCGGCCAGCTGCTGTCCGGCTCGTACATGGACTACGCGATGCCGCATGCGTCCGATCTGCCCGACTTCACGGTCGAGACCTCGAAGGGCACGCCGTGCACGCACAACCCGCTCGGCGTCAAAGGCTGCGGCGAAGCGGGCGCGATCGGCTCACCGCCGGCCGTGATCAACGCGATCATCGACGCGCTCGCGCCGCTTGGCGTGACCAATCTGCAGATGCCGGCCACACCGCATCGCGTGTGGTCCGCGATTCAAGCGGCGAAGCAAGCCTGACCCAACGATCCTGAGCGGAGCATTCGACATGTATTCATTCGAGTATCAACGCGCGACGGATCCGCAAGCGGCCGCCGCAGCCCTCACCGCCGACAGCGAAGCGAAGTTCCTCGCCGGCGGCCAGAGCCTTCTGCCGACGATGCGCCTGCGCCTCGCGCAACCGTCGCAGCTGATCGACGTCACGCGCATTCCCGCGCTCAAGACGATCAGCGTCGACGCGAACAAAGTGACGATCGGCGCGGCCGTCTGTCACGCCGACGTCGCCGACCACGCGGACGTGCGGCGCGTGTTGCCCGCTCTCGCGGAGCTGGCTTCGAACATCGGCGATCGCCAGGTGCGCGCGCTCGGCACGATCGGCGGTTCGCTCGCGAACAACGATCCGGCCGCGTGTTACCCGGCCGCGGCGATGGGCCTGGATGCGACGATCGTCACGGACCGGCGGCGCATCGCCTCGGGCGATTTCTTCGTCGGCATGTACGAGACCGCGCTCGCGCCCAACGAGCTGATCGTCGCCGTCGAGTTTCCGGTGCCCGAGCGTGCCGCGTACGAGAAATTCCGCAATCCGGCCTCGCACTTCGCGCTGGTAGGCGTGTTCGTCGCGAAGTCCGCGAGCGGTGTGCGGGTCGCGGTGACGGGCGCGGCGTCGTCGGTGTTTCGCGTGCCCGAGCTCGAAAGCGCGCTGTCGGCAAACTTCACGCCCGAGGCGGCACGCGCGGTCAGCGTGTCGCCCGACGGGCTCAATGAGGACATGCACGCGAGCGCCGCGTATCGCGCGCATCTGATTCCGCTGCTCGCCGCGCGCGCGGTCACGAAGGCAAATGCCTAGCGATACTCGCTAGGCGGCCCGGCTTGCGTTCGTGCGCATCACGGCGCGCGCAAGCCGGCTTCGTTCCTTTCGCGAGCCGGCGCCAGAGTTCGACGCCGAGTTCGCGTCCATTGCGTTCTTCACTCGCGCCGCGCCGTGTCATGGCCTGTCGCGCAGACTCAGGACCATCATGCAGCCGGTTTCGATCGACGACACCCTCGCCCAACTCGCCGCCCAGCGCTATTTCGCGAGCCGCGAACTCGCGACCGCGCTGTATCTCGCGCTGCGCATGGAGCGGCCGCTGTTCGTCGAAGGCGAGCCGGGGGTCGGCAAGACCGAGCTCGCGAAAGCGGCGGCCGGCATGCTCGGCACCACGCTGCTGCGGCTGCAATGCTATGAAGGCCTCGACACCGCGAGCGCGCTTTATGAGTGGGACTACCCGCGCCAGATCATGGCGCTGCGGCTCGCCGAAGCGAGCGGCGAACGCCCCGACAACGACACGCTGTATCGCGGCGAATTCCTGCTGAAGCGTCCGCTTCTACAGGCACTGATGCCCGACGAAAACCATCCCGGCGCGCGACGCGTGCTGCTGATCGACGAAATCGACCGCGCCGACGAACCGTTCGAGGCCTTCCTGCTCGAACTGCTTTCGGATTTCCAGGTATCGATTCCCGAATACGGCACCGTGCGCGCCGCACAGCCGCCGCTCGTCATCATGACGTCGAACCGCACGCGCGAAGTGCACGACGCGTTGAAGCGCCGCTGTCTGTATCAATGGATCGGCTATCCGGATCGCGAGCGCGAACTCGAGATCGTGGCCGCGCGCGCGCCGCAAACGTCGGCGCAATTGCAGCGGCGCGCGGTCGACTTCGTGCATCGGCTGCGCGGCATGGACCTGTTCAAGGCGCCCGGCATCGCCGAAACGATCGACTGGTGCCGCGCGCTCGAAGCGCTGTCGGTCACGGAGCTCGATCCGCAATCGGTGCAGAACACGCTCGGGGTGCTGCTCAAGTATCAGGACGATCTCGCGCGCGTGGATGCCGCGCAGATCGCGCAGTGTCTGGCCGGGTGAGGGTCGTCGGCATGGCGAACGACATCGGCATAGGCAGACACGACGGCGCGAACCAGCAGTCCGCGCCCATGCTCGCGCGCAACGTCGTTCATTTCGTGCGCGTGCTGCGCGGCGCCGGTTTGCCGATGTCGCCCGCACAGGCCGTCGACGCGCTCGCCGCGTTGCAGTGGATCGATCTCGGCCGCCGCGATGACGTGCGCGCCGCGCTTGCCGCGCTGCTCGTCACCGCGCCCGACGAACGCGAGCTCTTCAATGCCGCATTCGATCTGTTCTGGCGCGACCCCGATTGGGAAGGCAAGCTGCGCGCGCTGCTGCTGCCGAAAGTGCGCGACGGGCTGCCGCCGCCGAAGCGCAACAACCGTCTCGCCGATGCGCTCGCGGTACGCATGCCGCCGTCGCCGCATCTGAATGCGCCGCAGGAAACCGAGCAGCACGAGTTGCATGCACAGCTGACGTTCAGCGCGGAGGAGCGGCTGCGTCATCGCGATTTCGACACACTGAGCGCCGACGAATGGCGCACCCTGCGTCATCTGATCCGCGGCCAGCGGCTGCCGCTCGCCATGGAACCGACGCGGCGCCTGAAGGCGGCCTCGCACGGCACCCATGCGGACCTGCGCGCGAGCGCGCGGCACGCGGTGCGCGCCGGTGGCGACTGGACCGTGTGGAAGTATCGCGCGAGGGTCGAGCGCAAGCCGCCGCTCGTGCTGCTGCTCGACATTTCCGGCTCGATGAGCAACTACTCGCGCGCGGTGCTGTACTTCTGCCACGCGTTGTTGCAGTCGCGCGAACGTCTGCAGGTGTTTCTGTTCGGCACGCGGCTTACGAACGCGACGCGCGCATTGCACGAACGCGATCCCGATGTCGCGATCGCGACGCTCAGCGATCAGGTGGTCGACTGGTCGGGCGGCACGCGCATCGGCGCGGCGCTCGCCGAATTCAACCGACGCTGGGCGCGCCGCGTGCTCACCGGTCGTGCAACGGTGCTGCTCGTCACCGACGGTCTCGATCACGAAGCGATCGACGTGCTCGATGCCGAAATGGCACGTCTCGCACGTTTCGCGCATCGCATCGTCTGGCTCAATCCGCTGCTGCGGTTCAGCGGTTTTACTCCCAAGGCGCGCGGCGTGCAGGCGATCCTGCCGTATGTCGACGCGCATCGTCCGGTTCATAATCTAGACAGTCTCGCAGCGTTCGGCCGCGATCTCGCGCAATTGACGCGCACGCCTCGCCACGCCGTCGCCGCGACGACACTCGCAGGAGCAACGTCATGGAATTGAGCGAAACTCATACGCTGCCGGTCGCGCAGCAGCAAACGTGGGACGCGTTGAACGACACCGAAATTCTGCGCGCGTGCATCCCCGGTTGCGAAAGCATCGACCCGGACGGCGAAAACGCGTACCTGGTCACGCTGAGCGCGGCGGTCGGCCCGGTCAAGGCGCGCTTCAAGGGGCGCATGCAACTGACCGACATCGACGCACCGAACGCCTACACGATCGTGTTCGAAGGCCAGGGCGGTGCAGCCGGCTTCGCGAAGGGCAATACGCAGGTCACGCTCGAGGCCGACGGCGATGCCGCGACGAAGCTCTCCTACACCGCCAACGCGCAGGTCGGCGGCAAGCTCGCGCAGATCGGCTCGCGGCTCGTCGACGGTGCGGCGCGCAAGATTGCCGGGGAGTTTTTCAAGCGCTTCAGCGCCCAGCTCTCGGGTGAGAATAGCGCTGGTGAAGCAACGGACGGCGACGCTTCGGTGGCTACCGAGGCGGAAGCCGCGTCAGCGTCTGCGCAAGCGGAATCGAACGACGCCGCGGACGGAGAGTCCGGCGACGAAGCAAAGAAGGGGAAGAAATCATGGACAGCGTGGATCTCGAAGTTCTGAAAACCAGCGCCCGCTGGCTGGAGGACGGACATCGCGCGCTCCTCGTGACGGTCGTGAAGACGTGGGGCTCGTCGCCGCGTCCCGAGGGCGCGATGCTCGCAGTGCGCGACGACGGCCTCGTGGTGGGGTCGGTGTCGGGCGGCTGCATCGAAGACGATCTGATCGACCGCGTACGGCAACGGGGCATCGAGCAGACGCATCCGGAAGCGGTGAAGTACGGCATCACGGCCGAGGAAGCGCATCGCTTCGGGCTGCCGTGCGGCGGCACGATCCAGCTCGTGCTCGAACCGTTGACACGGCAAAGCGGCATCGCCGAGCTGTGTCATGCGGTCGAAAACGGCCGGCTCGTCGCCCGCGAACTCGACATGGCGACGGGCGCGGTGCGGCTCGACAACGCGCAGGCGACCGACGGCGTGCATTTCGACGGTGAGCGTCTGCTGACGATCCACGGTCCGCGCTATCGGATGCTCGTGATCGGCGCCGGGCAGTTGTCGCGCTACTTGTGCCACATCGCGGTGGGGCTCGATTATCAGGTGACGGTCTGCGATCCGCGCGAGGAATACACCGAGGAATGGGACGTGCCGGGCACGAAGATCGTCCGCACGATGCCGGACGATACCGTGATCGACATGAAGCTCGACGAGCGCTGCGCGGTGATCGCGCTCACGCACGATCCGAAGCTCGACGATCTCGCGCTGATGGAAGCATTGAAGACGCCGGCGTTTTATGTCGGCGCGCTCGGCTCGCGCCGCAACAATCAAGCGCGGCGCGAGCGCCTGAAGGAGTTCGATCTGAAGGAAGCCGAACTGGCCCGTTTGCATGGGCCCGTCGGCATTTATATCGGCAGCAGGACGCCGCCTGAAATTGCGGTGTCGATTCTGGCGGAGGTGACGGCGGCCAAGAATGGCGTGTCGCTGCCGACGCTATTGCAGGTCGAAGGGGCGAAGGCTGCGCGGGAGATTGCGGCGTCGGGTGGCGCCGCCTGCAGCGTGTAGCCTGCCGCGTTCAACGAACCGGGAGTGTCTGAATTTTTGTGTGCAAGGCGTCTGAACATTTCAGGCGTGGCAGGCGATCAATTTCATTCTAGCTGTTGGGTCGTGTGAAGCGATCCTCGTAGAGGATCGCGAACTGCCGCATGGCGG
>NZ_JAYMRT010000022.1:0-87739 GCF_038900515.1 Burkholderia sp. JPY481
TGTTCCAGTACCATTCGCACAGCCCGCTCACGAACTTCCGGCGAGTACCTCGGGGACTTCTTCTTCGTGTTTTCCATAGCTCCATTTTCTCAAGAAGTGGAGTCTCCGGAAAACCCGGGGCGCTTCACTGCCTGACAATGCGGCCTACTTGACACGTGAGCAGATCAAGCAAGCTGAAGCCGCAGCTGCCGTCTGGAAAACAGGAAAAGACGTCGAACTCGCACCGGAACCGCCGGGATACGTCGGACTGGGTGGGGGCAAGTGAGCTTCTTTCGATCAAGAGCGCGAAGGACCGTTGTCCAAGGCCTAGCAGCCGACCGAATGGTCCTTGGCAGGCGGAGCTCAATGGCATCTCCTGGCCGATTGGGTTAAGTCGCCGACGGTCGTTTATGGGCACTCCGGTTGACAGAAACTGAACTTAGTTGACTGACCGGTGTGGAGAAGGTCATCTGACAGGAGTGGGTCGCGTGCGGCCGATCGCCGTCAGGCGACTCGAACGGGTCGTGTCCTGCGGAACCGCCCCAAGGCAGGACCCGGCCACCAACGCCATTCAACACTGTCGCCACGAGGTCATTCGAGCGGCAATCTCACTCTTGGAGCGGACCTTCACGGATGCGAAAATCCCCCGCAGCCCGCACATACGCGCTGCGCGCGTGCGGATTACGGATCGCCGAAGCGCGGGTGGCCGGCCCGGTCATCCGCTACAACCTAGGGGCGCTAGCTGAGCTCTGCCAATCCAGCAGCGGAAAGCTCGCAATTCACCATTTTCTGCCCGCGAATGACCGTTGTACGGCCGGCGAAGCAGCGTAAACTGGGTGACGACAACGGGTTGCGCCGACCGGCGCCCCTCCCCTCGGCCGCCTGAAATCGGCCAGTGTTTGCCGGTGGCCTAGCGTGAGGCAGCATGGACCCAAATGAGGCAGGGCGCATTTTGCAAGGTTCGATCGAACTGTATGGAGCGTTGACTGGCAACTGTATCCGTGCCGCGATCGCGCTTGACGAGGCGGACCTCCTCTACACGGTCAGGCGGAGCAACCTGGCTGCGGGCGAACAGCGCAGCGAGCAACATCGCGTCCTGAATGCCTTCGGCAAGGTTCCGGTACTTGTCGAGTACCGGAACGGCGGCAATTTCGTGTTGACGCAGTCGAATGCCATCATGCTGTTTGCGGCCGAGCGCTCCAAGAACAAGCTCCTGCCCGCCGATCCGGTGGCACGCGCCAAGGTCTATGAGCGCTTTTTCTATTTTCTGACTGAGGTGATCGCGGTAAGTCACAGTGCATTCCGGCTTGAGCAAACCGGCGCGAGCGCCCAGGCCTCGCACATCCATGAACTAGCAAGAGCTGCACTCATCGAAGCGGAGCAATTCCTGGCGTCGACGGCATTCATGGCTGGCGATGCGTTTTCGCTTGCCGACATTGCGGCGTTCACCATCGCCCGTGCGCTCAGCGGCAATATTCAGTGGCCAGATCACCCGGCCCTGATGCGGTGGTTTCAGGCTGTCGCGCAGCGTCCTGCCGTAGTGAAGGGACTGCAGGCCTTCGAATAGGATGCTCTTCCGCCTCGTCTTGCTGCGCGCATCGCAATAAAAGCGCCGCAGCGGCTACTTTCTCCGCCTGAAATCCGACGGCAGCCGCTAGGCGGGTCCGTGCCCTCTCGTGCTCCTGCAGTTCCAAGACCGCGATCCCGCAGGTTTCTTTCTTGACTTCTGTTTAGATGTTACCTACCATCTAAATAAGATGGTTAGCGACCACGCAAAAACGACACGGAGCAAGCTGATGCGCAAGTCCAAGGTTGAAGCAGCGGATACCCGCCGCCGCATTGTCGAGGCCGCAGCGCGAGAGTTCCGGCTCCACGGCATCCAGGCGACGGGATTGAACGACGTGATGTTGCCGTTAGGCCTCACGCAGGGTGGGTTTTATCGGCATTTTTCGTCGAAGGATCAATTGGTCGCAGAAGCGTGTTTGCAGTCGATGACCGAGGTCATCGACGGGCTCGAGGCCGCCGCGCGAGATAGCGATGCGGACAGCGGACTTTCCGCTGTCGTAAATGCCTATGTCTCTGAGGACCACCGCGACACGCAGACAGGCGGGTGTCCGCTGGCAGCGATGGGGAGCGAACTCGCCAGGGCTGATGAGCAGACGCGGGCAGCCGCCGCGCAAGGTTTTGAAGAGCTGGTCGATGTACTGGCGAAGCGTATGGGCGGTCAGCCGCCAAAGGCCGCCAGGTCGTCCGCTGTGTTCGCAGTGGCGGCCATGATTGGGGCCGTAACGATGTCAAGAGTCGTTGAAGATTCCGACGCTTCAACGGCGATTCTGGAGGATGTGAAGCAGCACCTCAGGGCGATTTAAACCTGTCGGACACATTCACAGATTGGAGCAACTCATGGAACAGCGTAAAAATCTCATCACTGGCGCCACCGGGAAGACCGGGGTCCACGAGCTTCGCATCGAGAAAGCAGGTCAGTCCATCTACGTGAAAGACTATCCCGGTGCGGAGCCGGCAATGGTCATGGTTCATGGCTTTCCAGACAACCATCGAATTTATGACGAGTTGGCGCCCATCCTTTCCGAGCGCGGCCAACGTGTCATCACGTTTGATTTCCTAGGCTTTGGAGATTCGGAAAAATCAGGCACCTTCCAGTATTCATTTGACCAGCAGGAATCCGATCTTGCGGCGGTCGCCGACGCATTGCACCTGAAGTCCTTCATTCCAGTGGCACATGACGCAGGTGGCCCGGCGGTGATCAACTACGCACGCAAGCACCAAGACCGTGTCAGCGCGATCGTCCTGCTCAACACCTACTACGCCGATACGCCGACCCTGAAGCTGCCGCAGTTGATCCGACTGAGTTCTACTGGATGGCTCAAGCCCGCCGCCGAAGCAGTCATGAGCAACACGACTCTACGGAACTGGCTGTTGAGCTACCAGGCCAACCAATTCGTGGCGGATGCGCCTGAAAAAATCCGAACAAAATTGAAGAGCAGTTTGCTACCGATGATCGAAGACAACTTCGAAAAACTCGATTCGATCCGTGGATTTAACTTGATGACCGGAGACCTGAACAAGAACGTTGAGGAGAACCGCAAAGCAGTGGACAAACTGGCAAGCCTCGAAATGCCCGTGACCCTGATTTGGGGTGAAGGCGATCCGTTCCTAAACGTAGGTGTTGCCAAAGACTTAGCCAAACAGTTCAAGCACGCCGAACTTCACCTTCTGCCGCTTAACCACTGGCCTCAAGTTGATGACCCGAAAGCAGTTGCCGACATTCTTTCGCCTGGGGCGGCGGTTAGCCATTGAACCCCGTCAGGTTGGAGTTTCAAAATGTCCAAGCCACTCGTTGTTTTCGTCACAGGGGTTTCCTCAGGGATTGGCCGAGCCACAGCGAAGCAATTCGCCGACCGCGAGCATATGGTCTTTGGCTCTGTACCGCAGGACTACGCGAACTGGACACAGATTCCTGCCAGCGCCCTATATGGGCCTCTACTCGGCAACTAAACACTCCATCGAAGGGATGTCGGAGAGCCTGGACCATGAGACCCGACAGTTTGGCGTGCGAGTGGTCCTGGTCGAGCCTTCGTGCACCCGGACGAATCGTGAACTGAATGCCCCGAAGGCAGCGGGGCTCTTGACCGCATATGACACCGAGCGTCGCGCGGCAACAAGCTCTGTGGCAAACCACGTCAACACGGCCTCAGATCCAAGGCTCGTCGCCGATGCTACGGCAGATTGAATACTGCGCGTGACTGCACCTCGGTCTAACCTGTTTCTCACCAACGGCCTCTCATCGAGTGGAAAGTCCGATGGCGGCGCACGACCGCTACGGCAGAGCATTTGCCGTCCGGGCCGACGACTTGACGGGCCGTAATACCTTGGAAGCGGCCTTCCGCCTGTCGCGACCGCGTATGACCGCTCGGGGTCGGTTTGGTGCATTCCCCGGCGCGGCGGCGGCGGCCGGGAGCCAGCGTTGGCCGGCTGGCAGGACCCGGCCACTTTCTGCCGCCGAAGGCGTGCAGTCGTCACTCGAACGGCCGACGTACTCTGAAACTCGGCAGATGCGCGACGCGCGCTCGTCGGTCACGGCTAACAAATGTGCTTTGACGCTGGCATGCCTGCTTACGGCTTGACTGTCCTATCAGGACCAGCCTGCGCCATGACGATGCGTGATGTATTCACCGCAAACTGCCAATATTTTTTTGACGTCGGCTTTGCGATAGTCAAGACGGTTCAGGGCCAAGATCATTTGAATTAAACTCGCTTCATCGTCGAACGGCGGCAAGCCGACAAACTGTTCAGCCGCGGCGACCGAAAGCCGCGACAACTCAGAGCGTTCCCGGGCACCGCAATTGCCATCATTAGCCGAGAGCCAAAGCAGTACAGATTCGCAGACATCCGCTGCTTCAAGCCATTGCCCCGTGCTTGCTCGCGCGATGAGTTGAGCAACCACTAGATACCCTAGCAGTTCCGTTCGCGCTTCATCGTCCAGATTGTAGTGCTGAAGCCGCATTTCCATTGCGCCGTTTTCTGTCGCGTCACTTCGATGAAGCCTTCGACAGCCGGACGGAGTTATCAAACTGATAATTTACCCGCCTTTTCCCTGAACAACGGGAGACCTGCGACCGTCCCCAACCGGTGCCCAACCGAACGACTGCCTCCCTTGGCGTGCAGTCATTGCCGCCGCGAGACATCAGAAGTCCGCTCAGGCCGGGTACGGCCGACCGCACGGGCGGCGGTCGGCCATGACCGGCCGGTCGACGTACCTGCACGAATCGCTGACAATTTGGCTACTTCACATACCGGAAGGCTAGCGATGAAATGTCGGATATGTGGGCGGTCACTCGACCAGCCCGACGACCCCTTGTCGATGAACTGCGGCGGCGACTGCTGGGGCTGCGTCGGTGAGATTGAGGCCGATCTGGGCAACGTGGAATCGATGGAACAGGTCCGAAAAGAACACATTCGCGGGCTTCGCCCGGAATGGATAGACCCGGATAAGTGGCCGGCACCAGCCCTCTTTTTCAGGTCAGTGTCGGCCAGGCTTGACGACCCTCCAAACACTACGTTCAACGGACGCGAATTACCTATGCGGATTTGGGCACCGACACGGACATCTCTTGATGGCCGAGGCGCAAGCCAAGGCACGACCTGGAAAGTCGAGATTGAACAGCTTAACGACGGAAGCTTTCTGCTGATGCGGTACGAATCCACAGAAGAGGCATCTCCGACCTCCGATCATTGGTATGCCACGCTCGAGGAGGCATACGACGAGTGCGATCGCATTTATGGCATTGGTCGCGGCGATTGGCTTCAACGGTGACTGCGTGCGGGCCGTGATGCTCGATCGCGGGACACAGATCGGGCCATCAGCGGCCGTTCGAGGCTGTCGTCCAGTTTGGCTAGCAGATGTCTTGCGCGCCTTCCCTCAATGGCCGGTTTCCGGCGAGCGAGTTACGCAGGGCGCTGCCTCAACCCGGCCAGAAACGGTCGTTCGACACCGACTCGAAGTTCGTACACAATTCGTGAAGTCGTCCCCTTGCTAACAGATGCCCATCACTATGAAGTTGAGACCCCGATTGAGCACATGCTTCGTGGAGTCTCGATGTCGTCAGGACGGGCGCCCGGGTTTATTCCACGACGCCCGCAATAGGTGAACGTAAACGGCAGCCGGAGGCACTCCATGCAGGAAGAGAAAATACGTGAAGCCCTGAATGCGCACTGGCAAGCGTCGGCGGCCGGCGATCTCGACGCAGAACACGATATTTACGATGACGATGCCATCTGTGACTATCCCCAGTCGGGTGAACGAATCCTCGGGCGAATGAATTTGCAGGCACTGCGGAGTCATCATCCAGGCAAGCCAGCAGGTTTCGATGTCAGGCGAATTCAAGGAGAAGGTAATCTATGGATCACGGAATACTCCATCACCTATAACGGGCGGCCGGCTTACACGGTAAGCATCATGGAGTTCCGCAACGGGAAGGTCATGCACGAGACCCAGTACTTTTCAGATCCCTTTGAAGCGCCGCGTTGGCGGAGTCAATGGGTTCAGCAGATCGCATGACAATGCATTGCGGGGATATAAGCACAATCACTTAATGGTCGCCTCGCTGGAATTTGGCTTCCTCGAATTCGCAGTTCAGCGAATCCTTGCGGAGACGTCGGACAACACGGCGGCGATAAGGCTCTGCAAAACGGTTGGAAAGCGTGTTCAATCAGAACGCGTCAATGATCGACGCTTCAAGGGCCGCGAGTGCACCACGACAGTATTGGCCATCGCGCGGAACGAGTGGGGGCCAATCGGGCTCTGCTCAAACCGCACTGGGCGTCGTTTGTCGCCAATCTGAATGGCCGCTGTGGGGGATTGTGAGTGTCGCCTCCGGGTCGGGTATTGCGCGGCGGCGCCGGGTGCAAACTGATTCTCCCGTCCTTCGAAAGGAGATTCGTCATGGAAGCCACCATCAACCCGGGCGTCGGCCGTGTACCGCGGAACAAGGACAAGCTGACGGGGCAGAAGCTGCCACTGAAGCTGAGGGAGATTTGGGGAATCCGTATCCGCCTGCAGCTTGCTGGAAGAGCGCGCGAGCTCGCGCTGTTCAACCTCGCGATCGACAGCAAGTTGAGAGCGTGCGATCTAACGAAATTGCGAGTGAGGGATATCTGTCTTGGCTCGCGTGTGGCACCAAGGGCGACCGTAATGCAGCAGAAGACCCAGCGGCCGGTCCAGTTTGAAATCACTGAACAGACCCGGGAGAGCGCCGCTGCGTGGATTCGAGAGGCGGGACCGTCGTCGAGCGACTATCTCTTCCCAAGCCGCATTCACGGCTCAGCCCAACTTTCGACGCGCCAGTACGCCCGCCTTGTCCATCGCTGGATACGGTCGATCGGGCTCGACGATACAGCTTACGGAACGCATTCAATGCGTCGAACGAAAGCGTCGCTGATTTACCGGCGCACAAAGAACCTGCGCGCGATACAGTTGCTGCTCGGTCACGCAAAGCTCGAGAGTACCGTTCGATACCTTGGCATTGAGGTCGACGACGCTCTCGAGATGGCGAAACAGACAGAGGTTTGAACGACAGGCGGCCGGACGGCACTCGGGCGCTGTCCGGTCACCTTCGGCCATTCGACATCAGTGCGTAGATCGTTGACAATTTCGATGTCGTCCTTCGAAATCGACTACCAAAGTGAATAGAATGGTCGGGGCTCTCCTGACGGTGGCCCTCGTTTCATGGGGAATATGCATTGCATACCCGATCAACGGTATCCATTTCGGCTGGATCGGAACTCTCGTCGGATCAGCGGGCGGCTTAATCGCGACGCTATCAAGCTATCGAACGGAAGAAAAGGTCCATGGACGTTTCGGGGGCGACATATACAAGTCCGAATCACCGATCAAATTCCTCCTCGCTTACGTCTTGGTCGGCTCGCTCCTCGTCGCTTTCGCGGTTGTAAGCATCTTCGGCTGTATGGGGCGACTGGGGCGGTAAGTCGCAAATCTCCCGGATTTCTCTACCGGCTTTACTCGATTTTTCTTGTACTCGACGCGCGTCGTTGATTGTAGAGTCTGCGTCGCTGTCAGGGCGCGGCCGAGGGTGTGTCAAAACGTGCGGCTTCGACGTCGGGCGCAAAAGTCGACCCATCAGAATGCTCTGTACCGGCTTCGTTGCACTTGGGGAGGGGTAAAGTGACATCCGAAAGCCGGGTAATTTCGAGTTTTGACACACCCTCGGCCAGTTTCGGACATTCGGCGTTTCAACCAGAATCGTCGACAATCGGCGATCTTATCCGACTGACGAACAAGAATAAAATTCGATCCGATTCGAGTGCGGGAAGTCTCCGATAACGCTGTGAGGCGGGCTCTGAGCACTGAATTCGACGAGTCCCGGCCAATGGGAAACGTGGCCGCAAGCACGCTCGGTGAGGTAGTACGCGCGTGGCTCGTCGGTTATGCACAGCAAATCGCGCCAGTGACTGCGCGCGCCAATCATTGGCTTGATGTAGCGATAACGCGTCAATGTATCGTGATGGCATGCAACCGTCCCGCGAAGTGAAGCACCAGCGCAGCTTGTCAACGCGGGACATCAGCACACGTCGGGTGGCCTTTTCCGCTTCGGATTGTGCGTGTATGCCCTTGATGATCTGCTTGAGATACGTCACTCTCATTGATATATGGAACGAGTCCAGAACAGGGGTAGGAGAAAACGATAATCGACAAGCGATTGAGTGGAGGCATTTGGCACCATCGGTTATGACCGACGGTTTCGTTTGATTGCTTCCGGTTGTGGCCTTCACGAGGGTGGTGAACCGGTCCAAGGCTCACTGAAGGCCTGCAACGGTCGCAAGGACGCGTTGGCGACAGCGAGACGAGTCGCTCACGACCGCTGAGGTGCGAACGGCCGGAGAGTGCCGTGAAGCCGACCGACCTAAGCCATCACCTGAACGTCAGCTATGGCCGAATTCTGCGCGTAGCTCATCCGTCCGGTTGTGGAGTAATGCAGCCAGCGCGACGGGAGGTTCCCCGGTGCAGTGCGAGACGGCTTGGGACCGCCTGACGGCCTTCGTCTGCTGCGACCTCGCGTGCCGACTGGTCGCGGTTGACTTTCACCGGCGCGACAGTGTGTGACTGCAGTCCCGACGACGACGTTCAGTGTCGCGACCGGGTCCAGCGACACCAGTCGTGGTGATCAAGGTTGCGCAGCAGATCGGCACCGCGCCGTTGACGGCTGTAGTGCGCAATCACGCCACACGCCGCCATCACCAGCACGATCGGGCCCATAGCCCCATACCCAACCAAAATTGGTCCACGTCGGCCTCCTCAGATACACCCGGATTGCCACCCCGCCAGCGAAGACGGCTCGACAGACGACTATAGTTCGTCTCAACAGAATGTCGGTGCACCAGTCAACCTGCACGTGCAAACGCACGCAGTACGGCGTCGCCACGCGCCGTCACGCGAGGAAACCGCAGTCCCGGCCCAGCTGGCTCATTCGCAATCAATTGCAATTCGCGGAGTGTGCCAAGCTCTGCCCGATCCGAATCGATCCGCTCAGGCGCATCTTTCGACAGCAACAATGTGGCCAATTCGTGCGGGCTCAACATGTCGTTTACCTCGCGGCGAGAACGAAGAACGGGTGACCAGATCCGGCTACGGCTGCATTGGCAGCACGCGAAACCAGACCTGGCAGATTTTGTCGCCTATCGGCTTGACGAGCGACGTGCGCGAGGCGGACTTCGGCGTTCCGAAGGATCAAGGGTCGGCTTTGCGACGCGCTCGAGAATGTCACGGACCATTTCGCGCCCTTTGGAATCACGAGCATGTCGGCGGCGGTCAGGTTCTGGTTCCACGAAATGCCGACCGGCACACCGGTCTGCGCGAGCGCATGCAAACGTCCGTTCCAGAACATGCCGATCGGCGCTTCGCCCGATGCGAGCAGTTGCTGCGACTGCGCGCCGCCGCTCCACCAGACGATGTCGCTCTTGATCGTGTCGAGCTTCTTGAACGCGCGGTCGAGATCGAGCGGATAGAGTTTGTTCGGCGGCACGCCGTCGGCGAGCAGCGCGATTTCCAGCACGCCCGGTGCCGACCACTTGTAGAACGTGCGCTTGCCGGGGAATTTCTTGGTGTCGAACAGATCCGCCGCACGTCTGCGGCTGTGCGCCCGTGTACTTCGACTTGTTGTAGCCGAGCACGAACGAGTAATAGAAGCTGCCTACCGCGTCCGGCGTCGCGAAGCGCGGGTCCAGTTCGTCCTTCTTCACGACCGAGTAGTCGATCGGCTCGATCAGGCCGGCCTTTTGCGCGGCGTACGCGAAGTCGCCCTCCACATCGACGACGTCCCAGCTCACGTTGCCGCTATCGACCATTGCCTTTAGCTTGCCGTAGTCGGTTCGGGCCATCCATCAATACGGTGATACCGCTCGCCTGCGTGAACGGCTGCGCCCAGTTCTTCTGTTGCGACGATTGCGTGGTGCCGCCCCAGCTCGTGAAGACGATCGGGTCGGCGGCGAGTGCGGGCGCTGCCGCGAGCGTCATCAAGCACGCAGCAGTCAGCGGCGCTGCAAACACAATCCATTTACTGCTCATGTCGATCTCCAGAAACGTTTAAGGGACGTACAGCGCCGCGGTAACGGTGCAGTAGACGATGATCACAGGACCATGAATCCCGTCTTCTGAGATGATGGAATGCCAAGAAATTAGAAAAAATAAAAGCCGCCGGGACCTTTCAGGCCGCTCCCGAACCGTGCGCCAACGCAATCAGCAGCAGGATCAGAAGGATCAACGCCACGCTTTTCCAGAAGGTCACCGGACTGCGCTCGATAAATGGCAGCCTCGCTGCCGTTGGCGTTTCGCCGCCGCCCGCGGCGAATCGGTCCAGCTCGGCACAGAGCTCGAGCGCATCCTGATAGCGACGCTCCGGATCGGCCTGCATCGCCTTCTCGAGCACGAGGTCAAGCCATGCTGGCAGGTCGGGTCGGTGATGCTGCAACGGAACCCGGCTATTGAAGCCGTACGGCGAGCGTCCGCCGCTGAACATGCGATACAGGGTGACGCCGAACGCAAGGACCTCGGAGCGCGCATCGCCCTTCCCGCCTTTGAGAAGCTCGGGCGCCATGTAGGCGGGCGTGCCCGGCGCAATAGACGGCCCCGGCGCGAGCAGGCCGGGCATGTAGGCAAAGCCGAGGTCCAGCAGCCTCACGCTGCCGTCGGGCAACACCAGCACGTTCTCGGGTTTGATGTCGCGATGGAAGATGCCCTGGCGATTCAGCGCGTGGATCGCGCGGCCGAGCTGACGCGCGATCGCGAGGCCGCGCGTCAGCGACATCAGTGCCGGCGTCATCAAGGTTTCGAGCGGCAAGCCGTCGAGGAACGGCATCACGACATAGAGGCGGGTCTGGCGCGCGGGATCGATCGCGCTCGGCGCAAGTACGTTCTCGCTGTCAATCTTCCCCGCGAGCCACCGTTCCCGGACGATCGACTGGCGCACGTTGGCGTCTTCGTCGACGCGCGGCTTCGGGAACTTGAGCGCGAGCCGCTTTTGCGGGTCGGCAAGGTCGTGGCCGATGAAGATCCGCGAGTAATGTCCGTCGCTCAGTACCGTGGTCAGCGCATAGCCGTCGATCACCTCGCCACACGCGGGAACCGCGAGAATCGGCAGGTCGCCGAGCACGCCTTCGAGATAGCGATAGTCGAGGTCCGGCACCTTGCGCACGTCGACCACGACCGCCGAGACGTCGTCGGTCGAGCCGCGCGAGCGCGCCATCTGGACGAGCCGTTCAGCCACCGCGGCCGCGGACGCCTGCGCCGACAGCACGGCCCGCAACTCGCGCCACGGTGTGCGTCGATAGAGCCCGTCGGAGCACAGCAGCAGGCGGTCACCTTCCTTTAGCGCCCAGCTCTCGATGCGTGTCACCAGCGCACTCTGCATGCCGACCGCATGCGCGACGAAGGCGCCGAACGGCACGTCGATGACGTCGTCGCCGCCGAGTTGCGACACTTCGCCATCGCGCAGCTGATAAAGCCGCACGTCCCCCGCGCCGACGAGCCAGGCCGTGGCGCCCCTGATCACGAGCGCCGCAAAGCACGCCGCCATCTGACTGAGCGCCGCGTCGCTGCGGCCGATCTGGTGCAGCCAGCGGTGAATCGCATCGAGCGCGCGCGACGCCGCGGCTTCGGGCGCCAGCGTGTGAGGCGGCGCATAGTAGCCGTCGATGAAGCTTCGCACGGCGAGCTCGGCCGCCACGCGCCCTCCCCGGCCGCCGCTCATGCCGTCAGCCAGCGCGACTACGCTCCCCCGCGCCGAGCGTTGCATCAGATCCCCGAGCATGATGCCGACGTAGTCCTCGTTGCGCCCGCTGCGGCCCGGCTCGGAAACAAAGGCGATGTCGAGCTCAGGAGATTCGCCGCGCTCGGGCCGCAGTGTCATGCACGCTGCTTCGATGGCATTCGCGAGGGGTGTGTCGGTCATTTCCTGTCGAAGATCGCAGCTTCGCTCGATTCGAGATCATGCTCGATCTTATCGAGAACCTGCGGCGCACGCTTCTTCAGCATCGCGAGCCAGCCGAGGCCGAACAGCATGTAGGCCGCGAACAGATAAGGCAGGATGTTGTACGGCCAGTCCGGAACCGGATAGACGCTGCCGAAGAACCCGCCGATCATCGCCACGGCGCCGAGGATGCCCACCACCAGATTGGCAAGCTTGAGCTGCCCCTGCTTCTTCAGGTAGAGCGGCGCGGACACCGAGATCAGGAAGTAGGCCACGATGAAGCCGAATGTCGCGAACGTGCTCGTATAGCCGAACGTATTCAACGCGCCCGTGCCCAGCAACGCGAGATTCACGGCCAGCGAGAGGAGCGCGGCAAAGGCCACCGCATAGTGCGGCGTCTGATGCTTGGTGTGCACCATGCCCATCGAGCGGTGCACGAACTGATAGCGGCCCATCGAGAACAGCAGCCGGCTCGCGGCATTGATCGAGGCCAGCACGCAGGCGAACGCGCTCACCGACGCGATCAGATAGAACAGCGGCGCCAGCGCCGGTGCACCGAGTCCGCTCAGCAGCGTCTGCAGTGGTGCGGTATCGGCGCCGAGCTTGCTCACGTTGCCGCCGTAGGCGACGACCATCGAGTAGGCGACGAACATGAAGAAGGCGCC
Organism: Burkholderia sp. JPY481; assembly: GCF_038900515.1. NCBI lineage: Bacteria > Pseudomonadati > Pseudomonadota > Betaproteobacteria > Burkholderiales > Burkholderiaceae > Burkholderia > Burkholderia sp. JPY481. The sequence continues at coordinate 12,647 of NZ_JAYMRT010000022.1, forward strand.
GGCCAGCACCATGCTCCAGATGATGGCGCGAGGAATCGCCTTCAGCGGGTCCCTGGTTTCCTTGCCGAGCGACGCGGCGCTCTCGAAGCCGACGAACGAGAAGATGCCGAGCACCATCGCCTCCGCCATCCCTTTGGGCGTCGTGCCCTGCAGCGACAGCTGCGCATGATCGACGATGCGCTCGGGATGCTGATAGAAGACCACCAGCAGCACGCCGCCGACGATCGTGATCGAGGCGGCCTCGATCGCGAGGCTCAGGCGCGAAGACAGCTTGATGTCGCGCGACGACAGGAACCAGGCCAACCCCGCGCTCACCACATAGATCAGCCAGGTCGGCACGGCGATGCCGAACGGCGTGAACGCGTTCTGCACGAAGATGGCTTCGCCGGCGAGCACGCCCATCGCCGTACCGGTGTAGGCGGCAATCAGCCCCCATCCGGCGATGCCGCCCGCCATTGGCCCGAGCGAGCGCGAGATGAAGATGAAGAACGATCCGGCCGCGGCGAACCGGCTGGCCAGCACGGCGATGTTGAGACTGACGAACATGAGCCCGAGCGTCGACAGCCCGTAGACCAGCCAGCTGCCCGCACCCGCGAGTGCCGCGACGGCCACGACGTTGATCGACGGCGTTAGAGTCGGAGAGATGTTGGCGAGAGACTGGCCGATCGTCTCCATGAAGCCCAGGCTCGACGATCGAAGATCGGCGGACTGCGAAGGAACAGCGGTAGGTTGCGGTGTTGCGCTCATGCTGGGCTCTCCTGCTTACGTTGGTGGTTCAGTAATTCGCTAGTCCTGGTATCCACGAGGTGCCGGCGAGCGGCACGCGCGCCATCGCGGCCGCCTCCACCGTCAGCGCCACGAGATCCTCCGGCTCCAGGTGATGCACGTTCTGCTTGCCGCAGGCGCGTGCGATCGTCGTCAGTTCCATGTTCAGCGTCTTCAGGTAGTTGCGTACCCGGCGCGAGCCTTCCTCCGGCTGCACGCGCTGCTCGAGCATGGCGTCCTGGGTCGTCACGCCGACCGGGCACTTGCCCGTGTGGCAGTGGTGGCAAAAACCCGGCGACGTGTTGAGCGCCGCGTAATCGGCGGTGGCCGAATGCAGCGCGCCATCCTTGAAATAGGTGTCGCTGTTGCAGCCGAGCGCCATCAGCACGCCCTGCCCGATCGCCACGGCATCGGCGCCGAGCGCGAGCGCCTTCGCCACGTCGGCCCCGGTGCGGATGCCGCCCGACACGATTAGCTGCACCTGCCCTTTCATGTTCAGGTCCTCGAGCGCGTCGACGGCCTGCCGCACCGCGGCGAGCGTCGGAATGCCGACGTTCTCGATGAAGCACGTTTGCGTCGCCGCGGTGCCGCCCTGCATCCCATCGATCACCACCACATCCGCGCCGGCATGCACCGCCAGCTTCACGTCGTTGAACGTGCGGGTCGCGCCGACCTTCACGTAGATCGGCTTTTCCCAATCGGTGATTTCGCGCAACTCCTGAATCTTGATCGCGAGGTCATCGGGGCCGGTCCAGTCCGGATGACGGCTCGCCGAACGCTGGTCCACGCCCGCGGGCAGCGTGCGCATCGCGGCGACCCGCGGGTTCACTTTCTGGCCCAGCAGCATCCCCCCGCCGCCCGGCTTCGCGCCCTGGCCAATCACGATTTCGATCGCATCGGCGCGGCGCACGTCGTCGGGGTTGAAGCCATAGCGCGACGGCAGGCACTGGTAGACCAGCGTCTTCGACGAACGACGTTCTTCCTGCGTCATGCCACCGTCGCCCGTCGTCGTCGAGGTGCCGGCCGCCGTCGCCGCACGTCCCAGCGCTTCCTTCACGTTCGCCGAGAGCGCGCCGAAGCTCATACCCGCAATCGTGATCGGGATGTCGAGCACGACGGGTTTGCTCGCAAAGCGTGTGCCAAGCACCGTTTTGGTGACGCACTTCTCGCGATACCCTTCGAGCGGATAGCGCGACAGCGACGCGCCGAGGAACAGCAGATCGTCGAAGTGCGGCACGCGCCGCTTGGCGCCAAGGCCGCGGATTTCATAGAGACCGCGCTGCGCGGCCATGTGGATGTAGTCGATCGTCTTGCGGTCGTAGCCTTGCGACTCTTCCTGCTGCAAGCGGGCGAAATGAACGGGCTTTTCCATGGGGACCTTCTCGATGATCTTGGGTGTTCAATATTCCTGGTCCGCGTCGGCGTTCCAGTGGTAGAGCGTGCGAGCCGAGGCGATGCGTTTGAACGCGCGCGGATCGTGCTGCAGTCCGGCCGCATCGAGCAGCGCGGCGACGGCCATGACGTCCGCATCGCTCATCGGCTCGAACTGCGCGTCCGCGCCGAGCGATTTCACTTCACCCTTCACATACAGCACCGCTTCGTAGAGCGAGTCGCCGAGCGCGTCGCCCGCATCGCCGCAGATCACCATGCGGCCCGCTTGCGCCATGAACGCCGAGAAGCTGCCCACCGATCCGCCGACGACGATGTCGCCCCCCTTCAGCGAAATCCCGCAACGCAGGCCCGCGTCGCCGTGGATGACGAGCAGCCCGCCATGCGCCGAAGCACCCGCGCCGTTCGACGCAAAGCCCTTCACGTGCACCTTGCCACTCATCATGTTTTCGGCGACCCCGGTGCCCGCGCTGCCCTCGATGACGATCTTCGCGTGCTGGTTCATGCCGCCCGCGTAGTAGCCGGCATGGCCCTCGATCGTGATGCTGACGTCGGCATCGACGCCGACCGCGATGTTGTGCGCGCCGTTGGGCGAACTCACCGTGATGCGCTGACCGGTAAGCTCAGCGGCATCGCCGTGCAGGTACTGGTTCAGCGCCCTGACCGGCGAGCGTTCAAGGTCGAATGTCACGCTTTCCATACATACATCTCCTCAGGTGCGGGTTCGAAGACCTTCGCATTCTTGATGTCGGGCAGATGCGCGAGCGAACGGAACTCCGAGGCAATCGCCACGTACTCGTCGTTCTCCGCGACCACGGCGGGCTTGCAGGCGAACGGATCGCGGATCAGCGCGAGCTCGGTCGTCGTGCCCATCAGAAAGGTGTAGAAGCCGTCGAGCTCTTCGAAGCCTTTTTGCAGCGCGTCCGGCAACGTGTCGCCTTCGCGCAGGCGCCATTCGAGAAAGCGGCAGGCCGCTTCCGTATCGTTGTCGGTATCGAAGTGAATGCCCTCGGGTTCGAGCTTGCGCCGCACGCCGTGCGCATTCGACAGCGAGCCGTTGTGCACTAGGCAGAAGTCCTCGCCCGCCGTGAACGGATGCGCGCGATCCGGCGTGACCGCCGATTCGGTCGCCATCCGCGTATGCCCGACCAGATGCGAGCCCTTCAGGTCCGCGAAGCCGTAGCGTTGAGCAACCTGCGCGGGCGAGCCGATGTCCTTGTAGAGGTCGATCGAGCGGCCCGCGGACAGCAGATAGAGCTTCGGATAATGCTCGCCGAGCCAGCGCTTCACGTTCTCGACGCTGCCTTGCAGCGTCAGCACGGCATGATTGCCCTTCGCTTCGATGCGCGGCGTGACATCCATCGCGGCGTTCAACGCGTCGACGAGCGGTTGCCAGGCGAAACGCTCGCCTTCGTCGGTGAAGCCCGAGTAGAGGCTGAGCTTGCGCTGGTGCGCATCGACCGCCGTGCCGAACACGGCCAGCCCGGCCGAGTCGGGGCCGCGCTCGGTCATGCCGATCAGCATCGGCACCATCAGTTCGCCGAGCCGTTCACGTAGTGCCGGCGTCTTGACCAGCAGCCCTACGATTCCACACATAGTGCGTCTCCTTAGAAAAATTCGAGGTAGCTCTTCAGCTCCCAATCCGATACGTGGCGCATGTATTCGAGCCATTCCATGCGCTTCAACTTGAGGAATTCATCGGCGACCGGGCCGAGCGCATCGCAGATCAGGCGGTCCGCTTCGAGCGCGTCGAGCGCCTGTTCGAGGTTCTGCGGCAGCACGCCGATGCCGTGCTCGCGCAATTGCCGCGGTGTCCAGTCGTAGAGGTTTTCGTTGGCGGGGGCGCCCGGCGACAATTCGCGCTCGATGCCGTCGAGCCCGGCCGCGATCACGGCGGCGGTCGCCAGATACGGATTGCACGAGCCGTCCGGCAGGCGCAGTTCGATGCGCTCGCCCGGCATGCGCACCATCGTCGACCGATTGTTGTCGCCGTAGCTGATATAGGCAGGCGCCCAGGTCGCGCCCGTCAGAGAACGGCCCACTACCAGCCGCTTGTACGAGTTGACGGTGGGATTGCACAGCGCCGCGAGCGCCGGCGCATGGGCGAGCAAGCCGGCCGTGAACTGGTAGCCGAGCTTCGAGAGGCCCATGCCGAGCGGATCGCCCTTGTCGGCGAACAGATTGCGCTCGCCGTCGCCGATCGACATGTGCATGTGCATGCCGTTGCCGGGACGATTCGCAAACGGCTTGGCCATGAACGAGCAAATCATGCCGAGCTCGTTGGCGATCTCGGACGCGGCCATCTTGAAGAACACGTAGTGGTCGCATGAAGTCAGGCAATCCGTGTACGTGTAGTTGATCTCGAACTGGCCGTTCGCATCCTCGTGGTCGATCTGATAGACGTCGATGCCGACCGCGCGCATCGATTCGGTGAGCTTTTCCAGGAACACGCGGGTGCGCGAGAGGCCTTTGTAGTCGTAGCACGGTTTCGCGAGCGTATCGCTCGGATCGCATGGCTCGAGCAGGCCCGACGCCGAGCGGCGCAGCAGCGAGAACTCGGGTTCGAGCCCCGTGTAGAGCGTCCAGCCGCGCCCGGTCATGCGCGCGACCTGTTTCTTCAGCGTCACGCGCGAATCGAACTGCCAGGGCTTGCCGTCGACATGGCCATCGCACGCGATGCGCGCAATGCCGGGCTGCCAGGGCACCGGCGTGAGCGTCGACAGATCGCCGACAGCCATGAAGTCCGGCCCGTTCGGCTCGATCCCGACACCCCAGATCGCAAAGCCGGCGAAACCCGCCCCCGCGGTGAGCACGCTTTTCAGATGCGCGACCGGCACCGACTTTGCCTTCGCCACGCCGTGAATATCGACGAACTGCGCCAGCACGTATTTCACGCCCTGTTGCGTGAGCCAGGCCTGCGCGTCTTGTGCCGTGTCGAAGCGCGGCACGCTCCCGAGCTCGTTGACGGTGACCGGCAGCTTGCTCGCATCGTTCAGGTTCATTGCCACTCCTTGCAACAATTTATTAACATGCAAAAATATTTCCCACCAGGAAACTCTGCGCGCACGCGTTCCCGCTTTCAAGGCCCGCTTCAAAGGCCCGCTTCAAAGGCCGGCAAACCAGTGCGATCTGCTAACCTTGCTTCCTTTTTCCGAGGTCATCCATGCAAACCGCGGACGACAACAAATCACCGCTCGAACGCCATCTCGGCACGACGATCCGCGAGCTGCGCCAGTCTCACGAACTGACCATCGCGCAGGTCGCCGAGCAGGCCGGCATCAGCCGCGGAATGCTCTCGAAGATCGAGAACGCGCAAACCTCGGCCGGGCTCGACGTGCTCCACCGCATCGCCATGGCGCTCGGCGTGTCGATGTCGGCGCTGTTTCGCAACTTCGACGTCCCGCAAGGCGGCGCCCAACTGGTCAAGAAAGGCGCCGGCATGGAGGTCGTCCGCAAGGGCACGCAGCGCGGCCACACCTACCATCTGCTCGCGTACGATCAGGGCCCGCGCAAGCTCTTCGAACCGTTCCTCATCACGATGGACGACGAGTCGGAGCGTTTCCCCGTCTTCGAGCACCCGGGCACCGAGTTCATCCACATGCTCAAGGGCGTGATCGAATACCGCCACGGCCAGCAAACCTACATCCTGCATCCCGGCGACACGCTCACGTTCCGCGGCGATATCCCGCATGGCCCAGAACGCCTGATCAAGACGCCGATCCAGTTTCTTTCGATCTTCGTCTACGCTCAGTCCGCCGCCGAGTGAGCGGCCTCCACCTCGGCTCCGACCTCGCGGCCGCATTCCGGGCAACTGTCCCACTGTCATGCAACGTCCGTGCCATGTTTATCAGTGAGAATCAAAAGTTCCTGTCAATAAACACTGGCGGCGCACCGCGGTCTTGCCCCCTCTCCCGGCTTCTCCTGCTTCTGCTTGCCTGCGGTGCGCCCGAATCGTGAATGCGGTGCAAAGCTGCACTGAAACGGCCAGGCGGGTTACGACGGTGTATCAACACAACTTATAAAGTCGCCAAGGCGCGCAGCACGTCCTCGATCATTGCGCGCAATACCGGCTGCACGCGTGCCGCACGTACCTCGTCATAGGCAAACGGCGCGCGCTCGCTCATGTAGGTCGACTGGCACATCTCGAGCTGGAGCGCGTGCACACCGTCGTGCGGCGCGCCGAAGTGACGCGTGATATAGCCGCCCTTGAAGCGTCCGTTCGCGACCCAGCTGAACGAGCTCGCTGCGGCGGCGGCAACGGCGGCTGCCTGCAAGGCGGGTGCAGCCGTGCGGCCGTCCTGCGTGCCGAGGTTCAGGTCCGGCAGCTTGCCGTCGAACAGGCGCGGCAGCACGCTCGCGATCGAATGCGCCTCCCACAGCACGACGTGAGCGTGACGCTCGCGCAGACGCGCGAGTTCCGCGCGCAGCCGGTCGTGATAAGGCTGCCAGTAGTCCGTCACGCGCCGCGCTTTGTCCTGCGCGTTAGGCTCGCAGCCAGCGCGGTAGACCGGCTCGCCGCGAAACGTCTCAGCCGGGCACAGGCCGGTCATAGTTTGCCCCGGATACAGGCTCTCGTCGTTCGGCGGCCGGTTCAGGTCGATCACATAGCGCGACAGCTTCGCGCCAAGCACCGTCGCTCCCAATTCCGCGGCGAAATCGTACAGACGGTCGAGATGCCAGTCGGTATCGGCAACCGTGAGCGCCTGTTCCGTATAGAGCGGCTGAAGTTCGGCGGGAATCCGGCTGCCCAGATGTGGAATCGAGATCAGCAGCGGCGCCTCGCCGCTTTGCAACGTATATAGATCGTCCAAAGACGTTCTCCATGAAAACGACGCGACTAGAGCAATGCGTCGGCGGGAAGCTGCGGCAACGCACGCGCCAGCGCCGGCTGGATCGAGCGATCGATGACCGTGCGCGTCAAGGTGACGATTTCGCTCGCGAAATCGTCCCACTCGCCCTGCCGGTGCAGCAGGAAGAAATCGCGCCGTCCGAGCCGCCCGGACGGCAGCGGCAACACCGCGATCTCGTCGAGATAGTGCCGTGCTTGCCACAGGCACAGCGGCGTCGAGATCGCAAAGCCGAGCCGGGCCGCCACCAGACTCAGCAGCGGATCGGTCGCGTCGAATTCGTAGCGGCGCGGACTGTCAATGCCGAGATGCCGCGCGAAGCGCTCGACCTGCTGGCCGATCACCGAGCGCGCCGTATAGCGAATCAGCGGCAGCTCCGTCTTGAGCGTGCGCCAGTCGAGCGGCGCACGGCCGGCGAGATGGCTGCGCGCGACGACCGCGACGAACGCTTCCGAAAAGAGCGGCACTTCGACGATGCGCGCATCGTTCAGCGTCGTCTGCGTGCAGACGGCGAGATCGAGTTCCCGCTCGTGCAGCTGCTTCGACAGCCCCGGCGTGAGACCCGACCACAACGCGATCTGCCGGGCCGAATTCGACACCGCGCGAATCAGCTCCGGCCCGACCGTGGCCGCGAACGAATCGACACAACCAAGCCGCACAGGCAGCGTGCCCGCGTGCGACGCGTCGCCGATGCGCGTGCTGACCATCTGCGCATGCTCGAGCAGCGGCCCCGCGAGCTCGAGCAAGGCGCGCCCGGCAATATTGGGCCGCGGCGGCCGGCTCTCGCGGTCGAACAGCGTCATGCCCTGATCGCGCTCGAGCGCCGAGACCGCCTGGCTGATCGCACTCTGGCTCACGCCCAACTGCCTGGCCGCGCCCGTCATCGAGCCGGTCTCGCACACGGCGATGAAGGCCTGCAGCGCGCGCAGATCGATTGGCGGTTGAGTTCGTCTCATCATGACTCCAGTGTCCGCGGCGCCCAGCGCATGTCGCGCGACGATGTCGAATGCTGCTTGCTCAAAATTCGCCCACGCTCATGATGAGCAATGTCGGACCCACGCCATAAGTTTGCCTAATACAAAATTCCCCCGCGTTTCGGCTTTCTAGAATCCGTTCCATCGCCCCTACAGGAAAATCGGAACGCTCCCATGAGCCACTATGACTTCATCGTGATCGGCGCCGGCGTGATCGGCGCCTCGGTCGCGCACCATCTCGCCGCCGCCGGCGCGAAAAGCGTGCTGGTCCTCGAGCGCGACACGATCGGCGCCGGCACGACTTCGCAATCATCCGGCCTGCTGCGCACGCACTATTCGGTTCGCCAGAACGTCGAGCTCGCGCGCTCGTCGTGGTCGGCGTTCAACCACTTCGCCGAGTATGTCGGCGACGACGAAGCGTCGTGCGGGCTCGTCAAATGCGGCTACCTGATCTGCGCGCCCGAAGGCGACAAGCTCGAACCACTGCGCGCGTCGCTCGCCGCGCAGCAGGAGATGGGCATCGAAGTGCAATTGATGAACCGCGCCGAAGCGCGCGAGCGCCTGCCGATCGCGCAGTTCGACGACGCGGCGCTGATCGGATTCGAGCCCGAGGCCGGCTTCGCCGACGCCTATCTCGTCGCGACCAGCTTCGCCAGGTCGGCGCGCCGCCGCGGCGCGAAGATCATGGAAGGCGTGAGCGTGACGGGCGTGATCCGCGAAGGTCGCCGCGTGACCGGCGTCGAGACGAGCGCGGGCCGCTTCAGCTGCGGCACCCTCGTCAGCACGCAGAACATCTGGACGCCCGAGCTGGCCGCCTGGATCGGCGTGCCGCTGCCTGTGAAACCCGAGCGCCACACGGTGCTCGCCCTCGAATGCGAGACGGGGGCATACACCTTCGGCATGCCGGCGTTCAAGGACCTCGGTTCGCCCGGCATGCTCTATTTTCGCAGCTACGGCGGCAGCCAGATGCTGGTGTCCGAAGGCGTGGTCGGCGAAACGCTCAACGCGCCGGAGACCGAGCAGGGCGAGATCTCCCTCGACTATGTCGTCGAAGTCGGCGCGCAGGTCGCCGAGCGGTTTCCCGCCTACGAGACGGCGGGGCTCGCGTCGTCGTGGACGGGCGTCTACGACGTCACGCCCGACTGGAATCCGGTGCTCGGCGGTGTCGGCGATGTCGAGGGACTGGTGGTCGGCTTCGGCTTCTCCGGACACGGCTTCAAGCTCTCGCCGGGCATCGGCAGGCTGCTCGCGCAGCATGCGCTCGGTCAGCCGACCGATGTGTCGCTCGCGCCCTATGCGCTCGAGCGCTTCTCGACGGGCGCGCTGCTGGTCGGCAAATACGGCTCGGGCGCGGTGTCCTGATTCATGGAGACGATCATGTCCATCAAGGTTCTCGTCCCCGTCAAGCGCGTGGTCGATCCGAACGTGCGCGTGCGAGTCGGCGCCGGCGGCGCGATCGACACGAACGGCCTGAAGATGTCGCTCAATCCCTTCGACGAGTGCGCGCTGGAAAAAGCGTTGCAACTGAAGGAAGCGGGACACGCCTCGCAGGTGACCGTCATCACCTGCGGGCAGGCCAATAGCCAGGACGTGCTGCGCACGGCGCTCGCGATGGGCGCGGACAACGCGGTCCTGCTCGATACGGGCGCGGCTGCGACATCGCAGGACTCGCTGGACTCGCTGGCTGTCGCGCGCCTGCTGCGCGCGTATCTGTCGGCGCACGGCGATGCATTCGGCCTCGTGATCTGCGGCAAGCAGGCCATCGACGACGATACGGGCGGCGTCGCCGCGATGCTCGCGGGCCTGCTCGACTGGCCGCAGGCGCTCGACGCGAGCGCCATCGTCGCCCACGGCTCCGGCTGGCGCGTGACCTGCGGCGACGACTCGGGCACCGCGACATGGCAGCTCGACGGCGCGGCGGTCGTCAGCGCGGACCTGCGCCTGGCCGAGCCTCGGCGCGTGAGCTTGCCGAACATCGTGAAGGCCAGGCAGAAGCCTCTCGCGACCCTCGACGCGGCCACGCTCGGCGGCACGCTCACGCCGCAAAGCCGGATCGTCGAGCTGCGCGATCCGCCCGCGCGGCAGGCGGGCGTGAAGGTCGCGAATACCGCGGCTTTGCTCGATGCGCTCGCGGCGCATCGCGTGTTCGACCGCGCAGGAGCCATCGTATGAAAACTCTGGTACTGGCTGAATCGGATCACGGCTCGATCAGCGACGCCACGTTGCGCGTAATCGGCGCTGTCTCTCAGCGAGGCGCGCCGCTCGACGTGCTTACGTTCGATGCCGAGACCGCCAACGAGGCCGCGCAGATCCCCGGCGTAGCACGCGTGCTGAGCAGCCGCTACGACGGCGTGGCGACGCCGGAAAGTCTCGCCGCTCAATTGCGCAGCGTGTGCACCGGCTATTCGCTGATTGCCGCCGCCCATCGGCCGCTGGCGCGCGGCGCGTTTCCGCGCGCGGCCGCGTTGACCGGCAGCGCGTTCGTGCCTGACGCGCTCGGACTCGCGAACGATGGCTGTTTCGTGCGTGGGCTGTATGCGGGCAGCGTGCTGGCGACCGTGGCAAGCGAAACGGCGCTCACGTTCGCGACGTTTCGCGCGTCGTCGTTTGCGCCGGTCGAACGTGCGGGCGGGAACGCGTCGATCGTGACGCTCGATGCCGTGCCTGCGTTTGAAAAGACAAGCCTCGTGGAACGACAGGCGGCGCAGCAAACGGGCCACGATCTATCGACTGCGCGCGTCGTCGTGGCAGGCGGCCGGGGCCTCGCGTCGCAAGAAAACATGGCGCGGCTCGGCACCCTGGCCGAGCGCATCGGCGCCGCTCTCGGCGCCTCGCGCGCCGCCGTCGATGCCGGTTACGCGCCCAACGCCGCACAGGTCGGACAGACCGGCAAAACGGTCGCGCCCGATGCTTACCTGGCCTTCGGCATCTCCGGCGCGATTCAGCATCTGGCCGGCATGAAGGACTCGAAGCTCATCGTCGCCGTCAATAAGGACCCCGACGCACCGATCTTTTCCGTCGCCGACATCGGGTTCGTCGGCGATTTGTTCGAGACGATGCGCGACCTGGAAGCGTACGTCGGCGCACGGGGCACCTCATGACGGACTTCACGCATCCGGATCAACGCGGCGCCCCGCTCCGTGCCTCGGCGAGCTTCGGGAAGCCACCCTCGCAGCACTCGATTCATTTCTTCGACTGCGCGCAACTCGCGCCCGAAACGTGGGCGAACGGCGGCGGCATCACGCGCACCATCGCCAAACGCGCGAGCGACGATGGCGGCATCGAGTGGCGCGTCAGCCTCGCCGCACTGAATGGTCCCGCCAGGTTCTCGCAATTTCCGGGACTCGATCGCACGCTGCTGTTGCTCGATGACGGCGCGCTCGATCTGCATTCGCAGGATGGCGCGTGGTTCGCGCGCCCGGGACAGCCCGTGCAGTTTTCCGGCGATCTGCTGATCTGGGCGAGCGTGCGCGCCCGACCGGTCGAGGTACTGAACGTGATGACGCGGCGCGGCGCTTGCCAGGCCCGCGTCAATGTCGCCTCGCACTCGCTGCGGATCACCGCAGCTTCGACGCAGCTCGTCTTGTGCGTCGAAGGACAATGGGGCGTGACGAGCGCGCTGCTCAACGGCGTGTCGCTGCAGCCGATGACAGGCATCTGGATCGACGGACGACGCGAGGAAATCGACCGCAGCGCCGTTTATGGCGGCGCACTGAATCTCGACGGCGTGCTGCGCATCCAGGTCACTCACGCCGGCAAGGATTCGACGCTCGGCAAGATCATCGCGCTGATGCAGCATGCGGAGCAGGCGAAACCGCCCGTCACGCAGGTACTCGAGCGGCATATGGGCGCGTATCTCGCGCTCGTCCTGCTGATCGCCGCGATCGTCTGGTTCACGTCCGCCAATGCATCGGCGATGCTCGCGGTCATCGTGGCCGCGTGCCCGTGCGCGCTGGTGCTCGCCGCGCCGTCCACGGCCATTGCCGGGATCGCGGTCGGCGCGCGGCACGGCATTCTGTTTCGCAATGCCGCGTTCCTCGACAAGATCGCCGAGGTCGATTCGCTCGTGATCGACAAGACGGGCACGCTCACCCGCGCGGAATTGCAGGTCCGGCAGGTGTGGCCGCAGCCCGGTGTCGACGCCGCGCAGGCGCGTGCGCTGGCCGCGCGGCTCGGCGAAAGCAGCGCGCATCCTGCGAGCCGCGCGCTCGTCCGTGATGCCGTTGCGTCCGGCCTCACGAGCGCCGATGTTGCGCCGTTCGAACGCACGCGGGAATTGCGCGGGCTCGGCGTCATCGCCGACACGCCGGCCGGCACGGCGGTACTCGGCCGGCCCACACTGCTGGCCGACCATGCCGGTGACTTGCCGCCGGCGCCTGACGGTTTCGACGGGCCGCTCGTCGGACTCGTGCTCGGCGGGCGGCTGCTCGCGTGGTTCGGTTTTGCCGACACGTTGCGGCCCGACGCGCGCGAAGCGCTCGCCGAGCTGCGAACGCTGGGCCTCGCGCGGCAGACGCTGCTGACGGGCGACCTCGAGCGCGTCGCCGGCAAAGTCGCGGCCGAGACGGGTATCGAGACGGTGGTCGCGCAGGCGCTGCCGCACGACAAGCTCGATTACGTGATGCGCGAGATCGGGGCGGGCCTGCATCCGCTCGTCGTCGGCGACGGGCTGAACGACGTGCTGGCGATCAAGGCCGGCTCGACGAGCATCGCGATGGGCGAGCGCGGCGTCGACATTGCGATCGCGTCGGCCGACATCGTGCTGCTGGGCGACGATCTGCGGCGGATTCCGACCTGCATCCGCCTCGGCCGGCAATGCCGGCGCACGGCGACGACCAATGCGGCGATCGGCCTCGCGTGGACGCTCGCGGTGATCGCGCTCGCCGCGACCGGCATGCTCGGCGCAGTGTGGGCAGCGATCCTGCACAACGTCGGCACGTTCATCGTGATCGCCAACGCGGGCCGTCTGCTGCGGATCGACGACTCCGCTAGCTCGGCGTTCGCTCCTTAGCTTCTGTCCAGGACCTTATCGGCACGCGCTGACCGCCTCCGGCGAAGCGACGAAATGCCCCGGCGTCACGCCGACCGCGCGCCGGAAATGTCGGCCAAGGTGACTCTGATCGAAAAACCCGACCTCGGTCGCGACCTCACACGGCGGGACGCCGTCGCGCAATAGCCGCTTGGCGTGTTGGATCCGCACCAAACACACATAACGATGCGGCGAGATTCCCACTTCTTTGCGGAACAGCGTCGCAAAGCGCGACACACTCAAGCCCGCCGTCGCCGCGAGCGTCGCAAGACTGACGGGCTGCGCGAACGAGCTTTCGATAAAAGCCACGGCCCGCCTGATCGCACGCGACATCACCACGGTCGTGCCGCTGGCGGTGTAGTCGAAGATTCCAGTCATGTCGTATCCCCTCGGGCCACAAAATCATGCGCGCCGCTTCGACGACACCGATTCGGCACGGCGGATGCCGTCATCGCGAAGCGCGAGTTGGCCATCAGACGCGCAGCGTGACGGACTGCGCGAGCCCACCAGCCGCAGTAGCGCCGTCCGGCGGTCCGTTCTGGTACTGCTGCAGTTCCGCTTCGCTGCGATGGCACAGCACCTGCGCGCCGCTCTCGAGCGTGCGCGCGGCCGGCGGCGTGCGGTTGCAGACCCCATCGATGCGCATCGGACAACGTGCGAGAAACGTGCATAGCTGCGGCTCATTGGCCGGCTCGCCGATCGGCGGCAGCGTCTGATGACAGCGCTCGCCCGCTTCTTCGAGCCAGCCGGCGCGAAGTTCCGGCGCGGACGACACCAGCAGATGCGAATACGGGTGGTACGGCGGCGCCGACAACGCGTCGCGGTTACCCGCCTCGACGCGGTGCCCTGCGTACAGCACGACGATGTCGTCGCTGATCGCGCGCACCTTGGCGATGTCGTGCGTGATGAACAGATACGACACGCCGAGCTTTTTCTGCAGATCGCGCAGCAGTTCGAGAATGGCTGCGCCGACCACCGTATCGAGCGCGGAGGTGACTTCGTCGCAAAGGATCAGCTTGGGTTCGGCGGCCAGCGCCCGCGCGAGATTCACGCGCTGTTTTTGCCCGCCCGACAACTCCCCGGTGCGACGTTGCGCCAGTTCGGCTGGCAGGCGCACCAGGCCAAGCAGTTCGGCGACGCGGCGCCGCGCGGCCTCGCCCTTCATACCGTGATAGAACTTCAACGGGCGCGCCAGCGTGCGCTCGACGGTATGGGTCGGGTTGAGCGCCGTGTCGGCGTTCTGGAACACGATCTGGATACAGCGAAACTGTTCGCGGCTGCGACGGTTCAGGTTGGCGGCAAGCGGCTCACCATCGAGCAGCAGCTTGCCGCGCGCCATCGGCACCAGCCCCGCGATCACCTTCGCGAGCGTGGTCTTGCCCGAACCCGACTCGCCGATCACGCCCACCGTCTGGCCACGGCCGATTGCGAGGTCGACGTCGCGCAGAATGACCTTGTGCGGCCAGCCGTGCGCGTCGGTGCCGCCGTAGCCGGCCGTCAGCCCGCGCAGTTCGAGCAGCGGCGCCGCGTTGCGTTGCGACGCGTCCAGCGCGGCCGCGGTCGATGCAGCGGGAGCGACTGGCGTCACCGCGGCTATCAGGCTCTGCGTATAAGGATGGGCCGGCGCATGCAGAATCTGCTCGGTGCGGCCCGTTTCGCGAATCTCACCGTTACTGAGCACCACGATCCGATCGGCCATCTGCGCGACCACCGCCAGATCGTGCGACACATAGACGGCGGTCATTCCGCATTGCCGGATCACGCCGCGAAACGCTTGCAGCACGTCGATCTGCGTCGTGACGTCGAGCGCCGTGGTCGGCTCGTCGAGGATCACGAGGGCGGGGTCGGTGATCAGCGCCATCGCCGCCATCAGCCGCTGCAACTGGCCGCCCGACACCTGGTGCGGGTAACGCTGGCCGATCTTCTGCGGGTCCGGCAGCGCGAGCGCGCGGAACAGTTCGACCGCTTTTGCCTGCGCGGCGCGCTTGCTGAGCGTGCCGTGAATCAGCGCGCTTTCGATCACCTGGTCCATGATCGAGCGCGCCGGGTTGAACGCGGCCGCCGCGCTTTGCGCGATATAGGCAACCTTGCGGCCACGCAATCCCTCGAGCTGTTTCGGCGACAGTCCGAGCACGTCAGTGTCGTCGACCCGGATCGACCCGCCCGCGATGCGGCAGCCGCTGCGAGCATGGCCCATCAGCGACAGCGCGATCGTGGTCTTGCCCGAACCCGATTCGCCGATCAAGGCGAGCACCTCGCCGCGCGCAATCTCGAAGTCGATGTCGTGCACGATCGTGGTATCAGGCTCGCCGGGGCGGCTTCCCACCACGCGCAGGCCCCGCACTTCGACCAGATTGGACGAAGGTAACGACGCGGTCTGCGAGGCGGCCGTAAAGTCCGCGTGAGCACGTCTGAACAGGTGTCCCTTCATCAATGGCCTCCATCGGCATCGGGCATGTTCTTGCGGCGCCCACGATGCGGCAGTCCGTCGATCAGCAGGTTCACGCCGACCGTCAGCACCGCGATTGCGATCGCGGGCAGGATCACCACGGGCACGCCTTCACCGAGACCGGCGATGTTCTCGCGCACCAGCGAACCGAGATCGGCATACGGCGGCTGCACGCCCAGGCCGAGAAAGCTCAGGCTGCTCAGCAGCAGCACGACGAACGTGAAACGCAGCCCGGTGTCGGCGAGCATCGGGTGGATCATGTTCGGCAGCATCTCGAAGCACGCGATGTAAAGCGCGCTTTCTCCGCGCGCCCGGGCGACCTGCACATATTCGAGCGTGCCGATATTGACCGCGAGCGAGCGGGCGATCCGGTACGAGCCCGGCATGTAGCTGATGGCCGCTGTCGCGATCAGCAACGGCAGCGACGAGCCGAACGCGGCGACGATCATCAGCGCGAACATCTTCGACGGAATCGAGGTGACCGCATCGAGCAGCCGGCTCATGGTTTCGTCGATATGGCGGCCGGCGACGGCCGCGAGCAAGCCCAGCATCGTCCCGGTGAGCGCCGCGAGCAGCGCCGCGGCGAGCGCCAGCACGACCGTCAGCCGCATGCCGTAGATGATGCGGGTCAGCATGTCGCGGCCCAGGTAGTCGGAGCCGAGCGGCAGCTTCGCGCTGAAGCCAGCGAAGACGTCGGGCGTGACGATCGCGCCCACCGCGTGCGGCGCGATCCACGGCGCGAACGCCGCGACGAACAGCGCGCAACTCACCATCGCGAGACCGATCCAGCCGCCGGTCGACAGATTCATGCGCTGAGCGACGCTGCGACGGCGCACCGGCCGCGGCGCCGGAGCGCCGCCGCCACGCCATGACCGTGGTGGCTCCGCGCCCTGCGGCAGCATGCTGCTGCGCTGCACCGGCTCGAGCGCGCCGAGTGGGTGAGACGAATCGGAAGAAGGTCGAAGAGTCGTCATGTCCGCAGCCTCGGGTTCGAGATGATGGCGCACAGGTCGGCTAGCAGCACGAGCATCAGATAGCCGAGGCAGAACAGCAGCGTGCAGGCCTGCACGAGCGGGAAGTCGCGGTTGCTCACCGCGTCGACCATCAGGCTCGCGAGGCCCGGATAGTTGAAGATGGTCTCGACGACGATCACTCCGCCCAGCAGATAAGACAGGCTCAGCGCGATCGCGTTGGCAATCGGGCCGATCGCATTCGGCAGTGCGTGGCGCAGTACCACGCGCGCGGGGCTCGCGCCCTTCAGCATCGCCATTTCCACATACGACGAACTGAGCTGCTCGATCACCGCGGCGCGGGTCATGCGGGCCATCTGCGCAATCACGACTGCGCAGAGGGTTACGACCGGCATTGCATACGCGCGCAGAAAGTCGTGCAGGCTCTCGATGTCGCCGCTGTACGACAGCGCGGACAGCCAGTGCAGCTTGACGGCCAGCACCAGCACCGCGAGCGTCGCGATCAGGAACTCGGGCGTGGCGACCAGCGACAGCGTACCAAGGCTCACGATGCGGTCGATCAGCGAGTCGCGCTTGACCGCCGCCAGGATGCCCGCCGACACCGCGATCGGCACCGACACCGCGGTGGTGATCGCCGCGAGGGTCAGCGACTTCGGCAAGCGCCCTTCGATCAGCTCGGAGACCGGCAGATTATTCGATAGCGACACGCCGAAGTTCGCGTGCAGCAGACCGACGAGCCAATGGAAGTACCGCAGGTAAGCCGGCTGGTCGAGACCGAACTGCTGGCGCAGTGCCGCGACCGTTTCGGCCGTTGCCGACTGGCCGAGTGCGGCCTGCGCGGCATCGCCGGGCAACAGATTGGTGATCACGAAGATGATGATGGAGACGATCACCAGCGTCAGCGCAGTGACCGCAATGCGCCGGCCGATCAACTGGGCGATATTCCCGTTCATAGGCATGAGCTCCTCGGTTGAGGCTTTGGGGCACGCGCCGTGCGTCGCCCGGCGCGTGCGCGCGCTTCAACGTGTTACGCGTTCCACCATACGTACTCGGCGAAGTTGAAGCCCATCATCGCGCCGGTAGGTATGGGTTGAAGCCCTTCCAGGCGCTTGTCGTTCGCATCGAGCAGGCTCAGGAAGGTCGGAATGCCGATGCCGCCCTGCTCCGCTACCAGCACCTGCATGTCGCCGTACATCTGCTTGCGCTTCGCATCGTCGGTTTCCGAGCGCGCGGCGACCAGCAGCTGGTCGAACTTCGGGTTGTTCCAGCCCGACTCGTTCCACGGCGCGTCCGACTTGAAGAACTGCGTGAACAGCACGTCGGCGCTCGAGCGGGGATTGACGCTGCCGAACCCGAGCGGATGCTTCATCCAGTGGTTCGACCAGTAACCGTCGGCCGGCACGCGGTTGATGTTCAGGTTCACGCCGATCTTCGCGGCGGACTGCTGCAGCAGCACGCCCATTTCGATCGAGCCGTTCGCGTCGGTCGTCGCATAGATCGGCGGCAACGCCGTCCCGATCGCTCCGGCTTTCTGGAAGTAGAACTTCGCCTTGTCCGGATCGTGCGGCCGCTGCGGCAGCGACGCATTGAAGTAACGGTGGCTGGGTGGAATCGGCTGATCGTTGCCGACCACCGCATAGCCGCGGAACACCGCCGTGCGGACCTGGTCACGATCGAACAGATACTTCATGCCCTGCACGAAATCGGGGTTGCCGGTCAGCGGATTGTCGCGTCGCATGATCAGATCGGTATAGAGACCCGACTTGGTCTCGCGCACCTCATAGCCCGGCGTCGCGGCAATGCGCTGCGTCGAGCGCGGATCGACCGCGTTGATCAGGTGGACATCGCCGGACAGCAGCGCATTGATGCGCGCCGCGTCGTCGCCGATACCGATCAGCTCGATCTGGTCGAGGTAGGGGCCGCCGCCCGTCTTCCAGAAGTTGTCATTGCGCACGCCGACTGTCGAGACGCCGGGCTTGAACGTCTTCACCTTGTACGGGCCGGTACCGACGGCCGTCGTGAACTCCGTCGTGCCGTCCTTGATGATCACGAATTGCGGCGTGGCGAGAATCACCGGCAAGTCCGCGTTGGGCGACGCGAGCGTGAGTGTGACTTCGTTGGGGCCGGTCTGCTTCGCTTCCACGAACTGATCGGCCAGCGTCTTCACCTTCGAAGCAGTCGCCGGATTCTTATGACGCATCAGCGAGTAGACGACATCGGCGGGCGCAAGCGGCTTGCCATCGTGGAAGGTCGCGCTCTTGCGCAGCTTGATCACCCACACCTTCGCATCGCTCGTGTCCACCGCTTCGGCGAGATTCATCCGCGGCGTCAGCGAACTGTCGAGTTGCGTCAGGCCGCTGTAAAACATGAAGAAGCGGATGTAGTCAGCACCTGCCGATCCCTTGGCCGGGTCGAGCGTATCCGCGGTCGACGATGAGTCGTAGGCGACCCGGATCTTGCCGCCTTTCTTCGGCGCGGCTGCCGCAAGCGCCGGGCGAGCGCCCGCCAGCAAGCCTCCCGCGCCGGTGGCGAGCAAGCCGCCGGCAGCCAGCAAACGCATCATGTCGCGGCGGCTGAAACCGCCCGTTTTGATTTCGTCGTCGTACATGCGAACTGCTCCTCACTGGTGATTGAACGCGGGATATCCAGCATTGGTGTTCGACGGCGCTCCGCGTGCTGGTCGCGGCGCGGCGGCACTGCATGAATCGATTTAAGCACTGCAAAAAATGGCGTTGATCGCGTATCGCTGGATTCGACCATTCGAAAACATGGTTTTGCGTGGTCCAAACAGCATGATTTGCCGCCCCTGGCATTGACCCTGACGCGCGAGCCCGGCGCCGTGTGCGATCTTCGAAGCGAGGCGTCGGTGCATGCACATCATCGTAGCGGCGAGCGCACCGCGGATTGCACCGACAAAATTGGCCGTTTCAGCACGCCGCACGCAATCTGCACGACCGAACCACACATTTCGCGTGGCATGCCCGGCACGGGCGCAGCGGCGCCTCGCCGGGCGCGGCACGCACGACGATGAGAAGTTCGTACTAGTCAACGCGCGAGCAACGTGCAACAGTCGCGGCACGGCCGACAAATCACGGAGCACCCCGTGCCCGATTCAACCACGCACGCACTTGTCACCTACCGACGCCTGACCGCCAACGACCTGCCCGCCGCACAACGCCTGTCCGCCGCGATCGGCTGGCCGCATCGCCGTGAAGACTGGGGATTCTCCGCGCACACGGGAATCGGTTTCGTCGCCGAGACGGCAGGCGCATTGGTCGGCACCGTCGTGTGCTGGAAGTTCGGCGCGGATCAGGCGACGCTCGGGATGCTGATCGTCGCGCCGGAGCACCGCGGCCTGGGTATCGGCCGCACGCTGCTCGCTTACGCACTCGACGAGATCGGCAAGCGCGACATCACGCTCTATGCGACCGACGCTGCCCGGCCGATGTGCGACGCGCTCGGCTTCGAGGCCTGCGGCGCACTCGACCAGATGCAGGGCGCGGCGTTCCGTCCGCCGCTCGTCGCGCTGGCCGCCAACGAGCGGCTGCGCCCGCTCGGCGCGAGCGACGCCGTGCAACTCGTCGAGCTGGCATCGCGCGCGAGCGGTCTCGACCGCAGCCACGTGCTGCCGCCACTGCTCGACCTCGCCGACGGTATCGCGCTTGATCGGGACGGCGAACTACTCGGCTTCTCGATGTTCCGTCGCTTCGGGCGCGGTTTCCTGATCGGCCCCGTGGTCGCCGGCGCGAGCCCGGGCGCCGTGCACGCCAAAGCGCTGATCCGTCATTGGCTCGCGCTGAACGAAGGCGCGCTGGTCCGCATCGACGTGCCGCACGGGCAAGGCCTGCGAACGTGGCTAACCGGCCTCGGCCTCGCACCCACGGAGACGGTCGTCAGGATGCGGCGGATCGCATCCGCGCAACCCCGTTCCGAGCCCAGCCGCGGCGACGGCCCGCTACGTCAGTATGCGGTGATCACGCAGTCGCTGACCTGACGCGGCCACGAACGCTCGGCTGAACTCGCGTTTGCGTCGCTATTAAGCACGCGCGGCAGAAAATGCCGTCTGTGGGGTAGAAAACGCTGCGCTTGCGCTCTTTGCGCATTTTTTTGGCGGAACGGCTCGCATGCGGCTCTCGCTACTATCAAGGGGTGACGCTCACCTGATCGCAACCTGCGGGGAAATACCACCATGTCAAGAACATCGCTCATCGACGCCGACCGCAAGCATCTGATTCACCCGGTCATCAACTACCGCGCGCACGAAGCGCGGGGCACCACCGTACTCGAATCCGGACACGGCGCTTATCTGCGCGACATCGACGGCAACGAACTGCTCGACGCGTTTGCGGGCCTGTGGTGCGTGAACGTGGGTTACGGCCAGCAGAGCATCGTCGAGGCGGCGACGCGGCAGATGACGAAGCTGCCCTACGCGACCACCTACTTCCACTTCTCGTCGGAACCCGCCATCGAACTGGCCGAAAAGCTGGTTGCGCTCTCCCCCGCTTCGCTGCACCACGTCTACTTCACGCTCGGCGGCTCCGATGCGATCGACTCGGCTGTCCGCTTCATCACGCATTACTTCAACGCGACGGGGCGTCCGGCGAAAAAGCAGATGATCGCGCTCGAGCGCGGTTATCACGGATCGTCGAGCGTCGGCGCGGGGCTCACCGCGCTGCCCGCGTTTCACCGCAACTTCGATCTGCCGCTGCCGCACCAGCACCACCTGCCGTCGCCCTATGCATACCGTCAGCCGCAAGGCGACAACGCGCAGGCACTGATCGCCGCGTCGGTCGCCGCGCTCGAAGCGAAGGTGGCCTCACTCGGCGCGGAGAACGTCGCCGCGTTCTTCTGCGAGCCGATCCAGGGGTCGGGCGGCGTGATCGTGCCGCCGGTCGGCTGGCTTAAGGCGATGCGCGACGCGTGCCGCCGTCTCGACATTCTGTTCGTCGCCGACGAAGTCATCACGGGCTTCGGTCGTACCGGCCCATTGTTCGCATGCGAGGCGGAACAGGTCGAGCCGGATCTGATGACGGTGGCGAAGGGGCTGACCTCGGGCTATGCGCCGATGGGCGCGGTGCTGATGTCCGACGAAATCTACCAGGGCATCGCGGGCGATGCGCGCGATACCGCAGTGGTCGGTCACGGCCAGACCTACTCCGCGCATCCGGTCAGCGCCGCGATCGGCCTCGAAGTGCTGCGTCTCTATCAGGAGGGTGGTCTGCTCGCTAACGGTATTGCGCAGGCGCCGCGTTTTGCCGCCGGACTCGACGCGCTGCTCGATCATCCGTTGGTCGGCGACTCGCGTCATCGGGGCCTGCTCGGCGCGCTCGAACTCGTCGCCGACAAGGGTTCGCGCGCACGCTTCGATGCGTCGCTGAAGCTGCCGGACCGGATCGCCGAAGCGGCCTACCGCAACCGGCTCGTGTTCCGCGCGTTCGGCGACAGCATCCTCGGTTTCGCGCCCGCGCTTTGCTTCGGCGAGGCGGAATTCGACCAGCTGTTCGGCCGTTTGCGGCGCACGCTCGACGAAGTGCTCGACCATGCGGAGGTGCGTGCCGCGTTGCGCGGCGCGAGCCGCGCAGCCGCCTGAGCGCGTGATAACATCGGCCTGCGCGTCGCTTGACTCACGCGAAGCGCGATGCAGCGAAAAGCAGAACCTTCGACGGGCAGACCGATACATGACGACAAGCGGCGACACGAAGCTGGACCGGATCGACCTGCGTATTCTTTCGCAACTGCAGAAAAAAGGCCGCATCACGAACGTCGAGCTTGCTGACGCCGTGGGGCTCTCGCCGAGCCCCTGTCTGATTCGCGTGAAAAGGCTTGAAAAGGCCGGCTATATCGTCGGCTACGGCGCACACATCCAGCTGCAGAAACTCGGCGACGTGCAGATCGTGTTCACCGAGGTCACACTTGCCGACCATCGCCGCGAAGACTTCGCCAAGTTCGAGGCGGCGATCCGTCCCGTGGAGGAGATCATCGAATGCCATCTGGCGAGCGGCGGATACGATTATTTGCTGAAGTTCGTCACGCGCAGCGTCAACCACTATCAGAGTGTGATCGAAGGACTGTTGGAGCGCGACATTGGCATCGAGAAGTATTTCAGCTACGTGATCATCAAGACGCCGTTCGTGAAATCCGAATACCCGCTGGAAACACTGTTCTCGCAACGGCATCAATGAAGCGGTCGCGGGCCCGGTGAGCTTTCAGCTTGCAATCAGCCGTTGGTGCTCAGCCACTCACCCGGCGTTCTGCCCAGCACGCGCTTGAAATGCCGGCATAGATGGCTTTGATCGAAGAAGCCCACCTCGGCCGCGACGATCGACGGCGGCATGCCTCGCCGCAGCAGGCGTTGCGCATGCCGTACCCGCACCAGCCTCACGTATTGCTGCGGCGACACGCCAATCTCCGCGCTGAAGCGCACCGCAAACCTCGAAATGCTCAGCTCCGCGACGGCGGCCATTTCGGCCAGGCTGATCGGCTCGGCGAAACATGCATCGATGAAGTTGACCGCGCGTTCGACGGCGCCGCTCACTCGATCCGGCACACGTCGCGCATGGCGGTTCGCGCCCGCGAGATCG
This sequence comes from Burkholderia sp. JPY481, assembly GCF_038900515.1. Classification (NCBI taxonomy): domain Bacteria; kingdom Pseudomonadati; phylum Pseudomonadota; class Betaproteobacteria; order Burkholderiales; family Burkholderiaceae; genus Burkholderia; species Burkholderia sp. JPY481. Next base: position 35,652 of record NZ_JAYMRT010000022.1, read on the forward strand.
GGCGCCGATGATGACGACGAGGTTCGGCTCGGGCTCAGCATCGACGCTCCGCTCACGCAACGCGCGACGCGGCAGGAGCCGCCGGCGAAGCGCCCCGGCCGGCCGCGAAGCGGCGGATGTCGAACGGCTCGAGCGGCGTGCTGGTCGCGCCCGTGTCGATCAGTTCAGCCATCGTGTCGCCGACGCCCGGCCCGAGCTGGAACCCCGCGCCGCAAAAACCGAACGCATAGAACAGGCCGCTCGTCGTACCGCTCGCGCCCATGATCGGCAGGTCGTCGGGCATATAGCCTTCGACGCCGCTCCATACCCGGATGATGTTCAGCCTGCGCAGCATCGGCGCGACGCGCTGCAACTGCCTGAACTGCAGCAACGTGCTTTGCGGCAGGACTTTCGCGCGGCGTTCGTCGAGATACGCCGGCGCACGCGCGCAGCCGCCGATCACGATATTGCCGCGCGCGACCTGGCGGAAGTACACGACCTCCTCGATTTGCGGCGACGACACGCTGACCACCGGCTGGATCGCATACGGCACAGGTTCGGTCACAGCCATTTGCGGGCCGTTGACGGCGATCGGCACCGCTTCGCCAAACTGCTCCGAGAGCAGATTGCCCCACGCGCCCGCTGTGATCAGCAGCACCGGGGCATGGAAGGTACGGCCCTCTGCGCTCGTCGCGCGAAACTCGGCGCCCTCTTTTTCGACGGTCACGACATCGCAGTTTTCGACGATCTGCGCGCCGAGCCGCGCCGCCGCGCGAGCAAACGCGGGCGCCGCGAGCCGCGGATTCGCGTGCCCGTCCATTTGCGAGTACGAGCCCGCCAGCACCTCGGCACCGAGAAACGGAAACCGTGCGCGCAGCGCGTCGCCGCGCAGCAGATCGAGCTTGAGACCGTAGTGCGCGGCCTCCTTCGCATACGTTTCGAACTGATCGGCCTGCTCTTCGCGATAACAGACGCGCACATGGCCGGACATCAGAAACTCGGCGTCGTGCTGGATCAGTTCGGGCAGACGCCCCCAGATTTCGCGCGAACGGTTCGCAAGCGGCAGTTGCGGCAGAAAGCGCCCTTGCCGGCGCACGTTGCCGAAGTTGGTACCGCTCGCCTGCTGACCAACGAGCTGGCGCTCGAGCAGGATCACCGAGCGGCCCCGTTGCCTCAGAAAAAATGCGGCGGAGGCACCCATGAACCCGCCGCCCACGATCAGCACATCGGCTTGTGCGCGGTTCATTCGGTATCCTCCACGGTTGCGATGGCCAGCGGCTTCACGGGTGCCTGCCCGCGAAGCCTGCCAACCTGCTCGAGCGGCACGTGCGCGGCCGCCGCGATCACCTCGGCGCCCGCATGGCCGCAGTAACGTCCCTGGCAGCGTCCCATGCCGACGCGGCTGAACGCTTTGGCGCGGTTCGCTTCCTGCGCGCCTTCGTCGCGCACCACGCGGCGCAGTTCGCCGGCGGTGATGCCTTCGCACCGGCAAACGATCGTATCGTCGGACAGACGGGCCGCCTGCCCGCCAGGCCACGCAAACGCTTCAGCGAGACCGCGCCGGAAGCGCTCCATTTTGCGCTGTTCGCGCGTCAACGTGGCGAGCGTCGCGGCCGGCACCGCACGCCCGAGATCGCTCAGTGCAGCGTAGGCTGCGAGCCGTCCGGCGATCTCCGCGCCATCCGCGCCGAGCACGCGCGCACCATCACCGGCGATGTAGACGCCCTTTTCGGTAGCACGTCCGAGTTCATCGATTTGCGGCACCCATTGCCGCGTCGGCGCATCGAAACGGAACGCGCAGCGCGCAAGGTCGGCCAACTGGGTTTCCGGACGCAGGTGATAGCCGAGCCCCACCGCGTCGCAATCGATCTGCGCGACGTTGCCGCGCGCATCGCGAAAGCGTACGCCAAGCACGCCGTCGTCCGGCGTGCCGACAATTTCGAGCGGCTCGATGCCGTTTTCGACCCGCACGCCCGAGCGCTTCAACGCCGCCACGAGCGCGCGGCCCTTGCGCAACACGTCGACGCGCGCCAGCAATTTGGGCAGCGCACGCAGCCGCGCACCGGTCGTCGACGTGTCGAGTACCGCTGCTACCTTGGCGCCCGCCTGCACATACTGGTTCGCAACCAGATACAGCAGTGGGCCGGTCCCGATGAATACGACCTGGCGGCCAATCGCGCAGGCCTGCGACTTCAGTGCGATCTGGGCGGCACCGAGGCTGTAGGTCCCGGCGAACTGCCAGCCTTTGACCGGCATGAGCCGGTCCGTCGCGCCGGGGCACAGGATCAGCGCGTCGTAGCCCAACGAACTCGCGTGTCCTTCGTGCACGATATGCAGCTTGCCTTGCGCAACGTTCCACGCGAGCGTCTGAGGACGGTAATCGATCTGCGCGCGCAGTCGCTCGAAGCTGCGATGCAGGTCCTCCGCGCGCGCGGCTTCAGTGCCGTACAGCTTCGCGTACGGCCGCCTGAAGCCGTCGGGCTGGCGCCGGTAGATCTGCCCGCCATCGCGCCGACCTTCATCGACGACGATCGGGCGGATGCCGGCCGCCAGCAATGTCTCCGCGCAGCGCACCCCTGCGGGTCCTGCGCCGACGATTACGATGCGAGGTTCGCCCATGGGCCCTCCGGTTGCGTCGTGACGACGCGCATGCCTGCTTCGACCACGGTGGTGCAGGCGCGCAGCCGCTCGCCGTCCGCGGTCCATACCCAGCAATCCTGGCACGCGCCCATCAGGCAAAAGCCGGCGCGCTTTTCAGCACCGAATTCGGACCGCCGCACATGCCGCACCGAGCACAGCATCGCGGTGAGCAACGTGTCGCCGGCCAGCGCTTCGACGGTCTCACCGTCGATCGTCAGCTCGACTTTGGCGCGAGCCGTCTCGCCCAAGCGTACGAATCTGCCGTTCATGCCGCGGCTCCCGCCATGCCGTCCGGTGACACGTGAGCGTCGCTGCGATTGCTCAGCACGTGGCGCAGGAATTCGCGGGTACGCGCCTCGCGCGGCGAACCCAGCACCTGCTGCGCGGTGCCCTCCTCGATGATGAGTCCCGCGTGCAGAAAGCACACGCGGTCTGCCACTTCACGCGCAAAGCCCATTTCATGCGTGACGACCAGCATCGTCATGCCTTCGCGCGCAAGGGTGCGCATCACGCCGAGCACTTCGCCGACCAGTTCCGGATCGAGCGCCGAGGTCGGCTCGTCGAACAGGATCGCCTTGGGCTTCATCGCGAGCGAGCGGGCAATCGCCACCCGTTGCTGCTGCCCTCCCGAAAGCTGATGAGGATAGGCGTGCAGCTTGTGGCCGAGCCCGACTTTGTCGAGCAGTTCGGACGCTTCGCGTTGCGCTTGCGCACGCGCAAGGCGTTTGACGTGCACGGGCCCTTCCATCACGTTCTCGAGCGCGGTGCGGTGCGGAAACAGATTGAAGCGCTGAAACACCATGCCGACCTGGGTGCGCAACTGGTTGATGTTGCGCGCGCGCTGCTCGACGCGCTCGCCGAGCAGGCGTATCTCGCCTTCGTCGTAGGACTCCAGCGCGTTAATGCATCGCAGCAGGGTTGATTTTCCCGAGCCCGACGCACCGATCAGGCAGACCACTTCGCCCTGGTTCACGTTGAGCGAAATGCCCTTGAGAACAGGTACGGAGCCAAAACTCTTGTGCACATTCGTGATTTCGATCATCGCATCCTCGCTTCGCACTTACCTGGCCCTGTGCCGACCGAATCGTCGTTCCAGATTGCGGGTCATGCTCATCAGCGGCAGGCTCATCGCCAGGTAGCCGAGCGCGACGAGTGTGTACACCGTCAGATTCTGAAACGTCGACGACGCGATCAGTTGGCCTTCGCGAGTCATTTCGGCGACCGTGATCGTCGATGCAAGCGACGAGTCCTTCAGCATCATCACGAGCGTGTTGCTGTACGGTGGCAGAGCCACCTTGATCGCCTGCGGCAGGATCACCCGTACCATCGTCTTCACGCGACCCATGCCGATCGACTGCGCGGCTTCGTACTGGCCCGGATCGACCGCCTCGATACCCGCGCGGAAGATTTCCGCGACGTAGGTCGAGTAACCGAAACCCAGCCCGATGATGCTTGCCTGCAACGCCGATACCTGGATGTGGATATCCGGCAGCACGAAGTAGATGTAAAACAGCAGCACGATCATCGGCAGACCGCGCACGACGTTGATCATCGCGCTCACACCGCGTACCACGTGCGGATAGCGCGACATCTTCAACAGCGCCCAGGCCAGGCCGAGCACGGTGCTCAACAGCAGACAACCCAGCGTGATGATGATGCTCATCATCGCGCCTTGCAGCAGAATCGGTACAAAGTCGGCTATATCTTGCCAGCGCATGTCGTGCCTTCCCTTGCTGTTTGCATTCGTTCAGTCCGCCGCGCCGCTGGGCGGCGAACATCGCGGGGCGGGTCCCGTGTCGTGGCGGGCCCGCCTCCTGTCACGAGAAGCGAATCAGCTCGTGAGGTGCCACTTCTTCAGGATCGTGTCGAGCGTGCCGTCGGCCTTCATCTTCGTCAGTGCGTCGTTGATCTTCGCCATCAGCGCACTGTTGCCCTTCTTCACCGCTATCGCGATGTCGAACTTTTCCATCGGCACATAGGCATCTTCGACCCGCGTTCCCGCCATCGCGCCCGCCGCCTCCTGGGCCTTCAGGATCGGATAGTCGTTGAAGCCTGCGACGATGCGGCCAAGCGCGACGTCACGCGTCATGTCGGCCGGGCTGTCGTACATCTTCACTTCGGTGAAGATCCCGAGCTTCTTCAACTGATCGCCATAGTCGGTGCCGGTCGGCGCACCGACCGTCATGCCCTTCATGTCCTGCACCGAGTGATAGACGGCCTTGTTGCTCTCCTTCACGATGATGCCTTCGCCGAACGCCGTAACCGGCTGCGAGAAATCGACCACTTCGGCGCGCTTCGGCGTCGGCGTCATGCCGGCCACGATGATGTCGATCTTGCCCGATACCACCGACTGGATCAGCGCCGAGAACGGCACCGCGTCGTACGACACATTGAAGCCCTCGCGCTTGCCGATCTCCTTCACGACGTCCGGCATCAGACCTTCGATCTTCTGGGTCTTCACGTTCATGAACGTGGTCGGTGCGCTCGACGGCGGCGAGCCTGCAGTCAGCGTCGCCCCTTCGGCCGCGTGGGCGGCGTGGGCGGCGCCGAACATCATCGTCATCGCGAGGCCCGCGCCCGCGGCAAAGCGCTGCACGGTGTTGAAACGGACGGCGGAAGCAGGCTGGAACATGAAACGCAACATGGGGATTTCCTTTGGGAATAGTGTTTTTCAATCTGCGCTGCCCTGCCATCTGACAGTCGCGATCAGTCGATCCGTTCAATGCAGTACATCCTGCAACCTGTAATACGCGCCGACCAGCGGCAGAAACCACGCGCGTCCGAAGTGTCCTGGAATCGCGGGCCATTCGAGCGTTCGCCACGGATTGCGCGCGGCGGCGCCGAACATCACGTCGGCCATCAGTCGACCCATGTGCACGGACATCTGCACACCGTGACCGCTGTAGCCCATTGAATAAAACAGTCCTTCATGCTGTCCCGCGCGCGGCAGGCGGTCGGCCGTCATGTCGACGAGGCCGCCCCAGCAGTAATCGATGCGCACATCGGCCAGTTGCGGGAAATATCGGGCGAGCCCGTCACGCAGAATCCGCCCGCTCTTTTCGTCCGAACGCGGGTTCGACATCGCAAAGCGCGCGCGGCCGCCGAACAGCAAACGCTCGTCAGGCGTGGCCCGAAAATAGTTGCCGATGTTCAGCGTCGTCACATACGAGCGACGCGTCGGCAACAACGCATCGAGGCGGTCCTTGCCGAGCGGCTCGGTCGCGACGATGAAGCTGCCGACCGGTGCGATGCGGCGCCGGAACCATTGCAGCGGACCGACCTGCGACGCGCCCGTGGCGATCAGCACGCGTTCGGCGCGGACCGTGCCGAGCGGACACTGCACGTCGAACGCGCTGCCGCCGAGTGGTTCCAGGTTCGTCACCGGCGCGTTCTCGTAGATCTGCGCGCCGCGGCGTGCCGCCGCCGCGCCGAGACCCACGCCGAATTTGCCCATGTGCATCTGCATGCCGTTGCGCTGCACGAGACCGCCGAAAAAGCTGTCAGACGCGATCTCCTTGCGGATCTGCTCGGGCGGCACCAGTTCGACATCAGGATCGACCTCGCGCCGCAACACCTCGTACGACTTCGCAAGCGACGCGAAATGCTGTGGCTTCGCCGCGAGCTTGATCTTCCCGGAGTGGCGCAAATCGCAGTCGATCCGCTCTTCCGCGATGATCGATTTCACCGTCTCGACGGCGCCCGCATACGCGCGATAGAACTCCGCCGCGCGCTCGCTGCCGATGCGCGCGGACAACGCGGCGTAGTCCTGCGCGACGCCCGTATTGCAATGGCCGCCGTTACGGCCCGATGCCTGCGCCGCGAGCCTGCCCGCCTCGAACACGATCACCGACTTGCCGCGTTTGGCGAGTTCCAACGCCGCCGACAGTCCGGTGAAGCCGCCGCCGACCACGGCCACGTCCACCCGCTGCGGCAGTGGACTCTGGGTGCCTCCGGTAAACCGTGGCGCGGTGTCGAGCCAGTAGGAGTCGAGCTTCATCGTGATGCATTCCTGTCGGTTGGGTGCGCCGCTCACTTGCGCACGGGAAGCGATGTCGCCATAGGGCCGAAGCTATCGATCAGAGACCGAGCAGCGACGCCAGTTGCGGAATGCCCGACACTTCGTTGACGCCGTAGTACGGGTTCAGCGGCTCGTGGCTACGGTTGACGAACGCCTTGTGCTTGATGCCCATGTCGTACGCGGTCATCAGGTCATAGCGGAAGCTCGACGACACGTGCAGCACGTCTTCGGGATTGCAGTCCAGTTGCGAGAACATGTACTCGAAGGCTTTCTGCAGCGGCTTGTACGCCTGCGCCTGCTGCGCGGTGTAGACCTTGTGGAACGGCGCACCGAGCTTGTCGACGTTGCTGTGGATCTGGTCGTTCGACGCGTTCGAAAGGATCACCAGCTTGTACTTCTTGGCCAGTCGCGACAGCCCTTCGGGCACGTCCGCGTGCGGGCCCCAGGTCGGCACGGCTTCGTAGATTTTCTGCGCGGTCGCTTCGTCGAACGGCACGCCGGTGCGTTCGCAGGTGCGGCGCACCGAGTTCACGACCACGTCGCGGTAGGGTTTCCATGCGCCCAATACTTCGTCGAGGCGGTAGCCACGGAAGAATTCGACGAACTCGTCCATCTTCGCCTTGTCCAGCTTGTCGCCGTAAAGCTGCCGCGCGGTCTGGCCCATCTGGAAGTTGGTCAGCGTGCCATAGCAGTCGAAAGTGATGTACTTCGGTTCGAAATCGATCATGGTCAACATCCTGTCGTCGTGGCGAACCTGTTCGCAGGCTCGGGGTTCAGTTTCGGTTGAATCGATGCGGTTGCTGCTTGCGTGAAGCCGGTGTAACGCGATTGTTCACAACGTTTCGAAATCGATCAGCACACTCTTGTGCCGCATGCAGGCCACCATTGCCTCGCGGCCGAGATCCTTGCCGATACCGGATTGGCCGAAGCCGCCCGTCGGAATGATCATGTCGCCGCTGCGGCCGTAGCGGTTGATCCAGATCGTGCCCGCCGCGATGCGGCGCATCGCCCGCAGCGCCTGGCCGATGTCGCTGCTATGGACACCCGCCGCGAGACCGTAGATCGGATGTGCGGCGAGCGCGATGCCCTCTTCCTCGTCTTTGAATGTCTGTACCGTCAACACCGGGCCGAACAGCTCCTCGCGCACGGCGGGTGTCTCCGCAGTCACATTGGCGATCAGTGTGGGGCGGTGGAAATAGCCTTCTGCGGTGCCTTCGTAAAAGCCGCCGCCGAAGATCACTTCAGCGCCGCCCTCGCGGCTCTGCTCGACCAGCGCTTCGATGCGCCGCGCCTGGGGCGCACTGATGATCGGCGAATAAGCAGTGCGGCTGTCCCACAGCGGACCTGGCTTGATCGGCCGCAGTTGCCGTTCAATCGCGGCGATCAGCGGCTCGGCGATGCGCTCGTGCACGATCAGCCGCGTACCGGCCACGCAGGCCTGCCCGCCGTTGGCGGTAAAGCCGCGGGCGACGCAGCGCGCCGTATGTTCGAGGTCCCGCACATGCTCGAACACCAGTTGCGGGCTCTTGCCGCCGAGTTCCAGCGTGACGGGCTTGGTGCCGTGCATCGCGGCGTCGCTCATGATCGCGGCGCCCGTGCGGGTCGAACCCGTGAAGCTCATCTTCGAGATGCCCGGGTGACGCGTCAGCGCCGCGCCCGCCGTCGCGCCACGGCCGTTCACCACGTTGAAGATGCCGGGCGGCACGCCGGCTTCGATCGCGAGTTCCGCAATTCGCAGGGTCGAATAAGGCGTCATTTCCGACGGTTTCATCACGACCGCGTTGCCCGCCGCGAGCGCGGGGCCGCACTTCCATGAACACATCGACAGCGGGAAATTCCATGGCGTGATCGCACCGATCACGCCGTACGGCTCCGATGCGATAAAGCCGAGACTGTCGCGACGCGTGGCCGCGATATCGCCACCGAGCTTGTCGGCCAGCTCCGCGAAAAAGCGGATCGCTTCGGCGGTGAACGGCACGTCGGACGCGTAGCTTTCCGCCACCGGGCGCGTCGAGCTGACCGTCTCGAGTTGGGCGAGGCTCACCGCATCCCGATCGATCAGTTCGGCCCAGCGGCTCAGCGCCTTCGCGCGTTCACGCGGAGAACGCGTGCCCCAGCCGCTCGTCTTCCATGCAGCAAGCGCATTGCTCACTGCGTAATCGACGGTCGCGTCCGACGCATCCGGCACATGGCCGAGCAGAGCGCCATCCGAGGGCCGTTGAACGGCGATCTGCGCCTCGCCCGCCGAATAGTACGCACCGCCAATGAAATGCCCCTGCGGCAACTGAACGGTTGAAGGATCGAAATCGAGTGACGGAATGGACATGCCTGGCCTGATCTGTAGGTTCAAGTTTGTGGGACCGCGTGCGTCAACGCACTGATGATTCCGGCACACCCGGCACTGCTGTTCGCCCTCGCGACCACCGAATGAACGAACATCGGACGAAGTTCATTTTAATGAACATCAAATGAAATACTAGTGGTCAAAAATAAACTTTATGAAAAGTTCGTTGTGCGCTGCGATAGGTTGCCTGCCGCGCAGAAGGCGCTGCGGCACCGGCGCACATAAGCGGCAGGCCCGTGCGAGCGCGGCGAGCGAGCAAGGCCATGCGACACGTCCCGCCGTTCGTGCAACGCAAAACCGAAAAGGGCAACAGGGAATGAAAGGCGTCGAGGTCAGCCGAGGTCCAGCTGAACCGGACGCAACGCATCGGAACGATCGGGGGAAAGAGAGGAAGGACAGAGTCGCGCGCCACACGGCACGCGGCTCGAACTACAGACGGATCAAAGATGAATCACGGGCGGCTGCGTATTCATGATCCATAGCAAACGCGCGGTCTTCTTGCTTTCGTTGTGCACACTGTGCGGCACCGTGCTCTTGAACTGGAAGCTGTCGCCCGCGCGCAGTTCGGAGCGCCGGTCGCCGACGTTCAGCACGACAGTGCCTTCCAGCACCAGCCCCGCCTTCTCGCCGATGCCGACCAGCACTTCCTCCGAACGGGAACCGGCCGGCAGCATGATGATCATCATCTGCAAATCGTGATCGCCGTGCGGCGACAACAATTCTTTCTGCATGCCGTTCGTGCCGACTTCGAACAGCGGCCGCTCGGCCGCCTTGCGCACGAAATCGCCGGTGACCGGGTCCGAGACCGCGTCGTCTTCTTCGAGCAGCGCGGTGAGCGGAACCTCCAACGCCTGGCGCAGGCGTTCGAGAATCCGCACCGACGGATTGGCCTTGTTGCGCTCGACCTGGCTGACCGTGCCTACCGATACGCCCGCGCGCATCGCCAGCTCGTTGATCGACAGCCCCTGCGCGACGCGCAGCGCGCGCAGACGAGTGCCGACGTCGCCGTGACCCGGGTCGGCCGCGCGTTTCCTGCTGATCTGTGTTCGCTGCATGGGTTTCCTGTCGATGACGTTGCGATTGTTGTGCCGGACACGCGCCGTGGCATGCGAAGAAGCTTTGGCTGCTTCACCACACCGAACGGTCGTGCAATTTCCATCATTATATTGAATATAGCACCATCGGAGTGAACGACAAAATACCTGCGCGGTTGCGCTGCGCGTGACTGGCCGACGCGGATCGAGCCCGACCACGCGCGCGCTCGAATAACAAAAAGATCGTCCTATGAAGCGAGCGCTGGGAATGCGAAAGTCTAGGCTGACCACGCCGCCAGCAGGAGTTTGCAGTGTCCAAAATAGTGAAGAAATCACCACACTACCGCCGTTTCACGTCCGATGACATCGCGGCCGCGCATGGCCTCTCCGTTGCGGTGCGTTGGCCGCACCGCGCCGAGGACTGGCGCTTCATGTACGACGCCGGATGCGGCTTCGTCGCCGAAGACAACGGCACCGTGATCGGCACCGCGCTGTGCTGGAAATTCGGCGCCGACCGGGGCACGCTGGGCCTCGTGATCGTGTCGCCGGACGAACAGGGACGCGGCATCGGCCGCAAGCTGATGGAACTGGTGCTCGAAGAACTCGGCAACCGTGTGACCTTCCTGCATGCAACGCTCGCCGGCAAGCCGCTTTACGAAAAGCTGGGCTTCGTCGCCTGCGGCGGACTCACCCAGTATCAGGGAACGCCTGGCAGCGTGGCCGCCGTCGCGCCGCCGCCCGGCGAGCATCTGCGCGCGGCGACGCCTGCGGACACGCCCCGCCTGATCGAAATCGCGTCGCGGGCGAGCGGCCTCGAGCGCAGCGCGACGATTCCGTCGCTGCTCGAATTCTCGCAAGCCGTGGTGCTCGAACGCGACGGCGAAGTACTCGGCTTCTCGCTGTTCCGCCCGTTCGGACGCGGCTACTCGATCGGGCCGGTCGTCGCGCAACGCTCCGCCGACGATCAGCGCGCCCACGCGCTGATCTCGTACTGGCTCGCGCAGCATGCCGGCGATTTCGTGCGGATCGACGTGCCGGGTGACGCCGGCATCAACGACTGGCTGACGAGCCTCGGCCTGACGCGCGTCGATTCGGTCGAAAAGATGGTGCGCAACGCTTCTGCCGACGCGCGCGAGGCGGCCCCCGACGCGACCTGGCGCGCGTACGGCATCATCAATCAGGCGATGGCATAAACGGCGATGACCGTCCTCTACAAAGCCGATCCGGTGCGTGGCGCGCTATGGGCCGAGCGCTTCGCGCAGCTCGCGCCCGAGATCCGCTTCCGCGTCTGGCCCGATCTCGGCGATCGCACGGCCGTGCGCTATCTGGTCGCGTGGCAGCCGGGCGACCTCGCGCTCACGCTGCCGAATCTCGAAGTCGTGTTCTCGGTCGGCGCGGGCGTCGACCAGCTGGATCTCTCGCAGATTCCAGCCCATCTGCCGGTGGTGCGCATGCTCGAACCGGGCATCGCCGAAGGCATGGTCGAGTATGTGACCGAGGCGGTGCTGGCGATTCACCGCGATCTGTTCGACTACGCGTCGCAACAGCAGGCGCGCGCCTGGCAGCCGTTGCCGCTGCGCGCCGCCGCGTCGCGCCGCATCGGTGTGCTCGGTCTGGGCATGCTCGGCACCGCGGTACTGCATCCTTTGCGGCTGTTCGGCTTTGCATGCGCGGGCTGGAGCCGCTCGCAGCACGACCTCGAAGGTGTCGCCTGCTACGCGGGCGAGGCGGGGCTCGATGCGATGCTGGCCCGCACCGACGTGCTGATCTGCCTGCTGCCGCTGACCGACGCGACGCGCGGGCTGCTGTGCCGCCGGGTATTCGACAGGCTGCCACGAGGCGCGTCGCTGGTGCACGTCGGGCGCGGAGCCCAACTCGTCAGCGGCGATCTGCTCGGCGCGCTGCAAAGCGGGCAGATTCATAGCGCGGTGCTCGACGTCACCGACCCCGAGCCGCTCCCCGCGGACCATCCGCTGTGGGCGCAAGCGCGCGTGCGCATCACGCCGCATATCGCGAGCGCGACGCGGCCCGAATCGGCTGTCGATGCGGTGCTGGAAAACCTGCGTCTGCATCGCGCCGGCGAGCGCATGAACGGCCTGATCGACCGGACCCGCGGCTACTGATACCGATGCACGGCCCGACACCAGAACGCCCCCCAATTGGCGATCCGCGCGGTGTCGGCAGACAGCGCGCGATCAACGCAAGGAGAGACACGTATGACCCGCAAATACCGCATTGCCGTCATTCCCGGCGACGGCATCGGCACCGAAGTGATGCCCGAAGGCCTGCGCGTGCTGGACGCCGCCTGCCAGCGCTTCGACATCGGCATCGACTACCGCCATATCGAATGGGCGTCGTGCGAGTACTACGCGCAACACGGCCAGATGATGCCCGACGACTGGAAGCAGCAGTTGCAGGACTGCGATGCGATTCTGTTCGGCGCGGTCGGCTGGCCCCACAAGGTGCCCGACCATATTTCGCTGTGGGGATCGCTGCTGAAGTTCCGCCGCGAATTCGACCAGTACGTGAACCTGCGCCCGGCGCGTCTGTTCGACGGCGTGCCGAGCCCGCTCGCCAACCGCAAGCCCGGCGACATCGACTTCATGATCGTGCGCGAGAACACCGAAGGCGAGTATTCGTCGGTGGGCGGCACGATGTTCGAGGGCACCGAGCGCGAAGTCGTGATGCAGCAGTCGATCTTCACGCGCCACGGCACCGAGCGCGTGATGAAGTTCGCGTTCGAGCTGGCGCAGCGCCGCGCGAAGAAGATCACGGTTGCGACGAAGAGCAACGGTATCGCGATCAGCATGCCGTGGTGGGATGCGCGCGCCGATGAAATGGCCGCGCGCTACCCCGACGTCAAAATGGACCGTCAGCACATCGACATTCTGTGCGCGCGTTTCGTGCTGAACCCCGACCGTTTCGACGTGGTGGTTGCGTCGAATTTGTTCGGCGACATCCTCTCCGACCTCGGTCCGGCGTGCACCGGAACGATCGGCATTGCGCCATCAGGCAACCTGAATCCTGACCGGCGCTTTCCGTCGCTGTTCGAGCCGGTCCACGGCTCGGCGCCCGACATCGCCGGCAAGGGCATCGCCAATCCGGTCGCGATGATCTGGTCGGCCGCGATGATGCTCGACTTTCTCGGCGACGGCGCGGGCGTCGAGCGCGATGCGCACGATTCGATCGTCGCCGCGATCACGCAGGTGCTGAAGGATGGCCCGCGCACGGGCGACCTGGGCGGCAGCGCATCGACCACGGAAGTCGGCGTGGCGATCGCGGCGCACGTCGCCAGCGCGAGCCGTCGATAGGCACCGATCACTGACAGCGCAGACCGCATGACTGCCCGGCGCGTGTCGGGCGCTCTGCCGTCGCACGCCAACCGCACTGGAGACCTCATATGAGCACGAATCTCGAACAACAGGCCCGCGCGCTGATCCGCACGGACAACTTCATCAACGGCGAGTGGGTCGCGGCCGCGAGCGGCCGCCGCTTCGCGGTCACCGATCCGGCAACCGGCAAGCTGATCGCCGAGGTGGCCGACAGCGGTCCCAGCGACGCGCGCGCCGCCACCGACGCCGCCGCCAAAGCGCTGCCCGCATGGCGTGCAAGGCTCGCGAGCGAACGCGCGGCCGTGCTGCACCGTTGGCACGCGCTGATCGTCGCGAATCGCGACGCGCTCGGCGCGCTGATTTCGCTCGAACAGGGCAAGCCGCTCGTCGAAGGGCGCGGCGAGGTCAGCTATGGCGCGTCGTACGTCGCGTGGTTCGCCGACGAAGCCACCCGCATCTACGGCGATCTGATTCCACAGCAGCAGCGTGGCAAACGCATGAGTGCGATCAAGGAACCGATCGGCATCGTCGCCGCGATCACGCCGTGGAATTTTCCGCTCGCGATGATCGCCCGCAAGATCGCGCCGGCGCTCGCGGCAGGCTGCACGGTCGTCGCGAAACCTGCTGAGGATACGCCGCTCACCGCCATCGCGCTGGTGATGCTGGCGCACGAGGCGGGCGTGCCAGCCGGCGTGCTCAACCTGATCTCGGCCTCGCGCGCCGGCGCGGCGGAGACGGTCGGCGAATGGCTCGCCGACAGCCGCGTGCGCAAGATCACGTTCACCGGATCGACGCCCGTCGGCAAGCACCTCGCGCGTGAATCGGCTGGCACGCTGAAGAAGCTTTCTCTGGAACTCGGCGGCAATGCGCCCTTCATCGTATTCGACGACGCCGACCTCGATGCCGCGGCCAATGGCCTGCTCGCCGCGAAGTTTCGCAATGGCGGGCAGACCTGCGTGTGCCCGAACCGCGTGTACGTGCAGCGCGGTGTCTACGAGCACTTCTCCGCGCTGCTGTGCGCGAAGGTGGCCGAGCTGCGGGTCGGCCCCGCGAGCGATCCCGCTTCGCAGATCGGGCCGATGATCAACGAACGGGCGGTGGACAAGATCGCGCGTCATGTCGACGACGCGCTCGCGAATGGTGCGCTCGTGCTGACTGGCGGACGGCGGCTCACCGAGTTGGGACCGCACTACTACGCGCCCACGGTGCTGGGCAACGCCACGGCGTCGATGGCGTTGTGCGGCGAGGAAACCTTCGGCCCGGTCGTGCCGCTGTTCCCGTTCGACAGCGAGCAGGAGGCGGTGCAGGCCGCGAACGACACGCCGTTCGGGCTCGCGTCGTATTTCTATAGCGAGAACATGCGCCGGATCGAGCGCGTATCGCGCGCGCTCGAAGCGGGCCTCGTCGGGATCAACGAAGGCACGCTCGCTTCTGAGGCGGCGCCGTTCGGCGGCGTGAAGGAATCCGGCTATGGTCGCGAAGGATCGAAGTACGGACTGGATGACTATCTGTCGATCAAGTATCTGTGTCAGGGAGGACTGGAGTAAATATGCAAGCCTATCCGATCGAAGTCGAATTCCCGGACATCTCGGCGCACGCCGACGGCAACACCGGCATTGCATACGTGCACACGTTCGACTCCGGCCAACCCGGACCGCATGTGATGATCAACGCGCTCACGCACGGCAACGAAGTGTGCGGCGCGATCACCGTCGACGCGTTGTTGCGCGGCGGGCTGCGGCCGCGCCGCGGCAAGCTCACGCTGTCGTTCGCGAACGTCGCCGCCTACGCGCGCTTCGATCCGGCAACGCCCGACAAGGCGCGCTTCATCGATCAGGACTTCAACCGCGTATGGACCGCCGCGAAACTCGACGACGTGGCAACGCGCTCGTCCGAACTCGATCGTGCGCGCGCGATGCGGCCGGTGATCGACACGGTCGATCTGCTGCTCGATCTGCATTCGATGCATGAAAAAAGCGCGCCGCTGATCGTCGCGGGCCCGCTGCGCAAAGGTGCGGAACTGGCCGAGCGGCTCGGCGCGCCCGCCACCGTGATCCAGGACGAAGGCCATCCCGAAGGCCGCCGGATGCGCGACTACGAAGGCTTCGGTGACGACGCGAGCGCGCAGAACGCGCTGCTGATCGAATGCGGCCAGCATTGGGAAGCCAGCGCGGTGACGGTCGCGCGCGACTGCACCGCGCGTTTTCTGCTGCTGTCGGGCATCGTCGACGCGGCGGATCTGCCGTCCGGCTGGATTAGGCCGCTGCCCGACGAAATGCGCATCGTCCGCGTGACCGAACCGGTCGTTGCAAAGAGCATGGACTTCCGCTTCGCGGGGCCCTACACCGGGCTCGAAACCTTCGAGCACGCCGGCACCGTGATCGCCTGGTCCGATGGCCAGCCGGTCGCGACGCCGTACGACGACTGCATGCTCGTGATGCCGTCGCTGCGCCAGTTGCGCGCCGGCGTCACCGTGGTCCGGCTAGGCCGGATCGAACGCCGTATCGACCTGCGCTCACGCCAACAGGAACAAACCACATGAAAGTTCAGCAAATCAGGCAAGCGGCGGAAGTCACCGCCCTCGAGGATTGGGGAACCGCCGGCCTGCCCGGCACCGAGCCGTCACGCGTAGCGGGACGCCAGTACGTGATTCCGGGTCATGACGCGGTCGACACCGGGCTGTTCGAGTGCTCGCCCGGCACCTACAGGCGTTCCGTCAAGCAGGCGGAGGTCATGCATTTCATCAAGGGCAGCGGCACCTTCACACCCGACGGAGAAGACACGATCCGCTTCGCCGCCGGCGACACGCTGTTTTTCGAAGCCAACACCGAAGGGCTTTGGAACATCGACGAAACGCTGCGCAAGATCTACGTGATCTTTTGACTGCAACGACACGCACCCGGTATTCGCCGCTCTCATCCATCATGGTGGCTCGAACATGCTAAGAATCGACGAAGTTTCGAATAGCGACGGATTCCCCGCTCGCTGTGACGTCGCAGTGATCGGCGGCGGCATTATCGGCGTCAGCACCGCTTACGAGCTTGCGCGGCGCGGCGTATCGGTGGTGCTGCTCGAGAAAGGCATCATTGGCGCCGAACAATCGGGACGCAACTGGGGCTGGGTGCGTCAGCAGAACCGCGATCTGCACGAGTTGCCGCTCGCGATGCAAAGCCTCGCGCGCTGGAGCGAGTTGAGCGACGAACTCGGCGAAGACATCGGCTTCAGGCGAGCCGGCATCCTGTACGGAAGCGAGCAGTCCGCGGACGTCGCGCAATGGGAAACATGGCTCGGCCGGGCCCGTGCGCTCGGCTTCGACAGTCAGCTGCTGTCGGCTCGCGAACTGGCGGCGCGCGTTCCCAATGGTCAGGCAAAGTGGGCAGGTGGCGTGTGGTCGCATTCCGATGGACGCGCGGAGCCGTCGAAAGCGGCGCCCGCCATTGCAAGAGGCGCGCAACGACTCGGCGCGCGCGTGCATCAGACCTGCGCGGTTCGCGGACTCGATATCAGCGCGGGCCGTGTCTCCGGTGTATGGACCGAGCGCGGCCTGATCGGCGCGAGCAGCGTCGTGCTGGCCGGCGGCGCGTGGAGTGCCCTCTTCTGCCGGCGTCATGGCATCGATCTGCCGGCGGTCAATGTGATCGGCACCGCGCTGCGCACGGCCGAAGCGCCGGCCGTGATAGACGGTTGCTTCTCCGGCCCGAACTTTGCGATGAGGCGGCGGCTCGACGGCGGCTATACGATCGCGGTCCCCGGCTACGGACGCATGGAAATCGCGCCGCAGAACCTGCGGCACGCGGTCAAGTTTCGCAAGATGTTCCGCAGCAAACTCAACAAGAAGCTCAAGTTCCGGATCGCGCAACCGTTCTTCGGCGGCCCCGAAGGGAGTGCCGACTGGCGTAACGACGACATCTCGCCGTTCGAGCTAACGCGGGTTCTGAATCCTGTGCCCGATGCCGAGTGGCCGACCCGTGCGCTGGCAAACGTCGCGACGGTGTTTCCCGAGCTGTCGGGACTGCGTGTCGCGCATGCTTGGGCCGGCGCGATCGACACGACGCCCGATCTGGTGCCGGTGATGTCGCGTGTGGACAGCACGCCCGGCCTCGTGATCGCGTCCGGGTTCAGCGGTCATGGCTTCGGACTGGGACCGGGCGCCGGCATGCTGGTTAGCCGCATCGTGACCAACGACGCGACCGGGATCGATATTCAGCCCTACCGGTTGACGCGCTTTAGCGATGGAACCCGGCTGGCGAGTCCCGAGATGATGTGACGACCCCGCGTGCGCTGCAAAGGCTGCTTTTTCATTCACCAAATCGCTGTGGGAATCAGAGTCGCTGACGCGACGCAGACCCGAATGGTCTGCGAGGCATACCTAAAGGGACGGCAATGGGCTTGAGAATTGGAGTGGATATCGGCGGATCGTTTACGGACTTCGCCGTGCTGGACGACGAGACGCGCACCACGCGCACGCTGAAGGTGTTCTCGCGGCCGGATTCACCGGGCAGCGAAGTGATCGACGGCATGCAAGGCCTGAAAACACGCTTCGGAATCGATCCGCACGAAGTCGTGTACTTCACGCACGGCACAACGGTCGGCGTGAACTCGGTCGTGCAACGCAAGGGCTTGCGCCTCGCGCTGATCACGACGCGCCATTTCGAGGACGTGCTGGACATCGCGCGCCTGAAGATCCCCGACATGTACAACCTGATGTCGCGGCGCCCCGAACCGCTTGTCACGCGCGATCGCGTGTTTGGCGTCGATGGCCGCATGCGCGCCGACGGCACCGAAGAAGCGCCGATCGACGAAGCGAGCGTGCTCGCCGCGCTCGAAGCGCTGCAGGCGGCGCAATGCGAAGGCGTCGTGATTTCGCTGCTGCATTCTTATCGCAATCCCGCGCACGAGCAGCAGGTCAAGGCGATCATCGAGAAAGCCGCGCCCGGGTTTTTCGTATCGTGTTCGCACGAAGTGTGGCCAATCATCCGCGAATACGAGCGCACGGTCACCGCGACGATCGGCGGCTACGTGCAGCCGCGCGTGTCGCAATACCTGACGCGCTTGCAGGCCGCACTGGCCGAAAGCGGCGTCGGCGCGGACCTGAAAGTGACGAAGTCGAATGGCGGCGTGATGAGCGCCGAGAACGGCAAGAGCAATTGCGTGCAGATGATCCTGTCGGGCACCGCCGCGGGCGTGATCGGCGCGTCGTATCTGGCCGGCATGTGCAGGATCAAGGACTGCATGAGCCTCGACATCGGCGGCACGACGGCGGACGTCGCACTGATCGTCGATGGCAAACCGCAGTACGCGACCGGCGAGTACATCGGCGACTTCCAGATTCATATCCCGTCGGTGTCGGTTTCGTCGATCGGCGATGGCGGCGGCTCGATCGCATGGGTCGACGATTTCGGCGTATTGAAGGTCGGTCCGGAAAGCGCCGGCTCGAACCCCGGTCCGGTCTGCTATGGCCGCGGCGGCACGCGCCCGACCATTACCGACGCGTTCGCGGTGATCGGCGTGCTGGGCCGTGCGTCGCTCGGCTATAACGCGGTGCAGGTCGACGTCAAAGCGAGCCGCCGCGCGATCGAACCGCTCGCGCAGCGGCTCGGCATCGACGTGCATCAAACGGCGGCCGCGATCATCGACGTCGCGGTGTCCGGCATGTACGGCGGCGTGAGCCGTATCGTGTCGCGCTTCGGCATCGATCCGCGCGCGTTCTCGCTGATGCCGTTCGGCGGCGCGGGCCCGATGCTCGGCGGTTTCCTTGCGCGCGCGCTGAACATGCGCCATCTGATCGTGCCGACCACGCCGGGCGTGCTGAGCGCGCTGGGCGGCCTGATCGCCGACACGAAGAACGACTTCGTGCGCACCACCTACTATCCGCTCGACGCCGCTTCGCTCGACAAACTCGCCGGCGACCTCGCGACGCTCGAAGCGCGGGCGCGCGAGTGGATCATCAACGAAACCGGCTCCGACGCAGGCGCGGAAATGCTCGTCTCGGCCGACATGCGCTACCGCGGCCAGTCGTTCGAAGTCGACACCCCGCTGGATCCGCAAGCCATTCGCAACGGCGACATGGCGACGATCGGCGCAGCGTTCCACCGCGAGCATCATCGGCTGTATGGCCACAGCGAGGCGAGTTCGCCCGTACAGGTCGTGGCGCTGCGCCTCGTGATCAGCCTGCCGACACCGAAGCCCGAGATGCCGAAGATCGCGCTCGGCGAAGGCGCACCGCGCGTCGAGGCGCTGATCGACGTGTATCTGGACGGGGCCTGGCGCAAGGTGCCGCTGTACCACCGCTCGATGCTGCTCGCCGCACATCGCTTTCACGGCCCCGCGATCATTGCGCAGGACGACACGACGACCTGCGTGCTGCCGGGCTTCGAAGCCGTCGTCGACGAATACGGCAACCTGCTGCTGTCGGCCCAGTGAAGCGCGAGTGAAATCCGAAGGACTCAGACCATGACATTCAATCGATCCGTTCTACAGATCTTCGCCAATTACTGCGTCGCGGCTGCGGAAAGCATGGCCCACACGCTGATGCGCACCGCGCACTCGGCCTTCGTCAAGGAAACCGAAGATTTCTCCTGCACGATCATGACGCCCGCAGGGCTCACGTTCGCGTCGCCGAAAACGCTCGGCGCGACCTGGTACCCGGGCCTCGACTTTGGCTCGGTGATCGAGGCGATCGATCACTACGAGCCGGGCGACATCGGCATGACCAACGACGCGTACAGCGGTTACGTCGCCACGCACACCCCCGACGTGATGATGTGGAAGCCGGTGTTCTACAACGGCGAGATCGTCTGCTACGTCGGCGGGCACATCCACAACACCGACATGGGTGGCGCGGTGCCCGCGTCGCTGTCGCGCACGCTGACCGAGATCTATCAGGAGGGCATTCGCTGGGCGCCGACCAAGATCGTGCGCGCCGGCGTGCTCGACGAGACGCTGCTCGAGCACATGGCGATCAACGTACGCGCGGCCGAGCAGAATCGCGGCGACCTGAAGGCGCAAATCGCGATGCTGATGACCGGTGAGCGGCGTGTGCTGGAAATCATCGAGCGCTTCGGGATCGACGATTTCAAGGCCGGCATGCACGCGATGATCGACTACTCGGAAGAGCAGGCGCGGGCGATCGTCGCCAGCATGCCGGATGGCGAATACTTCTTCGCCGAGTACGCCGACGAGGATTCGGTCAACGGCAAGCCGCTGCGTGTCGCGCTGAATCTGAAAGTGCAAGGCGAATCGCTGGTGCTCGATTTCACCGGCAGCGACCCGCAGCTCAATTCGTCGCTGAACATGCCGACCGGTGGCAAGGAGCGGCACGTGCTCGCGCTCGTCGGGCTCAATTACGTGCTGTATTCGCTGCACCCGGATCTGCTGCTCAACGCGGGCATGCTGAAGGTCGCCCGCTGTGTGCTGCCGGAAGGCACGATCATGAACTGCCAGCCGCCCGCCGCGGTCGGCATGCGCAGTCTGACCTGCAAGGTCGCGCAGAACGTCACGTTCGGCGCGTTCTCGATGGTCTGTCCGGACCGGCTGCCCGCGTGCCCGGCCGGCGGCATGTCGATTCTGAACGTGCGCACCGTCGATAGCGACGGACGCACCGTGATCGCGGCAATCGGTCCGGTCGGCGGCGGCGCGGGCGGGATGATCAACGGCGATGGCTCGGATGCGTCAGGCGCCAACGTCGCTTTCCTGCGCAACACGCCGGTCGAGATCAACGAAGCCGAGGTGCCGATCCGCATTCTGAAGTACGGCATGGTGCCGGGCAGCGCGGGCGCGGGACGCTATCGCGGCGGACTCGGCACCGTGATGGAGTTCCGCGTATTCTCGCCGGGCACGCTGGTGACGGCGCGCAATCGCGACCGCTCACGCTTCGCGTCGTGGGGCGTGCTCGGCGGCAAGGCGGGATCGACGTCGCGCTTCACGCGCAATCCGGGCACCGGGCACGAAGAGAATCTTGGCGTGACCGATCTGGTCGTGTGCGGCCCCGGCGACGTGATCCGCCTCGAAGGCTGCGGCGGCGGCGGTTATGGCAACCCGTACGAGCGCGATCCGCGGATGGTCGCGACCGACGTGACGCGCGGCTATCTGAGCGAAGCGGATGCGCTGGCGCTGTACGGCGTCGTACTGCGCGCGGGCGAAGTGGATACGCAAGCGACCGCCGCGCGGCGCACCGAACTCGAAGCTAACGCACCGCGCACGCCGGCCGCGCACTTCGATTACGGCGCGGCGCGCACCGCCTATGAAGCGCGCTGGACGCGCGAGCGCTACGCGGTGTTGACGGAAATTCTGGCCGGCGTGCCGGTCGTGTGGCGGCACTTCCTGAAGCACAAGATCTTCGACGCGTTCGATGCATGGGAAGCCGACGGCCGTCTCGAACCGGGCGGGCAGACGATCAGCGACATCTTCCGCGAGGTCGCGGCCAAATATCCGCAATTGCTCGAAGCGCAGCGAGCCGCATAGCGGCAAGCGCCGCGCCTCGCTGGCGGCGCCGCGTGCGGGGGATCAACACAAGCAGGCTGCCGTCTGCCGTGACCACGTCAATCAAGGTGATTCGATGCTGCAATCCGCCAATCCGTTCTTCGGCGCCGCGGCGAGCGCCGAAGCACCCGCCGTGCCGCTGCGTTCGCAGCCGCTGTCGCTCGATGGGCTCAGCAAGCGCTTCGGCGCACTCACGGCGCTGGAACAGCTGTCGCTCGACGTGCGCGCAGGCGAGCTCATCGCGCAAAACGGGTAAGGGTGCGCGGTCGATCGCAGTCGAAAAAGCAAAGCAGAATTTGTTGGTTGGACTGCGAACAGGCACTCACTAGACTGCGACTCATCTTGTCATAACAAGCTGAGTCATGTCGAAAGCCGCAGGTAATCTAGTCCCCGTCACATCGGTGCCGCTCTACGCGCAGATCAAGGAAACCCTGCGCGCACGCATCCTCGATGGCACCTATGCGCCTCACAGCCAGATGCCCTCCGAGCACGAACTCTGCGCGATGTTCGGCGTGAGCCGAATAACCGTGCGCCAGGCGTTGGGCGACCTGCAGAAAGAGGGCCTGCTCTTCAGGTTGCATGGCAAAGGCACGTTCGTATCGAAGCCGAAAGCCTTTCAGAACATCAGCTCGTTGCAGGGTTTCGCCGAAGCCATGTCTTCGATGGGCTACGAAATCGTCAACCAGTTGCGCAGTTTCCGCACCGTCAGCGCGAATCGGCAAGTGGCCGACCGGCTTCGCATCGAAGAAGGCGCGCCGGTCATCGAAATTCATCGCGTGCGTCTGCTCAATCGCGAGCCGATCTCGCTCGAGCTGACCTGGCTTCCCGAAGCGCTCGGCCAACGGCTCGCCAATGCCGACCTCGTCACGCGCGACATCTTCCTGATTCTGGAAAACGACTGCGGCGTGCCGCTCGGCCACGCCGACATCGCGATCGACGCAATTCTCGCCGACGATGAGATGGTCGACGCGCTGCGGGTGGAAGAAGGCAGTCCGGCGTTACGCATCGACCGCCTGACGCACGACGCGAACGGTACGCCTATCGATTATGAACATCTGTACTTCCGCGGTGATGCGTTCCAGTACCGCTTCCGGATCGACCGTGAAAAGCAGGGCAATGGCGCAACAAGCCAGGCCACAAGGAAAGCATGATGAATACACACGTACTCGAATACGACATCGTCGTGGTTGGCGGCGGAACAGCGGGTCCGATGGCCGCCGTCAAGGCTAAGGAAAGCGACCCGCACCTCAAGGTGCTGCTGCTCGAAAAGGCCAACGTCAAACGCAGCGGCGCGATTTCCATGGGCATGGATGGACTGAACAACGCCGTCATCCCGGGCCACGCGACACCCGAGCAATACACGCGCGAAATCACGATCGCCAACGACGGCATCGTCGATCAGTCCGCCGTCTATGCGTATGCGAAGCACAGCTTCAAGACCATCGAAGAACTCGACCGCTGGGGCGTCAAGTTCGAAAAGGACGGCACGGGCGACTATGCCGTGAAGAAAGTGCATCACATGGGTTCATATGTATTGCCGATGCCCGAGGGCCACGACATCAAGAAAGTGCTGTACCGGCAGTTGAAACGTGCACGGATCGCGATCACCAATCGCATCGTTGCGACGCGTCTTCTCACCGACGCACAGGGCAACGTAAACGGCGTACTGGGCTTCGATTGCCGCACAGCCGACTTCTACGTGGTACGAGCCAAGGCCGTGATCCTGTCGTGTGGCGCAGCCGGAAGGCTCGGCTTGCCCGCATCCGGCTATCTGATGGGCACGTACGAGAATCCGACCAACGCGGGCGATGGCTACGCGATGGCCTATCACGCCGGGGCCGCGCTCGCGAACCTCGAATGCTTCCAGATCAATCCGCTGATCAAGGACTACAACGGCCCCGCATGCGCGTACGTGACCGGACCGCTCGGCGGCTTCACGGCGAACGGCAAGGGCGAACGCTTCATCGAATGCGATTACTGGAGCGGGCAGATGATGTGGGAGTTCTATCAGGAACTCCAGAGCGGTAATGGCCCGGTGTTTCTCAAGCTCGATCATCTCGCCGAGGAAACGATCCAGACCATCGAGCAGATCCTGCATACGAACGAGCGACCGAGCCGTGGGCGCTTTCATGCGGGACGCGGTACCGACTACCGGCAACAGATGATCGAGATGCATATCTCCGAGATCGGCTTTTGCAGCGGACACAGCGCTTCGGGCGTGTTCGTGAACGAGCGGGCAGAGACCACCGTGCGCGGGCTCTATGCCGCTGGCGATATGGCCGCCGTGCCCCATAACTACATGCTGGGCGCCTTCACGTACGGCTGGTTCGCCGGACAGAATGCGGCCGCGTATGTCGCGGGACGCGAGCATGCGCCGCTCGATCAGGCGCAGATCGACGCAGAGCGCGCGCGCGTCTACGCACCTCTTGATCGCGAACATGGCCTTGCGCCCGGACAGGTCGAATACAAGCTGCGCCGCATGGTCAACGATTATCTGCAGCCGCCCAAGGTGACACGCAAGATGGAAATCGGCCTGCAACGCTTCGACGAGATCGCCGAAGACATCGCAGCGATCAAGGCGTCGCATCCTCACGAACTGATGCGCGCCGCCGAAGTACGCGCGATCCGCGATTGCGCCGAGATGGCTGCACGTGCATCGCTGTTCCGTACGGAAAGCCGCTGGGGTCTGTATCACCATCGGGTCGACTATCCGCAGCGCAACGACACCGATTGGTTCTGCCATACCCATCTGCGCAAGGACGCAACGGGCCGCATGGTCAGCGAAAAGCGCGCCGTGGAGCCGTACATCGTGCCGCTCGACGACGAGCAACGCGGTTCCTACAGCAAGCTGCGCATTCACGACGCCAACGACATCACGCACGCGGCACCCCGGCCGCTCGCCGATGTCACCGCCTGACAGGAGCACCCGCGATGTCTTATACCCCGCACGACATTCTTCATCGAAGCTCGGCCCCCGTCACGATCGACGAAAGCAGATGCATTGCCGACAAGGGCTGCACTGTCTGCGTCGACGTGTGCCCGCTCGATCTGCTCGCGATCGACATCAGTAAAGGCAAGGCCTACATGCAGTTCGACGAATGCTGGTACTGCATGCCGTGTGAGCAGGACTGCCCCACCGGCGCTGTAAAAGTCGATATTCCGTATCTGCTGCGCTAGCGCGCCGCCGCGAGCATCCAGCCTGTTCCTTCCGAGACCAACGAAGAGCCGCCTCATGACCATCCGCCATGCCCTGCCCCGCTTCCTTGCCGCTGCCATGCTCGCCCTTGCCGCGGGCACCGTCGAGGCCGAAACGATCCGCGTCGCCATCGGCACGCAGGACACGACCATCAACTGCGCGACTGGCGGCCTATTGATTCGCGAACTCCATCTGCTCGACAGGTATCTTCCGCACACGGGCAAGTACAAGGACGCGACATACGACGTGCAATGGAAAGACTTCACATCCGGCGCGCCCATGACGAACGAGATGGTCGCCGGCAAGCTGGATTTCGGCGCGATGGCCGACTTCCCCGGCGCGCTCAATGGCGCGGCGTTCCAGAAGGCTGGCCGCAAGAGCATCTTCATCGCCGTGCTGTCGGGCAGCGTCGACGGAAGTGGCAACGGCATCGTCGTGCCCGAAGGCTCGCCGTTGCATTCCATCGCCGACCTGAAGGGCAAAACGATTTCCGTGCCGTTCGCCTCGACATCGCATGGCATGCTATTGCGCGCGATCAAGGCGCAAGGCTGGAACCCGGACACGGACGTGAACATCATCACGCAGGCGCCCGAGGTTGCGGGCAGCGCGCTGAAGGCGAAAAAGATCGACGCGCACGCCGACTTCGTGCCGTTCGCGGATCTTTTCCCCTATCGCGGCTTTGCGCGCAAGATCTACGACGGCGCGCAAAGCCACGCACCGACCTATCACGGCGCACTGGTCGATGCGGCCTATGCGCAGAAGTATCCCGAAGTGGTCGTCGCGTATCTGCGCGCCGCCATCGATGCCAACCGGCTCATCGCGCAGGACCCGGAAAAGTACAGCCTGCTGATCCAGAAGACGACGGGTATCGAAGCGCCCGTCGACTATCTCTATCATGGTCCGCTCGGTATCCAGACACGCGACCTCACATGGAAGCCCGAATATCGCCAGGCGACGGCAACCGCAATAGAAACGCTCAAGCTTTTGAAGAAAACGGATGTCGATCTGAACGCGAACACGTTCATCGATGACCGCTACATTCGCGAAGCGTTCAAGGAATCCGGCCTCGACTACGACGCTGCGCTGAAGAACTATGCGAGGCAGCCGCTCATCGCCAACGACGCCGTCACAGGAAAACCGATCCGCGATTTCAACGACGTGGCCCAGGTGTGGCTGGACAACGAAGAGAAGGTCCGCAATTACGCGTCGCCGGAAGAAGCATTCGCGGCGCTCGGCAAGATCGCACAGTCGGGCGCAAAGCCACGCGCCGTGTTCGTTCATGACCACGCAAGCGGCCTGAAGCTGTTTGCAAACCAGGCGTGGTACGTGATGGATTCGCACGGCGCGATCACCGCATTCCTGCTAAGAGCGGGCGCCGACCGTTACGCGCAACAGGTGTCAGGATCGGTGGTCGATTACGCCGCGGCGCAATCGGGCGCTGCACAAGCCCTCGCGTCGCGCTAGGCGCATTCCATCGTCGCGCAACATCGGGACAAACTATGGCCGCCACCTTCGAACTTCAGGGCAACCGCACATCGACGCGCCGGCGCCCTCCTTTCCTCGCGCTTACGACCCTGCGCCGCACGCGGCGCGTGACATCGCTGGCGGTATGCGTCGCGCTCTGGCAGCTTGCCGTGCACTTCCGGCTATCGACGGGCTTCATCACGTTTGCCAACGTGCCCGCGCCGACCGATGCGCTGCCCGCGCTGTGGTCGCTGCTGCATTCGCCGAAGCTGCCGATGCATCTGGCCGCGAGCATCTGGCGCGTGCTCGCGGGTTTTTGCGCGGCGGCGGTCGTGGGTGTCGGTTTGGGCCTCGCGATTGGCCGTTATCGCGCGGTCGAAGATACGGCGCTGCCTGCGCTCGAAATGCTGCGCCCGATCCCAGCCGTCGCGTGGATACCGCTTGCGATCCTGATGTTTCCGTCGTCGGAACTCAGCATGATGTTCATCACGTTCATCGGTGCGTTGTTTCCGATTCTGCTCAACACGGTGCATGGCGTGGAAGCCGTCGATCCGAGGCTCGTTGCGACTGCCCGCAGTCTCGGCACAAAATCGCTCGCGCTTTATAAGGAAGTGGTGCTGCCAGGCGCTGCGCCGGCTATATTCACGGGCTTTGCGATCGGCATGGGCACCGCGTGGTTCTGTCTGGTGACGGCGGAGATGATCGCGGGCCAGTATGGCATCGGATATTTCACGTGGGAGTCGTACACGTTGCAGAACTACCCCGACATCGTCGTCGGCATGGCGTTGATCGGAGCGCTCGGCATGGGCAGTAGCGCGCTCGTCAAGCGTCTGGGCTTTGCGCTCACCCCGTGGTACCGATTGCAGGAGAAGCAACGATGAGCAGCGTTGCTATCGAAATCGCGAACGCGCCCGCCCGCGTCAACGTGCGCGCGCTTTCTGTCGAAGTAGGACCGCCGCAAGCGCGCATCGCGACACTCGACGGACTCGACGTCGACATCGCGCCCGGCCAGTTCGTCTGCGTGCTCGGTCCTTCCGGTTGCGGCAAGTCGACCTTGCTCGCCGCGATCGCGGGGCATATCGCAGCGACACAAGGCACGATCGCCGTCGATGACGAAACGGTCGAACGCCCGCATCCCGAGCGCGGTCTCGTCTTTCAGCAACACACGCTGTTTCCATGGAAGCGCGTGATCGACAACGTCGCGTTCGGCCTCAAGATGAAGGGCGTCGGCGCGAACGAGCGGCGCAGGCAAGCCGCAGAACTGCTCGAACTCGTTGGACTTGGCGGGTTCGACTCGCACTACCCCGCGCAACTGTCCGGCGGCATGCAGCAGCGCGTCGAAATCGCGCGCGTGCTGATCAACCGGCCACGCGTGCTGCTGATGGACGAGCCGTTCGGCGCGCTCGACGCGCAAACGCGCCGCATGATGCAGACGCTGCTGCTCGATATCTGGACAAAGGTACGCACGACGGTTGTCTTCGTCACGCACGATATCGAAGAAGCGCTGTTTCTCGCGGATCGCATCCTGATGCTATCGAAGCGGCCCGCCCGCGTGGTCGCGGATATTCCGGTGCCGCTTGCTCGACCCCGGTCGGACGATACGACATTCGATCCAGTGTTCGTCGACATCAAGCGCCAATGCCTTTCACTGTTGCGCGACGCCAAGTGACGCCGCGCGATTCCATTATTCGACCGTTCATGTCCGCCCCGAACTTGTTGACCTACGATCCCGAAACGCTTGCACCGGAAGCCGTTGCATTCTTGCCGCGCCTGTCGGATGCCGATGCGGCGGTCCGGCGCATTGCACTGATCGAACTTGCCGACCTGGAAGACCCCGACGCGCTGCAGCCCATTGTCGCGGCGCTGAAACACGACGATTCTGCCACGGTGCGCAGTGAAGCCGCACGCGTGCTCGGCGCGTGGGAAGACCCGCAAATCGTGGAAGCGCTTTGTCATGCGCTGACCGACGTCGATGGGGAGGTGCGCCAGGCCGCAGCATTAAGTCTGTCGGAGCTAAAGGATGCGTCATCGGGCGCGGTGCTCTGCGGATGGCTCGATCGACCCGAACCGTTCGTGAAGGCCGCGGTACTGCGCGCGTTGCGCGAGCTCCGTGTCGCCAATGCGTTCGCACCTGCGTTGCAAGCCCTTGCTGACGACGATCCCAGTGTGCGCATCGAAGCCGTCGGCGTGCTCGGATGGCTGAAGGATGCGCGCGCGCTCGCGCCGCTTGGCCGTATTGCCGCATCCGACAGCAGCGCCGACATTCGCCGCGCGGCGATCGGTGCGCTGGGTTTTGACCAGGGAGACGATTGCGCCACCCCGCTTGCGTTGCTGCAAGCGCTGCGTGATCCCGTGTGGCAAGTCCGTGAGGAGGCTGCGACAACACTCGGCAAGCTGCGCGTCGCATCGGCGCGCGACGCGTTGATCGTCGCGCTCGACGACGACTACTGGCAGGTGCGCCTGCGTGCCGCGCGCGCGTTGGGACAGTTGGGCGACCGTGCCGCGGCACCGCCGCTCGTAGCACTGCTGGCGCACGCGATCAGCAATCTGCGCAAGGAAGCGGCGCTCGCGCTCGGGGAACTGCGCGACCCATCGACAGCGGCGGCACTGCGCGAAGCGTCGGGCGACAGCGATCCCGAAGTGCGCAAGGCGGCCAGAATTGCGCTGCAACAGCTCGAGCCAGTGACACCATGAAGAGTCCGCGGCAGATCGAATTCGACGCTGAGACGCTAACCCTGCATTGGGATGAGGGACCGGCACAACGGCTTACGTCCCGCGCGCTGCGCATGGGGTGCCCTTGCGCCGAATGTCGGCGGCGACGGCTCGATGGAACGGCGCTCGACGTGTCGCCCGATATCGTCATTCTGGAGATTCGCCCGGCCGCTTACGGCATGCAACTGGTGTTCAGCGACAAACATGAGCGTGGCATCTTTCCGTGGGTTTATGTGGCCGGGCTGCCCGAACCGGCAGCGCAATTGCAAGCAGCCTTCCCCATATCCTCGTAACGCTCACGGCGAGCTTAACCTTGCAGTGATGTCCGGTCCGGGCGGACGACAGCTTTGTGGGTCGTCGAACGGCAGCGCACGGCCAGAAAGGTGCCGCTCCTGATCTGCTGTTGAATCTGCTCAGACAGATTGCACTTAGCCCGGATGCCGTGGCTCATTGAAAAGGAATTTGTGTCCGTTCGGACATTCGCTGCCCAGCAATTAGGTGTGCGGAGGTGGGCGCCGGGCGAACGGCGAACGCATCACATCGGGCCGAGAGCAGCCCGACGCGTCAGAATATAGCAACGCCGCGAGCCTGACGGCGAATTTCTCCGACATGCTGGCAAGCGTCGGATAGTCCGACTCGCTGAACAGCCCGGTGATCAAGCATTTCGATGTCACTCGGCGCATACCGCGTATCTTATGTCGCATACCGTGGAATTGAAAGCGGAGCGCGGGAGGTATCATTTTGCCAATTCCGAACAGACCCAAAGGGCGCCCAAAGCATTCACGTCGCAGTGAGTAACTCCGCGTCAAATTGCCCCGGTGCGGGACATGGTTGCCACTATGACCCGCCATCTCGTCCACGTGCAGCTTCGTCAAGGATCGGAGAAAGTGATCGATGAGGTTATATCCGCTCGCGCCCGCCTACGATGCCGGCGGCATTTTCGAACTCGCCGTCGAGCCAGGGCGCCGCTTTTCTGTTGCAATCTACCGGCAAGGTATCGGAGAAGCGCTCGAGTTCCACTGCGGCATCCTTGTAGAGGACCGCGGCGCGATGGATTGCGACAGCGTGAGTGGCCAATGGGTGCTGACTTCGCCGCGCGGACGAACCGCAACGCGTTGCGACGCTGCGTGGCGGTGGCCGAGCTTCCGGTTTCGCTTCGATCGAGCCGATGCGACGTCGGGGGTGTATGTCGCGGTGGCTTACGAGGTGCGCGCCAACGGCGAGCCCGTGCGCCCGCTGGGGCGCAACTGCGCCGCGCATGAGCCTCTATACGGGCTGCCGCCGGACAGCAGAAGTATGGCAATGTTGGTCGCGCGCCCTCCGCGACCATCGGCGTCGGTCGCTTACATCATGCCTGTCGCGACGTATCAGGCGTACAACTCGATCGGCGGCGGCGGTTTTTATCATGATCCCGTTCGACGTAAGAAACCTGTCACGACCGTGACCCTGCTAAGACCAGGTGGCGGCTTCGGGGCGCAGTTCGGCGAGCCTGCCGACCCCTATGAACCTCGGTCCCCGCGCCAACAGTTCCCACACTGGGACGCGAAGTTCGTGCGCTGGCTGCAGGCGAAGAACATTGCTTGCGACTTCTACTCCGACCTGGACCTCGATGATGGTGACCGGCTTGATCTAACCCAGTATCGCTGCGTGCTTAGCGTGGGTCATCATGAATACTGGAGCAGGCGCATGCGTGACAGGATGGCCAGCTTCATTGCAAACGGCGGACACTACGCGATCTTTAGTGGAAACACCTGCTATCGGCCAATCGAATTTTCGCGCGGCAGCCCTGATGCTCCCGATCTGCGCGTGACTCGCCTCGCGGAAAATTGGCCCGGTCACGACGAAAGCGACCTGATCGGGCTCAGTTATGGTTATGGCGGCGGCTGGTGGGGAGAATGGCGTCTACTGCGTGGTGGCTGGATCCGGCGCGAGCGCTCAGCAACCGGATTCCGGGTCGAGGACGCGAGCCACTGGGCGCTCGCCGGTACGGAGTTGAACAACGGAGACATTTTTGGTGCCGAAGATCGTCTGGTGGGCTACGAAGTAGACGGCTTGCCGCCGGACCCCAATGGTTTCCACGTGCTTGGCATGACAAGCGCGCTGAATGGATGGGACGTCGGCGGACGCGGCGTATTTGGCGTACTGCAGCGGGCGGCTGGAAGAGGAGTTCAGCCGGGCATCGTCTTCAACGCAGGCACGACAGATTGGGCTCGCGTCCTCATGGATCCGCAGGCCGAAAGTCATGCTGTCGTCGACCGTATCACCAGCAACGTATTCGAACGCTTGCTGGCCAATCCGAGTAATCGCGACAGACAGTCCGTTACAGCAGGCTTAATGACGATTCTGCCGCGCACCTAAAGTCGCGCGGGGATATCGGGTGCTGGCCTGAAGAAGCCACGTAGCGTCAGTTGGTTTGACATGAGAGCCGACCATGCTTAATCCGACAGATAGAAGAGGAGTGTACGGATTCCTGGGTAAAGCCATAAAGTGGCCTGTTAAAAGGTTTGTCCCCCCAGCGATCAGGGCCAGGATACTGCCGGCTCACAGCGTCTCAATCTCGGATGCGACGTGGAATCAGGCGTACGGCTCGGGCACCTGGGATTATCTGGGGACGACGCCGGAGATTGCCCGCTATAGCGTGATCGCCGGGTATTGCAAGCACCTGAAACCCGCCGCGCGAGTGCTCGACGTTGGATGCGGCGCTGGCGTTCTTGCAAGTTGGCTTTCGGGCGCCTCGATTTCTAGCTATTTCGGCATCGATCTTTCCGAAGTCGCCATTGAGCAGGCCCGCCAGGCGAATATCGATGGAGCGGAATTCGCCGTCGCCGATGCCGCTACCTTTGAGCCTTCGCAGATATTCGACGTTATCGTCTTCAACGAGATGCTTTATTACCTGGAAGAACCGGAGGAACAGATTCGTCGACTCGCGCGCTGTCTCGCGCCCGGTGGGCTATTGATCGTCAGTATCTGGTATCACGACGACGGAATACGGACGTGGAACAGGT
Source organism: Burkholderia sp. JPY481 (assembly GCF_038900515.1). Lineage (NCBI taxonomy): Bacteria > Pseudomonadati > Pseudomonadota > Betaproteobacteria > Burkholderiales > Burkholderiaceae > Burkholderia > Burkholderia sp. JPY481. The sequence continues at coordinate 67,857 of NZ_JAYMRT010000022.1, forward strand.
TGAAGGCGGCCTTCGACGAACTCGATCGTGTCCGTATCACACACGCGTCGACGCGATTCAAATGGGACGTGGCCGTGCTGAAGTTGCGGTAAATTTTGCACGCGTGCATCTGATCAAATGCCGCCCCTGAGCGGCCGCCTCGAGCCACGCTGTTCTGGAAAATCGCAGGCATCGCCCGCGCCCCAAAGGGCGCCCGCACCATCCGTTGCGGACGTGCCGGCATCCGTCGCGTCTCAGCTCAAAGTCCCAAAGTCACGGCGCGGCGTTTGTTTCTGAGTACGAGAAAGTGAAAATGCTTCGCAAGGAATCGCGCGGCGCAACTGAGGACCCAAGGGTGATGCATTGTGTGCCGAAAGGCTTGTGCGAAACGCCTTTCACGAACTGCCTCGGTGACATCGACCCAGCGAAGCTGGGTTTCGAGGGTTCGCTGTCGATGCGCACACGCGTGGGCTAACCTTCCTGACAGCGCGTGCGATGCGCGGAAACGCGCGTTTGCTTCGAGCATGCCTCGAAGCGCCCGTCGATCCGCTGACTTGTCTGTGGAAAGCGAATCATCACGTCTGCGATAGTGGTAACCCATAGCCGGATAGACGACCATTTCCGCTTCGTGCCTGACCAACACGCGCAACAAAAGATCGAAGTCTTCGGCGGAGCGAACCCGCTCGTCATACCGAAGCTCTGACAGCAGTTCGGTTCTGATCATGGGCTGCAGATAGCCGAGTTGCGGCGCTTTGACAAGCGCAACGGCATCGACGGTCCTCGCGGTCCGCAGGCCAAGCAGCGAATACCCGGTCAGCGAGCCGCTTTCGCTCATGATGAGCAAGTCGTCCGCTACAATGCCCGCGCCGTCCGATTCGGCCCTTGCGAGCATCGACTGAAGGCGTCCGTCCGCAAACACATCATCACTGTCGAGGATCGTGATCCAGCGTCCTCGCGCACATGCCAGCGCACGGTTGCGCGCGACCGAGGGTCCCGCGTTGGAAGAAGATGTGAGGAGAACGATACGTGGGTCGTTAGCAGCAGCGGCGCGGACAATCTCAGTGCTGGCGTCGGTTGACGCATCATCAACAACGATCAGTTCCCAATCCGCGAGGCTCTGTCTTTGGACCGACCTGATCGCCTCTCCGATCCAGTTCTCTCCATTGAAGTTGGCCATCACGACAGTGACAGAAGGTGCCAACGCGGAAATGCTCGTACGATTCGCGGTGGCTGGCTCCTTGTCGTCGAAACCGCTTTGAAGTGCCGCCGATGCGAGATTTTTGACCCTTAAGCTCATAGTCATAGTTCTGACGCAAGTTTGCAAAGATTGTCGGACAGCGTTCTGCTGAAGTCGGGATAAGCGGAAATAGCGCGGGCGATGCCGTATCGCACCCCAAAGCGAGGGTGGAGATTTTCCAGATCGACGGGTTGCCTGCGACGATGCCCTCGCAGTCGGACTACCCAAGTAATAGAGGCAAAGCCCCGCTGAGTCGACAGATATTTGGTGGTCTCGGTGCGCGCCCCCACATATAACGATCGAATGGTGCGGGTTTGTCCTGGATAGGTGTGCGACGTATGCAGCACTGCCGATGGCAAAACAGGCCGAGGAATCCTGTGAGATCCTGCCAACACCACGGCGGTTTTACACGCAGGTCAGATGAAATCTGACCGTCCTGGCGCGGCCCGAACATATGCAAAACAGGTCGAAGCCAATTTAACGCAGAAGCCGAGTGAAGCGCCACTTTCCATATGTAAGTAGTGTAAGTGGCAGTTGAAACGCAACAGCGAACGTCGCATTCAGGTTGATTCTGTTGAAAAACCCGCCCAAGAAGCGAGATTTTGGCTATCCTGGAAGACATCGATCGACGGGAGTGCATCGTCATGATAGGTCTATATCACTGATCGCTTTTACAGCTCGGTCTTCCTTGACCCATGCGCGCATCCGTCGCTCGATTGCCGCGACCTGCTCATCCAGTTTTTCTGAGCCCATTCCACTGCTCACGTAGCGTATCGATTAGCGCTGCTGGGAGACGCTCGGCAACACTTGCCAGCACGTCCGGTATCGCCTTATCCAATGCCACCCGGCCTTTGCCCATCACTTCACCATATTCGGTGAGCAGTCCCCGCAGACTGTTGATTTGCATCGTGCGGAATTTCACTAGCTGGTCCCGCATCCGGTGCAGAGCCAGCATTGCCTGCTGCATTTCGGTCTTCACTGCGATCGACTTGCTGGGCTGCTGTGCAGCCAGCCAGATCGCTCGTGCGTCAGCTGCGTCATTCTTGTTACGTATATTGAACGCGTTCACGAAGACCGCCGGTATCAGCTTTCCCTGATGGCCCATCTTCGTAAACTGTCTCGCCCAGTGATGCGCTCCGCTACACGCCTCCATCCCGATCATGCATTGGGCACGGTTCGCAAAGTGCTCCAAAAATCTCGCGCGTCTGATCGGCTTATTCGCGATCTCGCCTGTCTCTTCGTCGATGTAATGCACCTGAAACACATTCTTCGCGATATACAAACCCACCGTCGTACAGGTCATTTTGGTTCCTCCAGGCGCCGGTACACCCGTAGATTTTGTGCCCCGAACGTTGTTGCTATTGGTCTCGCAGTAACGACGTCTTCTGAACCGACGCGTGGGCGGGACGCGTTCATTTCATTCAACAGGCTAGCGGTCAGGGTAGGCTCTTCTATTCATTTAACCTGGACAGTCATGTCCCGCATGACCACCTTCACGAAAACGCCAAGCCCGCTACGCAAGTCTATGACGCATCGACTCCGTTCACTGAGGCTACCCCGTGCTCGTTTGATCCCTACGTGTTGAACCCCGCGGGAACGAATTACAACGTGCCGAACTTCCACCGCATTATCGTTCACAGACAGACCACGCCGATGGAATGGACGAAGTTCACGTTTGATCCGACGAAGAACGCACCGAACGGGCTCGATGCCGTTCTCGTGGTCGCGGCAGAAAGTTGCGCTGAACTAATTGCCAATATGATTCGCCGAGGGTTTGCCGAGACAAACCTATCGTCGTGATATTTGACGAGGGCGAATCGAGTTCGACCAGCTGCTGCGGAGCCCGTCGCTGTCGATCGGGGCCACTCCGCGGCGTCCGAGAACAAGTGCAACCGCCGCGGATTCCGTGCAGACTCCAGCTCTCGAGAGAATGGAGCCGTGAACAGGAAAGTACCGAAGTTTTCCCTAGAAGTCCCGGAGCAAGACGCGCCCCGGGTGCGCGATCAGCCTAGCGAACATCCGTCGATGGGGCGGCGGTCGACCAGTACAACAATGAACGGGAACATCAGGGACGATGGTGTTACGGCAAGGCCCCGATGCGCACCTTTCTCGATTCACTACAACTCGCCAGGGAGAAACTCATTCCCATTGATCGCGTCTTCTCTATCGGCCCAGACTACCTGCCAGATCGAGTTCCAGCCAACACACTTCAGCTATGGGATTCGTGAAACAGGGGCAAGGTCACTTTCCGGCCCTGAACGCTCCCCGAGATCATTGGAAAGATACCCCGTGGAAAAGTGCTCATCGTCCACCACCGTCTGGACGTTCGTCGCTTCCGATTCGCAGACCGCGAAAAAAGTAACCTGCGGGCGCCTTTTAATCGCAAGAATAAGCCTATTTTCCGCCGTGCTCTAACCTCCGGCCCACTTCCTGCCGACATCCAGTAGTATCTCTTACCTGACGCGAGGCTCGAAAAGGTAATTACTACCGAATCACTATCGCTTATTCCCTTTTTGCGAATTCGCTCGCTGGCTGCGCAAAGGCAGATCAAGTGAGGATCGCTCCGGTAATCGAAATCCCTCCGACAAGCAGTTCGATAGAAAACGCGGCGCCTTGATGAACGCCTGGGAGCCGTCGTCCGATCGTATTGCAGCGGTTTGATAAGCATACCGAATTAAAAGGTGCAACCACTTTCTGGCGCACGTCAGACCCGTGTGACTCGAGCGCTTACCAACTGAATTTGGCCGGGTCTTCCGGCTGCGGATTATTTCTGTGATCAATCGACGACGATTTCTCGGCTGCCTGACGGCAGCTGCAAGCAGCTATGTACTGGTTGCGTGCGGTGGCGGGAGCAACAGCGACGCCACTGCGCCTCGCAGCAACAGCAGTGCGGCCAAGGCAAACGCCAGCGTATCCACCTCACCTAACGGCACGACAACCCCGCCGGCAGCGTCCATTGTCGACGCCTCCGGCATCATGTGGACGACCTCCAACGGGTATATCTACAGGAACGGGACCAAAGACCCCTACTCGTACAACGTCACAATGCTGCTGTGGTACAACGGCAGCGTCTTCCAGCAGAACACGAACGGGGATTACTATGTGTGGCTTGGGACGGGGTGGACAAACTCTGTCGATCCGCGCCTCATTGCGGCCAACGGTACGACTTCTGCCAACGGCACGACATCCCCGCCGGCGTCCGCCATTGTCGACGCCAGCGGCAGTGTGTGGATGACCGCCAACGGGTATATCTACAGGAACGGGACCAAAGACCCCTACTCGTACAATGTCGTGATGCTGCTGTGGTACAACGGCAGCGTCTACCAGCAAAACACGAGCGGAGATTTCTATCAGTGGATTGGGTCGGGATGGACACCGGCTTCCAATCCCTGCCTCGGGGGCACTTCGTCCAACGGCACGACAACCCCGCCTGCGGCATCCATTGTCGACGCCAGCGGCATCGTGTGGATGACCTCCAACGGGTATATCTACAGGAACGGGATCAAAGACCCCTACTCGTACAACGTCGCGTTGCTGCTGTGGTACAACGGCAGCGTCTACCAGCAGAACACGGGCGGGGATTTCTACAAATGGCTTGGGACGGGCTGGACACCCTCTGTCGATCCGCGCGTCGGGGGTAATATTTCGGCCAACGGCACGACAACCCCGCCGGCGACGTCCATTATCGACGCCTCCGGCATCGTGTGGACGACCTCCAACGGGTATATCTACAGGAACGGGACCAAAGACCCCTACTCGTACAACGTCACAATGCTGCTGTGGTACAACGGCAGCGTGTACCAGGAAAACACGAGCGGCAATTTCTATCAGTGGCTTGGGTCGGGATGGACGTCGTGTATCGATCCGCGCCTTGGCGGCACTTCGGCAGACGGCACGACGATTCCGTCCGCCGCCTACATCATCGACAAGTCCAGCAACATCTGGACGCTTTCGAACGGCTACATCTACAAGAACAAGGTCAAGGATCCGTCCTCCTCCAACGTGAGCCTGCTGTTGTGGTATGGCGGCATGATCTACCAGTCGGGGACGGGCGGGCAGTTCTCTGTCCTGACATGGAACGGCAACTGGTTACCGTGTACGGACCCGCGTATCGCCGCGGCGGCGACGCCGGGCGCGTTCTACGGCATCAACGGGCACTACGATTATCCGTTTACGCCCGCGCAGGTCGTCGGCGCGCTGCGTGCGCTAGGATGCACGACGTATCGCGTCGGCGTTTTCAACACGCCGACCCAGATAAACGCGTTGGTAGCCCTGGCAAGCGCTTTCAAGTCCGCCGGACTGACGCTTTTCCCGCTCGTCGAATACGGGCTCCGTGACACAAACAACAACCTGTACACGAGTGAATCGGCGGCCTATCAGGCTTCATTCTCAGGGGCTGCGGCGATTGCCACGGCGCTGGCGCCGTATGGCGTCACGATGTACGAATGTGGCAATGAACTGACCCGCGACGGGGCGATCATCCTGAATTCGGCAACGGCCGGAACAGGCAGGGGCGACTTCAACAACGCGAACTGGCCGATGTTGCGCGGCGCGATGCGCGGCATGATCGATGGCATCAAATCCGTGCAGCCGAACGCCAAGTGCGGCATCAACTTCTGCGTGGCGGATATCGCCGCCTCCGACATGCTATGGGATGGCTTGCAGCCGAATGGAACGAGCGGTTACCCTAAGGTTCGCTGGGACATCACGACGTGGCACAACTACCAGCCTTATGGCGATATCTTCGACGTAGGCTCGGACGGTGCCGGTCCAGGCTTCAACCTGCCGATCTACTGCAAGGCGCGCTATGGAGTGCCGTTCATCATCTCCGAATGGAACGCCGCCCCCGAAGATACCGAAGCGTTCCGCGCGACCTACGTCAGTCAGCAACTCGGCGAATTCTATGCGGCGCGCAAGACGTCTGCGGTTCAGTCGGTGATGTACTACGACTTGACGAGTGGTGACCAGACGTTCGGCATCGTCTCGAACAGTCTGGTACCGATCCAGCCGACTTACGGTGCGTTCCAGAGCTTCGTCGCAGCGAATCCTGACACCTGAGCCGATGCGGACGCCAGAGTCGGTATTCGCGATCGTCACGGCACTAGCATGTCTCGATATGCCGAATGTGCGTAAACGCTAGCGTTTTCACACCTGGCTTCTGCGTTTGAGAAGGTCCGCAATTGCGTCGGCAGCGAACGCTTCGAACGCTGTGAACGCAAATCACGGCTGGGACAACCGGAGCTTTCTTGCCTCTGCGGGTGACACGCATTGGTGGCGGCAATCACGGTTTCGATTCCGCAAATGGCTCAATGAGACGGGATCGCTTCGGATTTGACAATGGGGGCTACACCGGAACCCGCTACTTTCCGGAACGTGCGGAAAAGCTGCGCGTCATCGTTCAACGTTTTTCTAGTTCTAGAGGTTCGATATGGGAAGTCTCAGCATCGGTCATTGGCTAATCGTTCTGGCCATTACTTGCGGCACATATCGCTTTGTCGGTGCCATGTCCTGATCGCGGCATCCGTGTCGAGGACTTGCTGGTGAAGCACCCTGAGGTGGTCCATGAGGCGCTGAATCAGTTGCCGGAACAGTCCGGGTAATTCGTTGGAAGCGTCTTCGATAATCTCTGGCACGCATCCGGCGATATGCGCAATCCCTTGAGGGATGACGATGCCGTACTCGCTGAGCAGGCCGCGGATCTGATTGGCCTGTGCCGTGCGTGCGCTGACGAAGCCTTGGCGTGCCCGATGCAATGCCAGCACCGCCTGCTGTTCGATGTTCTTGATTGGCACAAAGCGCATGTTCGGTCGGGCGACGGCTTCGCAGATCGCCTCGGCGTCAGCAACGTCGTTCTTGTTCGTTTTTGCGTAGGGTTTGACGAATTGCGCCGCCATTAGTCTTACGGTGTGACCCATGCCTTGCAGCTTGCGTGCCCAGTAGTGGGCACCACTGCAAGCCTCCATGCCAACGAGCGCGATTCGCAAAGAACGTCGCCATCTGTTCGCGCTTCATCTGCTTCTTCAGAACTACCTTGCCGTGCCCGTCGACACCGTGAAGCTGGAACACGTTTTTTGCCAGATCGATACCAATGGTTGTAGCCTTCATGATGGGCGCTCCCGTCCGTGAAGTGGTTGATACGCAACTCCACTTTGGCACGCAGATGCCGTTTCGGGTGGGGGCGTCCATCCCATTGCTTCGGAGCGGTGGGTTCAGGGAGCGGACTGACGCAGCGAAACCCCGAGCGCACCTTCACTGTCCTCCAGCCCATGTCGGCTTCAGATCCAATCACTGCCCATGCTGCCTGTTTAAAGCAAAAAACAAGTTAATGTCTTCACGCCGCCTAGGTATTGCCTATACCGTCGAGGAAGAGATCCACCAGGTGGGCAACGCGCGATTTCGTCGCGCCGCCTTGCTCGACGGCGAGAGCGATCGCCGTGACTACGCACACGAGATCGTCGACCGAGACGTCCTTGCGAACCGTCCCTGTCATTTGGGCACGATGGAGCAGCCGGCGCCCCTCTTCACGCCCGGCGCGACAGCCAGCGGTACCTTCCTGCAGTACCGTTCCCAGCAACGCAGCCAACCCGCGATAGTGGGTCGCGTGGTTCACGAGCTCCTTGACGAAGGCGCGTACGGAAGCGTTCGGTTCCAGCTTGTCATCGCGTGCGCGGCTTGCTTCGGCGAGTGACAGGAGGCGCTCATCACTCGTCGCGGCGAGGAGCGCGTCGCGCGTCGGGAAGCGACGATAGAGCGTGCCGATACCAACGTTGGCACGCTTCGCGATATCGTCGAGCGAGGCCTCAGCGCCGCGTTCGAGAAACAGCGCGTCCGCCGCTTCGAGAATGCGTTGCCGGTTGCGGGCTGCGTCGGCACGCAGCGGTGCTTCGTCGGTCGTGGAACGCTTGCTCTTCATCCTTGCCTTGATTTTTCTTGATAAGTGGATGATGCCTCCATATACTAAGTGGAGCAATTCTCCACTTAACCTAGAGATCTTCTATATGGCAAAGCGATTCGAGAGCAAGGTTGTGGCGATCACCGGCGGCAGCGAGGGCATCGGCCTTGCGAGCGCCAGGCTTTTCGCGGACGAAGGAGCCCAGGTCTACATCACGGGCCGCAGGCAAAGTCGACTAGACGAGGCGATACGAGAAATCGGCAACGGTGCCGTCGGCGTTCAGGGGGACGCAAGTAACCTCACCGATCTTGATCGACTCTATGAGCGCATCCGGCGCGACCACGGTAGACTCGACGTCGTTTTCGCAAATGCTGGCGTTGCCGAAGTCGAGCCGCGACCGCTCGGCACCATCGACGAGGCGGGGTTCGACCAACTTTTCGGCCTCAATGTGCGTGGCACGCTCTTCACTGTGCAGAAGGCTTTGCCGCTACTTTCGTCAGGTGGCGTTGTCGTCCTCAATGGCTCGGTGGCTGGCAGCAAAGGCTTTCCTGGCCAGTCGCTTTACAACGCAAGCAAGGCGGCTGTGAGGTCGTTCGCGCGAAGCTGGACGGCAGACCTGAGGGAGCGAGGCATCCGCGTGAACGTGGTCTCGCCGAGCGGCACCGAGACACGCCCAATGCGGAGCTACCTCGATGCGCGGCCGGGAGTCGAAGATATGCTGAAGCAACTCGTGCCGATGGGGCGCTTGGGCCGGCCAGATGAGATAGCGCGCGCCGTGCTCTTCCTGGCGTCGACCGAAAGCAGCTATATCGCAGGCGTCGAGCTCTACGTTGACGGTGGCTCACTCGCCGTTTGAGCCTTATGTCACTGTCGCATGGGCCGTTTTCCGCGGTGATTGAGCGCCGGTATAGCGAATCTTGTCGGGTCGCAGTTGCTTCGGGGTATTTATTTCTTCGAGCGTGCGGCACTGTGCGTCCGTTGGTCTACGTCTTGCGGACGCGCGGATCGTGCAGATGGTAGTCGGGCCGATAGGGTCAGCTCGCCAATGGCCGCTTACCGGCACCCTGGTTCGCAAAACCTGAATTTGGCTGACCGACCGGTTCGGAGAAAGCTATCTGACCGGAGCGGGTCGAAAGTGTGACTTCGCGGATGTAGAAAGCTGCCGCTCCTTTGCTTCATGCCGACAATGTCGCAATCGGCCGCATCGCTGACGTAAAACCGATCCGCTCACACGGCGCCTTTGGCCGAATTGTGTGCGTAGCTCGTCCGTCAGGTTTGGGAGTCGTGCAGGATGGGATGCTGCGCCTCCCATTCACGGCGGGTTTTCGCGAGTTCGTCAGCAAGTAATTGCTCTTCCGGAAGCACGGTTTGATACTCCGCGGCAAGCACTTTGTTAGGCAGGCCGTCAAGCGCATAGCGCGCGATTGCCGCGTTTGTTCTCGCGCAAAGGATCAAGCCGACCGGCGGATTCTCATCGGGTAAAGTCCAATGTTCCTTCGCGTAATTGCAGTACATATATGCATCTGGCCGACGTCAGCATGATTCAGCTCGGTCAGCTTGAGATCGATGATCACCAGACATCGCAGCCGCCGGTGAAAGAAGAGCAGATCCACGCGAAACCAGCTGTCGCCGATCCGTAATCTCCGCTGCCGCCCGACTAATGTGAAGTCGCCACCCAGCTCGAGCAGGAAGTCCTCGAGCCGATGGAGTAGCGCTTCTTCAAGGTCGCTTTCGGAGTACTCGTCCTTGAGGTCCAGGAACTCGAGGACATAAGGATCCTTCATTGCTTCTTCTGGCGTCACGAGGTCGCCGGGTTTTGCGACAGTGCCCTTTTTGAGCATCGCACGCATATCTTTGGACAGCAATGTGCGCGTGTAGAACTAACTGTCCATCTGCCGTTCGAGCTGTCGCACGCTCCAGCCGCCGCGCAATGCTTCGGTTTCGTAGAACGCACGCTCTTCGGGCGAGCGCATCCGTCGCATCAGCCGCACATAGTGCGTCCAGGACAAGGGGAAGCGCTCGGCCAACTGTTGAAGCGAGAAAATCCGAACCGGCGATTCGGATTTTGTCTTGGGCTCCTGTGTCCGGGATTTCCGAATCACTGATTCGGAAATCTCACCCGGCGGATAGCTCTGGTAGAACAGGCGCATCAATTCCAGATTGTCTGCACCGAAACCCCGACCGAACTGCCTCGTCAGATCTGCGGAAAGTCGCTGCAGGAGCGCCTGCCCGTAAGCGGCGCGCCCCTGCCCACCCTGCTCAGATTCAACGATCCGGCGCCCGACAGCCAATATGTCGCCGTCATCAGCGCATTGATGCTCCGCGCCGCTGTCCGGCGACCCTCCTCCAATAGCTTGACCACGTCAGCGAGTGTGTCGCTTTAGGCGCCTTCAGGCAGTATCAGGTCATTCATTGTTTCTGCTTTCACTGGTCTCATCGAAAGGAGGATACCCGACTGGAACTCCCGGGACAGCCCCTCGCTCGCCTTCGCAAGACTAATCCATTTCGACATGCTGCGTCAGATTCATCCATCGTCTGCCTCCAACCCGCGGCTTGCACCATAGAGCCGTGCGCTCAGTCGGCATCGACCGGTAATCAAGTGCATCCTGGCGCGACGACAGTCCGGATTGATCACCCTTTTGGCAGCTGGTTTTCGGGCGAAGCCTCGGCATGGTGGTGGATGACTTTGACCGTTAGTTGCACTTCAGCCGGAGACATTGAGGGACTGCGGCTGCAGCGAGACCTCGCAACGCCCCAACACTTCGCCCGCAGTTGTGCATTGCCGTTTGACAGGCGGCCTCTCCTTCCCCGTCAGTCTTACGGTGAGCTTCCACGCAACTTGTCGTGCATTCACCTCACGAAGGTGGCGGCATCACCTTCTTCCGCAAACGATTAAGGTGAGCTGGAAAGGTCCAATTCAATGACAAGCAAACGTTTGGTGGATCTTTTCTTGTCAGCACACTCCTACAGCCACAAATATTTCGTATGTAGAACATTCACGGCGATTGCATAAATTATCTTAAGATGGATTCCAACGGCGGGTCTCACTCGTGGAGACCCCAAGTGAACAAATACGAAGTTTTGCCCACACGGCAGTTATTGGACTCTAGCGGGGTGGTTGGGATGGCCGAGGCGGATCTTCATTCTTGGCGCGAGCAAGCGATGTGGCGGGTGTTTCCGAAGAACCCCGAGAAGGAACAAGCGATATTGCGCATGGTTTTTGGAACCGTGGTTCTGCTCGCGTACCTGGCTTTCACCTTGATTTGTCATTCGACAGTCGCCTACTCAACGATGGTGACGGTCGCGATTTACGTGGTGTTCGGTATCATGACGTACGTCGCCACGAAGGTCGGACCAGCGCGCTCACACCTCCGGTTAACTCTCACCACGGTTGTCGACCAGGCAACGGTGACGACAGCTCTGGCAATTGGCGGCAGGGCCGCGCTTCCGCTGCTCTGGGTGGTTTTTTGGTTACTGGTGGGTGCCGGCTGCCGTTACGGCCGACGAATGCTGGCGCTGTCATGTGCGGTGGCGCTCGCTGGATTCGTAAGCCTGATGTATTGGCAACCGTGGTGGCGGACAAACATCGAGGCCGGACTGGGTTTGACGTTTAGCGTTGCAGCAATATCCCTCTACCTGGCGGTGCTGGTGTATCGACTCGAAAAGCGGGCTGCGACTGACCCCCTGACGGGGCTAAGCAATCGCCTCCGACTTGAGCAGGTGATTGGGCGAACGCTGACCGGTCGAGGTACCGAAGTCGGTCAGACTGCCTTGTTCCTGATAGACCTGGACGGTTTCAAAGAAGTGAACGACGCACACGGACATGCGGTAGGTGACGAATTGCTGCGGAGTTTTGCCATGGCCCTGGTAAGCCGGATGCGCCGCGGTGACACGCTCGCACGATTGGGCGGAGATGAATTCGTAGTCCTTGCACACCACGTATGCGACCAGGAAGGCGCGCTCAGAATCGCCGATAGTATTCACGTCATCCTGAGCAACGTGCGAACCGCTGGCGGACATCGGACTGCCGTTTCGGCCAGCATTGGAGTGTGCATGCTGCTGACGGAAGGCACCGGAGGCAGCTCTCTCGACACCCAAACATTGATGCGTGCCGCGGATAGCGCAATGTACCGGGCGAAAACGCGGGGTAAGGGGCAGACAGAGTTTGCCGATGCAACCGACATGCAGCCGCTATGCTGAACGACCGCTTCGGGCAATTCCCAAGGGCCGATGATGGTCCGAAAATGTGAGTTCGGTGAAGCTAACGCGGGTCTCCGTCAACCTGAATCCCACTGGAAAGTGTATCTGCCGGTGATGGAGCTGTCGTTCGAGATGATGGTGTCCGCCATCATCGCGGCCGAGAAGCGCCGCCATGTTTGTGCTACACCAATTTCGTACGTCCGGGCGTTGTTTAGCCGCGCACTGGTTGGCGTCTACGTCATCTATAAGGTGGTGACTTTTCGTGCATCGGAACAACCGCTCCAGGGAGGGCATCGAACGGAGGCGGTGGTTGCCATGTTCCTTTCCCGAACGGGCCTGCCAACCAATCTTGCGACCATTACCCTCCAACTGGCGATTGGTCTGGCGCTTCTTGTCGGCGGGGCTAAAGGACTTATTCGCGGTGTTGAAGGCAGTCGCACCGCTGATCATGATGGTTTCTGCTCGGCAGGTTTCAGGTTCATCATCTAGGTTTCCGTTAGAGCGGCCGATGCGTTCGGCTCTCGACGCGACGTACCGATGCACACGTAAAGGCACAAATGATTCGCGCACGCCGGCCGCGGCGTGCGCCCGCGCCGCTCTTTCGTCTGATCCGACTTCCCCGGCCAAGCGAGGGTGGCCGCGCGTACTGGTCCGCGTCGAACCCGCACTACGTTGACGCGGCCTATCCATCTGCCCTACCGCGCCGCCGAGCAGGAGTTTCGTCCTCGGGTTGCGAGATAATCTGCGCCGTTTCCTGCATGCTGTGTGTCGCGGGCCCCTGGTCTCCCGTGAGAATCGAGGACCCGAATCCAACGGTCGCATCTTCGAGCACACCTGTCATCACGAGGAAGCCCCGATTCACGCGTTGCTCGGCGTCATTCACGACATCCGCAAACGAGTCCAGCAGGATTTCGGTCGCATGGCGCCAGTAGGCAGCCGCTTTCGCCGATCCGGCAAGGACATAGCTCGCCTGCAGCCGCCACGCGCCCAGCGGCGACCTTTCTTCAAGCGCCTTCGATGCGACCGCAAATTGTTCGTCAATTGAAGTCTTTACTGCCATGCGGTTCAGTTCGAACAACCTTTCCGCCACATCGACAAAAAGATTAACTGCCGCGCGACCCTCGGCACTGCCCACCGCAGCCCGTTCGGTCTCGCCTCCATTACCCGGAAGTACCAGAAGCGTTTCGCTCGCCATAACTGTCTCCTCGAATGGGATGATCTGCAGGTACCAGTCGCAAAGGACCGGCGCGAAAATGATGCAGCCTAGCCCGCCGCAAAGACCATTCCCGCCGACCGGTGCTCGAGCTGTTTCGCACGAAAATATGCTGGCGTGCGTCGAGCAGAAACGGAGGGTTAGCCGGCATCAGTCATATCCGCGAACACAATATTGGCGTCGCATGACAAGCCGCGGCCAATGATAGATTCGGGCTCTTCATCATTCGGGCGCCGCGTGGGGGTAGTTCTCGCTAGATGGACAGGCTAACGCATCGGATGCTCGAAATTTACCCTCGTCTATAATTCACGAGCCAGAACATCAATGATCGCACGGAGCCCTATTTTATGAGTCAACCCCGCGGACGACATGCGGGACCTCGGGACAGCGGCCAACGCCAACCTCGTCACATGAAAAAGTCACCGCCCAACAGGCAGGGACAACCGTACGTGAAGGCACCGCCTCGAGACTCCACTCAGACTGCGTCGATTTTCAAAACACGATCATTTCAGTTTCTCGTCGATGCCGTGGGCGCAGAGAATATCGCGCTCGGACTCGACTCGAACATGACGCGAGTGGCCGAACTGATGAAGGGCGAAAGATTCACGCCCGAGACCGCTTTTCATATGGAAACCACGCTTGGGCTTCCGCACGGTTTCTTTGATCAGCCCCATCCTGCGCTCGCGCCCGAAACCATCGCCCGTCTCAAGTCACCGCTCGACTTTGTCAAATCAGACGACGAGCCCGAGGTTGAGTCTGAAACGCCAGTACCGACTTCCGCCCCGATCGGCGGCCAACAACCCATGCTGGAAGATAACCTGTCCGAGGAAACGGAAATGCCAAAGAGAGCAACGGGCGGGTCGCCGGTGACCGTCAAACAGAGTCGAAGCCAGATGGCCAGACCGACTGGCACCCATGCACCAGGAAAAGATTCATCTCCGAAGTCCAGAGCCTCTTCTGAAGCGACCCGGCAGCACCCGCTGGCGTTAGACGACAGCGCTACGGTCGAAAACATTCGACGGCAGAACCTCCACGTCCTCACGGGTCGCAACGGATCCAAAGCACGACTTGGTGTAGTCCTATCCATAACCAAGTCAAACATGGCACATCGGCTATATGGCAAGAAGCGCATGGACGATGTCGAGGCGAACCGTTTCACGGAGCGACTTGGTTTGCCGACTGGCTGGTTGGACTCGCCGCGCTCGGAAGCGGAGATTCCCGAGTCGGTGTCACGGCTGCTCACTCCTGCTTCGCGCGGACGTGCGTCCGCGGATCAACATGAGCCGATTGCGGCCACCGCGAACGACGATGCGTCAGGAAGACCCGCAAATTCGAAGGTGCACACGCGGCGCGCGCGGACGGGCGTCCCGGTTGAGCCAGAAAGCGCCTCGCCTGCTTCAGCGGAAGTCGGAGAAGCGACAGAGGCAATCGTCGTCAGCCAGCAAGATCACATAAGCGGTGCCTCCGCCGAGGCCGCCGGTCGCTCCTCTGAAGGCAGTGATGGCAAGCTGCCGGTGATCACACCGCCCACCGCTGAATTGCTTCCAGCCGCTGCAATCCCGCAGCAAAACCCCGTGTCGCTCCCCGCTTCCGTCACCAGCCTGGACAACCTTGTCGGTATCGCGCCAATCGCGGAAGCGTTGATCAAGACGCTGGCAGGTAAGGCACGCACGGGCCGATTGGACGAATTGAAGGCTCTGGAACTTCTGCAGCAGGCAGTCCTGCTGTGAGTCGGCGGTAGCGTACGACGATCCGCTGTCCGATGAGGCGTGCAGCGCATTGAGCCGTCCGGGCCCGGTGCGCTCCACAACGGCCTATGCGGTCGACGATCGGGAGCGCCTGCCGTCCCTGAAACAGCCCAACCCGCTTATGCACGAGTCTACGCGTTAATGGTCGAGAAATGGCCGAAGCCTGGCGGCGCGACTCGGGTGCATCAGTTTTCGCATTGCCTTGCTTTCGATCTGCCGGATGCGTTCGCGCGTCAGGTCGAACTGTTTGCCCAGCTCCTCGAGCGTATAGTCAGTCGATGTATCGATCCCGAAACGCATCCGCAACACCTTCGCTTCACGCGGCGACAATGCATCGAGCGCCTCATCGATTGCGACGCGCAGGTTCGCCTGCACGGCCGCATCTGCGGGCGATGCCGCCATCGGGTCTTCGATCATATCGCCAAGTGTCGCGTCGGCATCCTCACCCACTGGCGTCTCGAGCGATACGGGTTGCCTCGCGACCTTCAACATGCCGCGAACCTTCTCTTCCGGCAGTTCCATGCGCTGCGCCAACGCGGCAGGATGAGCCTCGCGTCCGGTCTGCTGCAGGATCTCGCGGGAAATCCGGTTCAGCTTGTTGATCGACTCGATCATGTGCACCGGCACCCGGATCGTGCGGGCCTGATCCGCAAGCGAACGCGTCACTGCCTGCCGCACCCACCATGTTGCGTAGGTTGAAAACTTCCAGCCGCGTCGATATTCGAATTTGTCGACGGCTTTCATCAGGCCGATATTTCCTTCCTGGATGAGATCCAGAAAGTGCATGCCCCGGTTCACGTATTTTTTCGCAATGGAGATCACGAGCCGCAGGTTGGCCTCGATCATCTCGCGCTTTGCTTGCCGCATCTTTGACTCAGCCGCCATCATCTGCCGGTTGATTTTCTTCAGCTGCTGCAACGACAGTCCGACCTTCGCTTCGATATCGAGAAGCTTCTGCTGTTCGGCCTGAATTGCCGGCAGACTACGTTCGAGCGCGTCGCCGTACGCGCGCGACGCCGCCGCCGTGTTTTCAGTCCACGTGAGATCAGTTTCTAGTCCAGGAAACGACGCGACGAATTTCTCGCGCGGCATGCCGCACCGGTCAACGGCAATTTGCAGGATATGCCGCTCGACCGCACGCACCTGTGCGACCTGCTGTTGCACGTCGGTACATAGCCGGTCGATGGTTCGCGCCGTAAAGCGAATGGGCGCCAGCTCGCGCTGGATAGCTTCGCACAGGTGAGCGTGGGTCACGCGCCCCTTACCCTGCGCAGCACAGGAACCGGAAATCTGCTCGAACAGTTCGCGCACTCGTGCAAATATAGCGAGGCTATCGCTCGTGAGCTGTTTCAGGCGCGCTTCGTTCGCCCTCGCTGTGTCCCGGTCTTCGACCTCGCTGTCCTCCTCGCCGTCGTCGCTCCCGGCGTCGTCATCGTCAGCGATGGTCTGCTCGATGTCCGGCGTTTCAGCCTGGTCCGACGAGGACAGTTCGACCGATTCGGTTTCCTCATTGATGCCATCAACCAGTTCGTCGATGCGCAGCTCACCGGCTTCAACCTGCTTCGCGCATAGAAGGATCGCGGAGATGGTCGCCGGGCAGGCCGCAATCGCCTGGACCATTTCGTGGAGGCCGTCTTCAATGCGCTTCGCAATCTCAACCTCGCCCGCGCGAGTCAACAATCCGGTCGCGCCCATTTCACGCATGTACATCCGGACGGGATCGGTCGTGCGCCCGAATTCCGAATCAACGGTAGAAAGCGCGACCTCGGCCTCCTCGTCGGCCTGGTCATCCGACATGGCTGCCGGCGCCGCGTCGTTCAAAAGCAGCGCCTCCGCTGAAGGTGCCTGCTCGTAGACTGCTACGCCCATGTCATTGAAGGTGCTGACAATGGTTTCAATGGCAGCGGTCTGCGCGAAGTTGTCCGGCAGATGATCGTTGATTTCGGCATGGG
This sequence comes from Burkholderia sp. JPY481, assembly GCF_038900515.1. Lineage (NCBI taxonomy): Bacteria > Pseudomonadati > Pseudomonadota > Betaproteobacteria > Burkholderiales > Burkholderiaceae > Burkholderia > Burkholderia sp. JPY481. The sequence continues at coordinate 85,078 of NZ_JAYMRT010000022.1, forward strand.
TCAGGTAGCCGCGCTCCTTGCCGAGCTGGATGAGTGCTCGCATCTGGCGCTGCTGCTCATCGTCCCGCGACACTGTTTCCACCGGCAGCAGGGTTGCGGCGGCCTTGCCCCTCGATGCGCGCCGGGCCGACGCGGTCGGCGCGGATGTAGCTATGTCCGGACGTGAGTTGCTCCGATCAACGTTTGCCATACATTCTCCAGGAGGGGTTTGCCCAACGATCGCGAGTCCACGGGCCGCCGACGCCAGAGCGGGAAAGCCATGCACATTCCAAGGCTACAGGCGGGCACAACGGGGGATCGCAACGGGCAATGAACGCGGTTCGCAGACACGCGCGGGCGCTTGGGAAGCGCAAGACTGGGCGCAATGACAAGCTGACACTGTAACACAAATTGCTGCAATGCACCAATTCACCGAGAGGAACGAAACACCATGTGACGAGAAAATTGCCAGCGGTATCCTCGCCGAGGCGACGCCGGTGACGCTGCGGGTCGGTATTCCCACGAAGCGCGAAAGGACAGTGACTCATGAGCACGAAGGCGACGACTGGCAGTGAGATCTTGGAGCCACGATGGGACGATAATGCTAATTGCATTGGCAGCGGTAACTTGCGCCTGCGCACGCGGTGGGCATAGACGCAAATCCACTCTGCGAACCCGGATTGCATCGTCCCCTCGAAGGAATTGGCCGCTTGGCGATTCTGTACGCTTACCTTCGTTGTCCGCTTTTAACGTACAGCCTCCAATAAACGTACGCGCTAGCACCTTCCTTTGGAGGAAACTTTCTCTCAGCTTCAAGTTGCAGGGCCCGTGGGCAGCGTACTGGTCCACTCGACAATCGTTGGCTGCGGCGATAAAGCGCCTACCCGGACGCTAGGTTTATGCGGCGCGCAGCCGGGCGTGTGACCAGGTCGTCCCGACTCGCGTAACAGGCGGGAAGCATGGTCTGGACGATTCTTACGTCCTGCATTGTCGTTGGCGAGTGCTGGTATCGAGGCATCGAACCGGCAACACGAGAGGAAGCGCAGGCCTTGGCATTAACGGCGGAGTCCGCTTTCGCGTATCTCTACTGCACCTGTCCAAGTTGGGAGCCTGTCTTCAGCGACAGGAATGGGCCGTGAGCATTTCCGGCGCGAGCGCTACTTCTTTTCACGCATTGGCGTCGACCCACTCCCGAGCCCATGAAATGCCGGCGGCCGTCGCCTCTGCTTCCGTATGAAAAAGCTCAAGCACGCCGCTGGTGCCAACGAGTCGCCCCGTACGCAGCACAGTCCCACTGGCAGCAAAAACCCCACCCTCATGGATAGAGTGCCCGTAGATTGCGTAACCCTTGTAAATCTCTGCTTCCATCGCGTTCGTCAGGGGTTGCGCTTCATGGCGCCTCCTGGTGTCGGCGGCGATTCCGACGAAAGTCGACCAGGGCGCGAACGTTCAACGTTGAGAAGAATCGTCAGGCGCTCGAGTGCTACCAGATTCGAGCGGGTCGCGTCGCGCCAAGCCCGCTGAACTGCTCCTCAGCGCCGTCCATCTCAACCACGAGCCGGCGCATCCTGACAACCTCAGCTATCCGGCGCCGAACGGTCACGTCGTACTCGGACCCGGACGCATGCTGTCGCCATAGACGACGCAGTTCTGCCAGCGTCAGCGAAGGCATCTGCGGCAAACGTGGACGAGTCACGGCGATGCCTATAATACTGTATGCCCATACAGTATCGCGTGACTTTGACGTGCTCGTCAACTCGTTGTCGACACACTTCATGTAAAGCACGATGACCGGATCCTTAAGCTTCTGACTCGGGGCTGAATTTCCGTAGTGTGCCACTCCAATGGGTACGTAAGGATGTGCATGTCGGCCACCACGCGCATTCTCTCCAATAGTCCCCGGCTGGCCACGACGGGGACTCGGGTGCTCCCCTCCTCCTTGTGAGCAAACAGAGGCCCGGATAGTTGGGGCTATCCGCCCCTTCGTTTCTGGACACATTGTCGCGGCGGCTGGATTGCCGCTCACACAACTAATTTTGTTACTACTTTTCAACCAATTTTGTTACTACTGCCCGGCGCTTCCCGTGGATAAACAGATTCCGTCCGATTGCGAGCGCCGTCATCTAGTCCAACCCGTGGTGGCGCCGCGTCCGGTCCGCAACTGACTGCGCGTGACGGTACCGGCCGGCCGCACTGGCCAGTTTCCCGGCTTCGCTCCAGAAGCCGCGACGGGCGTTGACGCGGTCGATGAACAGTTAATAACCAGCTGCAACAGTCTCAGACACCGGCGTGGGCTTGATCACCGGGCACCGTGGCCGGGTAGGGGAGCGTGACCCACCGACGTGCGGGAAGATCGTCGCGCAGCGCCGCAGCCTCGCTAACGCGACCGCGGGCGTCACGGCGAACCGATGGCTACGGGGTAATCTAGATTGGCGGATAGAGTCGGTTCCGGGGTGGGCGCGGCCTAGCGATCGATGCCCGCTGATCGCGTCCCACCCGGTCATTGCGCTGTGGGGTGTAGGAAGCCTCGACGGGCGTGATCCCGTAAGACGCTTGTCGTTAAGCGTTGTTCGACGCCTGCCCATGTCTGCTGCCGCGTGAGTAAGCGACGGCGTATGCGGGCAGGCGTTGGACAACGCTCGAGGGAGGAAACCGCGGGGTGTACCGAGGCGGTTATGGGGAT
>NZ_JAYMRT010000023.1:0-80556 GCF_038900515.1 Burkholderia sp. JPY481
TGGATGTGAAAGCTGTGTTTGCCAAGGTCGATCCCAACGAGCGTCGCATGGTCCATGATGGTCTCCAGTTACGAGTGAGCTCCTTCAGCGTAACCTGCCCGGTGAGGCGGGGCGGACCATGTCATTATCTATGGAGTGAGCGGTTTCTTATTTCTCGTGAGGGGAAAAAAGACATCGACAGGCGGGGTGCTGCCATCGACACCTATGGATTTGCGATATTCTGGCTGATTGTCATTTTCGGCTTTGCCCTGACGCAATCGCTGGATTTGCTTGTGCTGTTCTGGCTTGTTCCATATCTAACCACGTTCCAAGCCTTGGGCTGGTTCATTGAACTCGCTGAGCATTCGCCAATGTGTGAGACCGAAGCCGAAGATGTGTACTTGACGCGTAACCGCAAAGGCAATTTGATCGAGCGACTGCTGGTCGGCGCGAACCTTGATGAATATCATCTGGAACACCATCTTTCGCCAGGCGTGCCTTTCTGGCACCTGAAGCGGGCACAGAAGATCAGATTGCGCGATCCGCGATATGCTGAGGTTGCAGAGTCATGGGGAGGACTCTTCGCTAGTGGCCCAAAAGGGCGAGGCGCTGACTAGACACGCGTCGGTCGAGTGCGTCATCTTACCGACGATCGACCGCGATCTGCCTTGCGACGCGATTTTCCAGAGATTACGCGACCTGATGCGTCGTCTTGACGGCCTTATTCTAACTGGCGACGAATCAGATCTCGATCCCGGGATCTTTGACAGGAACGGTGGCGCTTGGGCGCTTGCTGAAGACGACATTGTCGCCTGCAGGACGGATCGTCCGCGAGACAGGCTGTCGATGGTTGCGTTGATGGTGGCGGAAGAACTGGATATGCCAGTATTGGGAATTTGCCGCGGTTTGCAGGAGATGAACGTTTACCGTGGCGGCACATTGCACGAAGATCTATCGTTGACGCACAAGGCGATCTCGCATCGCGAAAATCCAGAGATTCCTCGCGACGAACAGTACCGTCCGGTCCATACGGTTAAGGTCGCTTCCGGCGGCTTGCTGTCGTCCGTTATCCAGGGCGACGAGTTATGCGTCAATTCGTTGCATAGGCAAGGCATCGCGGAGCTTGGTGAAGGAATCCGAGTGGAGGCAGTAGCGGGGGACGGTGTCGTAGAAGCGCAGTCATATAGGAATTCACGCACCTTTCAACTGGCGCTGCAGTGGCATTTAGAATGGCATGCTTCCAGCGATGTAATCAGCCAGAAGATTTTGGGCGCCTTCGGGAGAGCCTGTGAGGCATATAACGCAGCGGTCCACTGAGATGCGGAGATTAGCCGGATTTTGTGTCGATAGTTGTTCCTTTCGGGAGTGATTTGCAAATCGAGGCGGGGCTTCATGGATTTAATCTATTTGTTTTGTTTCTTGTTACTTTTACTGCCGCCGTGGCTTTGCCTGGTCCGAACGTCATTTTTGCCGTTGCTCAAACATTGAAGCACGGGCTCAAAATCGCAATTCCTGGCGCGATCGGATTTGGTACTGGTGCGGCCGTTCACGCAGCAGTCGTATTGTCGGGTGTTGGGATTTTTATACAGGATAACCAATGGGTGTTACTTTATGTCCGATGGATAGGGGCGATATATCTTGGATGTCTTGCCATTATTGCTTTTTGTGGGAAACGGGAGTCAAGAACAGAAGATGGGGTGCGCTGGAACTCCAGACAGGTGTTTGTCGATTCCCTCATTGTCTCTCTAGCGAACCCTAAGGGGTGGTTGGCCACATTAGTTACGTATCCCAGTTTCATCAGCCCATCCGGTTCCTACCTTGGGCAGGCGGTTCCGATGGGAGCTGCGGCAACGGCGATCTCCGTCGGGGTCTATTGCGGATATATGTTTCTTGCAGATCGCGCAAGCGTGGTATTGATCAACAGATCCATGCTTGAGAAGATTACGGGCGCACTTTACGCATGCGTCGCAGCCAGCTTGATCTTCTTAAACAGGTGAAGACCTAAACTTGCTCGCAGTCGGTCAGACGTGGTGTTATTGGTATGCCGTGCAGTCTTGCGGGTATCGCGTAGTTTCGAAACGGAGGTTGTGCTTCCATGCCGATCAAGGTTCCAAAAGGTTTGCCGGCTGCAATTGCTTTACAAAAAGAAGGCATCAAGGTAATGGAGCACGAAGCTATGTATCGGCCGATTGAATGTCCTTTGCATATTGGTTTGCTAAACCTGATGCCCAATAAAATAGAGACGGAAATCCAAATTGCACGTCTCCTCGGTGCAACGCCCATATTGGTTGACCTCACCTTGGTAAAGATAGCCAGTCATTTACCCGAGAACACACCAGCAATTCATTTGGCGTCGTTTTACCAGGATTGGGAAGAGATAAAGGAGCGGATATTTGACGGCTTTATTATTACCGGCGCACCGGTTGAGTTGATCCCGTTGGGAGTGTCTGAATTTTTGTGTGCAAGGCGTCTGAACATTTCAGGCGTGGCAGGCGATCAATTTCATTCTAGCTGTTGGGTCGTGTGAAGCGATCCTCGTAGAGGATCGCGAACTGCCGCATGGCGGCCTTCCAGTCGTGGGCCGCACGGTGCCAGTCGCTGGTGATTTTGCGCAGCGCAAGCCAGAGCAGTTTGGTCGCCGCTTCATCGGACGGGAAGTGTCCGCGCGTCTTGATGATCTTGCGCAGCTGTGCATTCACGCTCTCCAGCGAATTGGTAACCGGCATGATATAGCCGGTGCCTCGCGTTCCCGCGCCCAGCGGTTTGAGCGTATGGTGTGACCATCCGGGACAGGGGCACTGGGGAGCACTTCGGGTGGGCAGGCCGTTGTTACATGATGAGCCGCGAGCTCGTGTTAGTAGTTGGCCGCCCCTGCGACCCGCCCGGTTGCGCTGTGAGCGCGAATCCGTAGTTGTCGTGCTGCCCCACCGGCTCCCAACAGTGATCTGATACGGGAGACGGTTATGCGAATCGTGGGATTTGATGTTTCGCGCTCCGTGGCCGAGATCGCGTACCTGGAGAATGGCCTGATGCATGCCGGCGGCCGTACCGGGTTGCGACGCGACCAGCTGGAACGCTTTGCCGAGAACCTACGTGCCACCGATCACGTGGTGCTCGAGGCAACCGGCAACACTGCCGCCATCGTCAACGTGCTCCGCCGTCACGTCGCGCGTGTGGCGATTGCGAATCCGCTGCAAGTCCGGCTGATCGCCGAAGCCCGCGTCAAAACGGACAAGATCGATGCGGCCGTGCTGGCACAACTGTATGCAAGCGGCTTTCTGCCGGAAGTCTGGATGCCAGACGAGCGCACGCTGGCGTTGCGTCGGCAGATCTCGCGCCGTTCGCAGCTGGTGCGGCAACGCACGCGGCTGAAGAACGAGGTTCACGCCGTGCTGGCGGCGCATCTGATCGAGCGGTGTCCTGCCACCGATCTGTTTGGCAGGAAGGGGCGTGCATGGCTCAGCGTTCAACCGCTGCCGCTGGATGAACGCCTGGGCATCGAGCAGCGACTGCGCGAACTGGACCGCCTCGGCGAAGATCTGCGTGAGGTGGAGCAGGCACTCGCGCAAGCGACCATCGACGACGCGCGACTACGCGTGATGCTGACGATTACCGGCGTCAATACCACGGTGGCGATCGGGCTGCTATCGGCCATCGGCGACATCGAGCGGTTTCCGAATCCGGAGAAGCTGGTGAGCTACTTCGGGCTCAATCCGTCGGTCTATCAATCCGGCCCAACACCGGCCAGGCACGGCCACATCACCAAGCGCGGCCGCTCTTACGCACGGGCGATGCTGGTCGAGGCTGCCTGGGGCGCCACGCAGGCGCCCGGGCCACTGCGCGCCTTCTTCCTGCGCGTGCGCGATCGCCGCGGCCAACAAATTGCCGTCGTAGCGACCGCTCGCAAGCTCGCCGTGATCGTCTGGTATGTGATGACACGTGGCGAACCGTTCGCGTGGGATCGTCCCGCGTTAACCGCGCACAAGCTGCGCGCGCTGGAACTGCAGGCTGGAATGCCGGCGCAGCATGGCTCGCGCAAAGGTTCGGCTGCCGCCTACAGTCTGAAGAGCGTCCGCCAGCAGGAGCGAGCCATGGCCGAGCAGTCCGAGCGAACCTATCAGAGACTGTTTAACCGATGGAAGCAGTCGCGCCCCAAATCAGACAGCGCGCCGATACGGTGGCCGGAAGCGCGGACATAGCGAACGAGCGAAGTACGGCGTGAGGGCTTGTGTATTTCATCCGTGGTGTAGATGACCTTGCGCACCTCAGGCGGAAACGCGAAGAACGGAATCACGCGAACCCATGCGCGGCGCCAGGCTGCCATGACCGTCGGGAACCTGCTTCCCCACGGGCCCCGTTCCAGGGCAAGCAACTCCGCCTCGGCTGCAGCAGCACTGGCCGCCGTGTAGATTGGACGCAGGGCTGCGGCCAGCTCCCGACGCTCCTTCCAGCCGGCATAGTCGAGCGAATTGCGGATGAGGTGCACGATACAGGTCTGCAGCGTGGTCGCCGGGAAGACCGCTTCAAGCGCGTCGGACATGCCCTTCAGTCCGTCGGTGACGGCAATCAGGATGTCCTGCACGCCGCGTGTCTTCAGATCGCTGAAGACCTTCATCCAGAACTTCGCGCCCTCGGTGTTCTCGATCCACAGTCCGAGAATGTCACGCGTGCCGTCGGGCAGGATCCCCAGCGCCAGATAGATCGCCTTGTTGCGCACCATCCCTTCGTCGCGGATCTTCACACGCAGCGCGTCGAAGAACACCACCGGATACATTGGCTCGAGCGGACGGCCCTGCCAGGCTGTGATCTCCTCAGTCACCGCATCGGTGACACAGCTGATGAACTCCGGCGATACTTCGGTGCCGTACTGTTCGGCCAGAAAGCCCTGTATCTCACGCACGGTCATGCCTCGCGCGTACATCGCAATGATCTTGTCGTCGAAGCCGGTAAAGCGGCGTTCGTGCCGTGGTATCAGGATCGGTTCGAAGCTGCCGTCACGGTCGCGCGGAATGTCTACCCGCAACGGGCCGTCCTCCGTCAACAGGGTCTTGCCGCTCCTGCCGTTGCGCTGGTTGGTCGACTCCGGCGGGCGTTGGCCTCCGCTCGGATAGCCCAGGTGATGTTTTAGCTCGGCGCCCAGCGCACGCTCGATCAGCGCCTTCTTGAACGCCATCGAGGCTGCCTGCACCGCTTCCGCCGTCATCGGACCCTTCACGAACTGATCGACGAGCTCCTCTGGAATCGCGGGCAGCTCAGGCGGGGGCGCAGACCCTGCTTTTGGTTTGCCTGGCATACATGCTCCTTTGGGTACATGTTATGCCTTGAACACAAAATTTATGACAGGCTCATCCCGTTTGAGGAAGTGGCGTATTGGAACGAGTTAACTCAGATTCTCAACTGGACTCAAACCAACACTCTGAGCTGCTTCAACATCTGCTGGGCCGCACAAGCGGCGCTATATCATTTCCACGGTCTGCCTAGTACACATTGAATGAATGGCTTTTGGTGTCTTCAGGCACCAAGGCGTGGGGTCCACATCACCGTATCTGCGGGGCCTGTCAGACGATCTCTTTGTTCCCGTCTCCCGATGGACGGAAATGCGACGCGCCGACATCCCACCAGGCAGCGGTATCTGTGTGCCCATCGAATCGCCGGAAACAGGCCTGTGTCTGCTTGATGACCCGAACCATCATTCCCTGCATATATTTAATCACCTAGAGTACGATTCGCAAACGTTGGCAGACGAGTATCTCAGAGACCGTTCACTTGGTCGTCGGGTAAGTATTCCGGCAAATTATTTTCCGGAGGATTGCGAAGATCTTCGGCCGCGCAATTGCTGGCGCAGTCACGCCAACATAATTTTCGGAAACTGGATAAAACAAATTGGCATGATCAAGCCACATCAAGATTAGATCACTCGTTTGCCGGGTCAAATTTGTCCGCGCATAGTGGATTGGGTGCGCGTGCCGGAAGAGCTTATTTACGTTCCGCGGGAGGGAATATGAATCTGAAATTCGAAGAATTGAAACGGGATGTTGCTTCGGGTGCTATTGATACAGTTATCGCATGCATGGTTGACATGCAAGGTCGGCTTGTCGGGAAGCGGTTTCAAGGGGACTTTTTCGTTAAGCATGGCTATCTGGAAACGCATGCCTGCAATTACTTGTTGGCCAATGATATCGAGATGGAACCGGTGGCAGGGTACACGTGTTCAAGTTGGGAAGCTGGATATGGCGATTTTGTGCTCAAGCCCGACCTTTCGACATTGCGGCGCATTCCTTGGCTTGAAGCGACGGCGTTGGTAATTTGCGATGTTTTCGACCAGTGTCAGGAGCCCGTTGCTCATTCGCCGAGGCAGATTCTACAGGAGCAGCTTCGTCGTCTGAACGAGAGGGGAATGGCCGCGTGCTTCGCATCGGAATTAGAGTTCTACCTATTCGATGAGTCTTACGAGTATATATCGATGAAGAAATTTCGCGACCTCTTAACCTCTGGAACGTACAACCAAGACTACCATATCCTGTCGACCTCGCGACAGGAATCGGTCATGCGTCGGATAAGGAACGGATTGCACGGTGCGGGAATCGCGATCGAATGCTCGAAAGGGGAATCGGGGCCTGGGCAGGGCGAAATCAATGTACGCTACGCCGATCCGCTAGTGATGGCTGACCAACATACGCTAATTAAGCACGGCACCAAGGAAATTGCATCTCAAGAGAATAGAGCCATTACGTATATGGCCAAGTGGAACTACCAGTTGGCAGGTTCTTCCAGCCACATTCATTCCTCCCTGTGGACACTAGATGGAGCTCTGGTTTTTTTTGACAGAAATTCGCCCTATGGCATGGCCAATGTTATGCGCCACTACCTTGCGGGTCTTCTGAAGTATTCGAGAGACATCACGCTGTTTTTAGCGCCATACGTTAACTCATATAAACGATTTCAAAAAGGGACGTTCGCGCCGACCACGGCGGTCTGGAGCCCAGACAATCGTACGGCTGGTTTCAGGGTTTGCGGCGAAGGCTCGTACGCGGCTAGGGTCGAATGTCGGATCGGAGGCGCGGATCTCAATCCATACCTGGCCTTCGCGGGGTTGATCGCGGCCGGCCTCGCGGGGATTACCGAGAACCTCGAACTGCCCGGTCCATGTCATGGCGACGCGTACCGTGATCGCGATCTTCCGGATATTCCCAAAACGCTAAGAGAATCGATCGATGTTGCATCAAATTCAGCCTGGCTGCGGGATGTCCTGGGAGATGATGTTGTTAAGCATTACGTGCATGCGGCCCGGTGGGATCAGTTGGAATATGATCGCCGAATAACAGACTGGGAACTCGGGAGAGGATTCGAGAGAACCTAGGGGCAGGCTTACCGTTAGCTTGCGGCGGAGAACTGAGCATGCCCGATGCTACAGAAAGGGAAATGGGCGGCAAGTAACCCGAAAACTGCTACTGCAGATGGTGAAAATTCTCGCTACGATGACAAAAAGCGTCCGAGACGTACCGATGCTGGCAGTTGAACTGCCAGCATGGCGTCCTTGGCAAGGACGGTAGTTCCTTCCAAGTCGGCTTCATCAGACGGCTATCGCGCCGGTCCTGTCATACACACAAAGGCTGTCAAACGCAGCTGTTGGGCCGACAGTGATGACGATGCTTCCGGGCCGGCCGCGCTGATCCATCGGACGCACTCATTCGAAGCGGTAGGCTTTGGTGACCGTGCCCCGAAACAATGCTTCGCGCTCTGCGGGACTCGCTTGCGCAGTCAACTTCTTGAAGGCGTTCCAACCGTTGCTGAAGGGATAAGAGCCCTTGTCCACGGGGAAATTGCTTTCGAACATGCAGCGGGCCGCACCGAATGCATCGATACACGTATAGATCCATGGCTTCCACGCCTGTGCCAATTGGTCCGACGAGGGTGGGCGTTCGCCCCTTTCGAACTCGAAGCCATTGATGCGCATACCAAGGCCACCCACCTTCACATAGACATTCGGCAGTTCGGCGAGTGTGCGCATTGAACCGGACCACGCATCGAATACTTCCTCGCGCTGCTTTGCATAGCTGGCGATCCGGAGAACGCCGCCGCAATGGTTGATGATGAAAGGCGTATGAGGATTCGACTTGGCCAGCTCGTACAACTCCGGCAACTGCGGAAAGAATAACCACGCGTCGTATGACAGTCCAAGCGAAGCTAGTTGTGCGACTCCCGCCCCGTAGTCCGGATCGAGCAGCAGCCCTCGCGGGGGCGCCGATAATGGATTGACAAGGGTCCGGTCGGCATCCCAAGTAACGAGGTGCCTAACGCCACGAAATCTGCCATCGCCAGCATGCAGTTCTGCCTCGAGAGCATCGCGCACCGCTGATCCGCGGCGAAGATCAGCGTAGCCGACCATGGCTTTTGCAACCTGCGGCTTGCCGCTCTGCAAAGGAGTCGTGACGCTTGCAACATATTCGATTTCTCCCACAGGGCGCAGTGCCTCGGGACCAGACGGGCGATACCGTGTCAGCGCCTGCATGAACACCGAGGCAGTAATGTTATGTCCCGAGCGCGCGTCCTCGAGATACTCGTCCAGAAGGTAGGTCCATCCTGGGCGCTCGTAGAAGTGATGATGCGCATCGATGATCGGCATGTCGGGTTCGAGCGCGGCTTCGGTGCCGCGAGCGAGCCAGTCGGCCCGAACGGGAAGGTAATTGCTCGTTGTGCTCATGAGGTGCTTTTCCTCTCTTGCAAACGCATGGCGCCCGGTAACAGGGGAGAGAATCATGGAAGCTGAGGCAGTGCCGAGCAATTGCCGACGCCGCGGCGAATGTGATTTTTTCATGCCTGTTCTCCGGAAGCGAACGCATGAAGTGACAGTGTCAGCAATGTCGTGATGCCCAGCGCGATTGACAGGCCAATCATGCCGGCCGAGAACGTACCGAAACCGTCTTTCAGATAGCCGATGAGATACGGTCCGACAAAGCCGCCAAGCGCGCCGAACGAGTTGATGAAAGCGAGCCCACCGGCGGCCGCTTGGCCGGAAAGGAAGCTGGTTGGGAGCGTATAGAAGATCGTTCGCCCGGCAATCGTGCCGATAAGCGCGAGCGTTAGGCCGGCCATCGTCGGAAGCAGTTGATGAAAGTACGTCGAGACGCCGAGCGCGATTGCGCCGATCAGCAGACCCGCGGCCAGATTCGCTATCGGCCCGCCGCGACTGTCGACTCGTTTGGCCCACCAGAGCAACGCAACAGTAGCAAAGAAGTAAGGCACTGCCGACATCCAGCCCGTCTTTGCCACGCTCATGCCGTGAGCCCTCAGCATCTGAGGGAGCCAGATACCGATGCCGTAAGAGCCCATCGTGAAGCCGAAGGAAATCATCGCCAGAATGTAGGTTCGCACGTCCTTCAATGCCGCAACGAAATGCTTCTTCTTCCGACTTGACGTGTCTTCTCGATCGAACGCCCCCTGCAGAGCTTGCCGTTCGTCGTGCGACAACCACTCCGCATCGGCGGGCTTGTCGTCCAGCATTTTCAGTACCAGAAAACCGAGGACGCACGCGGGCAGTCCTTGAACGACGAACATCCACCTCCAGCCAGCTAGTCCCAAGACACCGTCCATGTGCAGCAGGCCAGCCGAGAGCGGCCCCCCCACGAGCGACGAGAGCGGCGTGGAGACGGTGAACCAAGCCAGAACTCGGGTGCGATAGGCAGGCGGAAACCAGACCGCGAGAAAAAAGATCACACCGGGGAAAAAACCGGCCTCGCCGATGCCAAGCATCAGCCGGATCGCGTAGAAGCTTTTCGGGCCGACAGCTAGTGCCGTTGCCGCTGCGAACAGCCCCCACGTGATCATGATGCGGGCGAGCCAGCGCCGTGCGCCGAAGCGGTACAGCGCGAGGTTACTCGGAATCTCGAACAAGCAATACCCCGCAAACATGATGCCAGCCCCCCAGCCGAACTGCGTGGCGGTCAAGTCCAGATCGCGGTTCATTGTCAACGCCGCGAAACCGACGCTGGTGCGATCGAGATAGTTGAAGAAGTACGCAAGCGCCAGTAGCGGAATGAAGCGCCGCGCGGCTTTTCTGACCGCGGAGTGCTCGAGGGTGGAATCCGCCGCGCGGCCTGTGGCGATATTCGATGAACTTAATGCCATGCCTCGTCTCCGGACAAATCGCGGCGTGCAGAGGCCCGGCCTCTGCGGAACAGTGACTGCTTGTTTGCTTCGCCGGTTCAGGCGCTGGCGAGTTCGTTCGCCGAAGGATTCGACGCATCGTGAGGCTGGGCGTCCCGACACTTGACAATCCCAGCCTCGACCAATCGTCCGAGATCCTCAGCCGTGTATCCGAGATCTGTCAGAAGCGCCTGAGTATCCTGACCGAGCGAAGGCGGCGGCGCGCGTAGGTGCAGGCGCTCACCACCGAGCGTCAAGGGCAGCAGCGCAGTCCGTGTCGCGATGGCTTGCCCCGCATCGCTGGCGTCAGGCGGCAAAGTCACTTGGGCGAGTCCGCCGGTAGCGAGCAGGTGCGGATCATCGAAAAGGTCCTGCGGCTTCATGATCGGCGCATAAGGCAGCCCGCAGCGCTCGAAGATCGCGCTAATCTCCGCGGCGGTGAACGCTTCCAAATGTTTTTGAAGCTGCGGCAGCAACCATTCGCGGGCCTGCACGCGCAGATTGTTGGAGGCTAGCCGCTCATTCGACTTGAGCTCCGCCAGCCCGAAAGCGTCGCAGAACGGCACCCATTGTGTATCGGAGACGACCGCAAGAAAGATCTGCTCGCCGTTTTTCACCGAGAACACGTCATAGATGCCCCAGGCTGAAATGCGGCTTGGCATCGGCGCCGCGGCAGTACCGGTCACCGTGTACTGCATCATGTGCTGTGCTACGAGGAACACATTGTTCTCGAACAGCGCGCTTTGCACTTCCTGACCCCGGCCGGTGCGTTCGCGTTGTGCGAGGGCCGCCATCGCACCGATCGCGCCGAACATGCCTCCCATGATGTCGTTGACACTCGTTCCGGCGCGCAGCGGCCTGCCTTCCGGTCCCGTCATGTAAGCGAGGCCGCCCATCATCTGCACGACCTCATCCAGCGCGGTGCGATGGTCGTATGGGCCGGGCAGAAACCCTTTATGCGACACGTAGATGAGACGCGGATTGATCCTGGACAGTGCAGGATAACCGAGGCGAAGTTTGTCCATCGTGCCGCTCTTGAAGTTCTCGCTGAAAATGTCCGCCCCTGCAAGCAGCTTGTGAATGATTTCCACGCCGCGCGGATCTTTTACGTCGACAGCGATGCTCTTCTTGTTGCGGTTGAACGTGCTGAAGAAGCCCGCCCCGGACCCGCGCAAAGCGCGCGTGCTGTCGCCGGAAATGGGTTCGACCTTGATCACCTCCGCGCCGAGGTCCGCCAGCACCATGCCGCATGTGGGCCCCATCACCATGTGCGTCATCTCGACGACGCGTACGCCGCTATACGGCAAATCTTGGTTGGCTCGCACTTTGCTCATTGCGCTAGTCTGATCCGGTAGTCTTCCGGTTTCGGCGCACGGGGTGCGTGGCCGTCTGCATACGCGAATCCTTTGGGGAGCCCCGCGTCCTGCAAGTGTCCGTATAACGCTTCGCGAGGCAACGCATCGGCGAGAATGGCACGCGCGGCGATCAGCCTGTCGATGTCCACGCCCGTGTCATAGCCCATGGCTTCCAGCAGGAAGACCAAGTCCTCAGTCACGATGTTGCCGGTTGCGCCCGGCGCATAGGGACAGCCGCCGAGACCCGCCTGGCTGGAGTCGATCGTCGTCACGCCGACTTCAAGCGCTGCGACGACGTTGGCAAGTCCCTGTCCGCGCGTGTTATGGAAGTGTGCACCGCCAGCCTTTGAGCCAAGTTCCGTTTGGAGCCGGCGAAACAGCCGGCGAACCTGGGTCGGGTTCGCGTAGCCGCTCGTATCGGACAGGCCGATTTCATCAACACCACACTCGGCCATTGCCAAACACATGCGCATCGTCTGGTCATCGGTCACAGTGCCGGCGATCGTGCAGCCGAAGGCAACCGAAATGCCGGCCTCTATCTCTACGTTTGGAAACCGTTCGTTGCGAAGCGCGACGATATTGCGCACTTCCTCGATCATCTGCTCATTGGTTTTCTGCATATTGGCCAGCGAGTGTTCTATGGTCACTGACACGGGAAGCGTGACCTTGTGCACGCCAGCTTCGAAACCGCGCTGACTACCACGCAGGTTCGGCGCGAGAACCGCGACGCGCAAATCCGGAATAGACAGCCCATGCGCGACGACTATACGAATGTCAGCCATCTGCGGCAGCAGCTTCGTCGGCACGAATGAACCCACTTCAATTTCCCTAAGACCCGCAGCGGCGAGCGCGGAGATCCATCGCAGCTTCGCTGCCGTGGGCATCACGGTTTTAACGCTCTGCAATCCGTCGCGCGGCCCGACCTCGCTGATCAACACTTCGGGATTCGGGGTATTCAAGAGTAACTCCATGGTTCTATGCAATAGATCGTGGGTCTACGTGATAGAACTCTAGATGGTCGGGTTAATCTCGTTAATAGGGGTGAACCCTTGATGTCAAAGTGAAACTTGAGCTCTGTCGAGCGAAACCGTAAAGTGACGGCAATTGACCGAAGGGGAAGAAATGACTGGCATTGGGCCCGACGACGGGCAGCGTTCAGTCGACGCATCGAAGACAAGCAGCGGAGTCGCGGTTCTTGACCGAGCTTTTGCTATTCTCAGCGCATTCGGCCCGACCGACGATCAGTTGACGCTAACCGAGCTTTCGCGCCGTGCCGGGTTGTACAAAAGTACGGTCTTGCGGTTGCTCGGCGCTTTAGAGCACGGCGGATTTATCCGGAAGTTGAATGACGGTCAGTACTCTATCGGACCTCAACCGCTACGGCTCGCAATGCTTTACCAGCGGTCTTTTCAAGTCGGTCCAGTGGTGGAGCCGATCCTTCAGCAGCTCAGTCGGGACTTGGGCGAGACGGCATCTTTCTATGTGCGGCAAGGTGACCAGCGCTTAGTTCTGTACCGCGTGGAGCCTTCGAGAAGCGTGAGAGTAGCGATACGTATTGGGGAGGAATTCGCGATTGACAACGGCGCCTCCGGCAAAGTACTGCTCGCTTTCACTGAATCGTCAGATCCGCGCTGGAATCGGGTGCGGGAACAATTGTGCGCGGTCTCATACGGTGAACGCGATCCTGAAACGACATCAGCATCGGTGCCGGTGTTCGATTCAACCGGTCAGCTAGTAGGCGCTCTGACTCTATCGGGACCGAAGGGCAGATTCGACACCCCATCTACGATCAAGCTTGCTCTTAAGGAGTTGCTTCTCAGCGCGCAGCGAGCGACGGTTGCCTTGGGGGGCAGGGGCGCGAAATACGATGCAAGCATCGCCAGATTCGTCCAGGAAGACGCCCCAAATCTTGAAGGACTGGATATCGATAGAAGCAGCTAAATGCGTCTCTTCATCGGCGCCTTTTGGTTGGTCCGCCTCGCCGACCGCTCTAGGAGCAAGACGACCTTACGGTCTCGCTGCTTCTATATTCGATAGAGTTTTCTGATGAATTGCCCACGACCGTCCGTGTGTAATTTATCTGCGGCGCTGATCGCGGGCATCGACGCGAACATCTCCTGGTTGTGACTGATCCTTATATCGACGAACTCGCCAAAGAGCAGTGCCTGCCGGTCACACTGTTCGCATGGTGGTTAGTGCCTGCGCGCAACGTTAGTCACCGACCGGGTGGCGCGTGGTGTTGATCATCGGCTCCTGGGGTACGCTTGTCATGTGGGCGATCCGCCGCCAACTGCCGTGAAAACCGGCGCCGGCTTGCGCAGCACGCCATCTACAAGCAGCGGACAGTGTGACGTTCACGCTCACCTCGGCTCGTGGGCTAGCATGAGACACAGCGCGTGCATGGTATTCGCAAAGCAGCTCATCGTTGCGTGCCTTCCAATGACGCTAGGGGTGCTATTCCATTGCGGGGCGGCTGCAGCAACGCAAGTCAGCGTGTCTGAAATTGGCTGGAGCCCGCTCGACTCGCTCAGGACAGTCAGGTCCAACGGCGTAGCTTGTCTCACTTCCGCATGCGAAATCGCCGCGTCGGACATTATCAGGAGCGCAAAGGCGCCCGCGAAGCCGCACCGTTGGGCCCGGATGAAGCATGCATCTGACACTGATCGGCATTGCATCTTTGTGGACTAACTCACCAGGAAGCGGACCCGTTGCGTTCGAAAAGGTGCCGGTCGGCCCGTTTGTGTCAAGGAGGGCAAGGCGGACCGGCTCTCGGGCCGCATCCTCGACTGACCCAGCTCTGGGTGCGTGGTTGCTCAAGTCAGTGGCTGTGAACCCTGGACAGACTGCATTGACCTTAATACCGGTTCCCTCCAGCTCAATGGCGAACGCCTGCGTTATCGCATTGAGTGCTGTTTTCGAGGTCTGATAGACACCGACATACTGCCTAGAGTAATCCGACGGGTCGTCCTTGAGCGTGAGGGAACCACCTGGGCTCGAAACGTTGACTATGCGAGCCGCCGGCGCTTTTCGAAGAAGCGGCAGCATCGCCTGCGTAACGGCGACAACTCCAAACACGTTCGTCTCGAAGACCAAGCGCATATCGTCAACGGTTGCGCGGCTCACCTTATCCCCGTCTCTCATTTCATTGGCAGGCGTCCCCAGCTTGATTGGACGTGATATACCTGCGTTGTTGATCAGGACATCGAGACGTCCCCAAGTATTCTCGATCTGCCTGGCAGCCGCGGTAATCGAGGACTGATCGGTCACGTCGAGTTGGATCGCTTGGCTGTCACCTTGAAGACTTCTTGCTGCTGCCACACCAAGGCCGAGTTTGCGTGCGCCGATGAGTACCTCGAAGCCTCGGGCCGCCAAGTCCTTCGCGATCTGAAGGCCAATTCCCTTGTTTGCGCCGGTAACGAGCGCCACGGGGGTGTTATGCATGTTTGCTCCGTTCAAGATGATGGTTTCGAGCTGTCGAGCGTGATTCGCTTACGATAAAATCCAACCGGAACCGCGCTCCGGTTACCGCCTGTACGGAACACTGTTCCATTTAACAAGGGAAAAATGAATTGATCAGCAAGACGAACGGGACCGTCGGCGGACTTCCACGGCGTTCGGTGCGCGCTGACGCGCAACGCAACATCGATACGCTCCTGCGAGCTGCACTCGCAGTTTTTGAATCCTCGGGGATCGATGCTCCGGTGCGCGAGATCGCGCAAAAAGCCGGCGTAGGTATAGGGACAATCTATCGTCACTTCCCCCAACGTTCGGATCTAGTTGTAGCCGCGTTGTGCAGTGAGGTGGATGCCTGCGCCGATGCCGGCTTTGAACTTGCCGCCACGCTTGGCGCCGGCGACGCATTGGTAGGATGGATTGAACGCTACGTCGATTTTGTGACGAGGAGACGCGGTCTCGCCGCGGCTCTGAATTCGGGCGATGCCGCGTTCCGGGCATTGCCGACCTATTTTCTTGACCGACTCCGGCCTGTCGTTCAGAGCCTTCTTGATGCCGCCACAGATTCGGGCGATATTCGCAAGGGAATACGGCCCGAAGAAGTTTTGTGCGCGGTAGCCGCCCTGTGCGCTCCGCTGGAATGTCCCGATCCGCCCGATGCCCGGAGGTTGGTGGCTGTGTTTCTCGATGGATTGCGCTACGGTGCGAGCAACAGGATTCTAGTCCGGGGTTGACTTAGCGACGATAGCGCGACTATCGCCACTTTTTGTTGGGCGCTTTTGCCGACCAACTGCTCAAGCGGCTTGCCGGATCGTCGAGCATCAGTGCGATTCACCCGGTTTCGCAAAATCGTCTCATACGGCGCATCGCACGATATTGCCATCGAGACGCTCTTCAGAGAGAAATCGTGAGTGCGGCGATCGACCACTTGCGGACCAAGCGCGTGTCTGGCCGCGCCCGCGCGACGGGCGCGCTGTCGCACCCGTCACCGGGGCCGGACGCGGAAGTCGGGCGAGTCCGGCTTCCTCGCCCAGGACTTTGGTCCCGCAGCGCGAATGACAATAGTGTATATGTTACATCTCCCCTAGTTCAGCGGCAGGCTTTGTGCACGTCATTTCTTCAAATAGAGCTAATCCGGCAGGCACGCTCGACGTGCGCAAAGGCGCCACAGTGAAGTCGGTGCGCGTGTAGACACCACACAATCCGATCGGAGCAGTTCAAAAGCGGCCGCGTTTTTGCATTGGCAACTGAACTGCAATCCTTGGCAGAAAAGCAGTCGCACTATGCAGGTTACAGGTCGGCGTGCCAAACGCATCTGTCCTGGGCATCGTCCTGCTGAGCCTGACACGCAGCGCAATCTTGTTGATAGTGCGTGGACCCCGCCTAGCGCGATGAACGTGACATGCGTACATCGAATCGCCGGTTATCATGACGCAGTGCCGGATGACCGTGGCGCGGCAACAGTCCAAAGAAGTTTGATCGCGGCAGTGCTACGACTTGGAAACGATAGTCTGGCAAGTCGCGCATTGTCCCGCGATCAGAACATCCGACTCAAGATCTGCCTGCTTCCGCGAACAAGTACCTCGAAACCTGCTCCCGGGTATCTTCTATTTCAATGACGTCGGTAATCAGTCCACTGGCCTTCAACAGTTCGGGATTTACGATTTCGTCGGTCAGCTTCTGCATTATGTCTCTTGTCGTTTCATCAAGTTCTGGCATGACTTTTGTCATCGTATCGGGAGCGAAAACACCAATGTGAGCCTGCGGATAAGCCAAGACTGCTACTGGGTTAAAGCCAGGGCCGCACATAGCATACACGCCTCCCGTGTACGCTTTTCTTGCAATGAGCAGCAACTTAGGTACTTTGCTTCGAACGTGTGCCCTGAACAAATCTGCCGCTGCAGAAAAAATCCCACTATTTTCGGCCTCTCGGCCTATCATAAATCCAGGGATGTCAGCAATAAACATGATCGGTATCCGGACTTTCTCAGCCACACCAACCATTTTGACTATTTTGGTAGCGGATTGCCTGTGAATGGCACCGCCCTTATAGCGGGGATTGTTGGCAATGATAGCGACCGCGCTTCCTTTAATGGTCGCGTAGCCTGTCAACACTTCCTTTGCGTATTCGGGGCTAATTTCGGTGAAACTGTCCTTGTCGACGAAAGAATGCAGCAACTGATGCATGTCATAGGGCGTACGATGATCCGATGGAATCAAGCTCTTGAAATCAGCTGCTTCGGGTTCTTCATATCCCAGACCACGGTTCGCTCCGCGGTTGGCGCTGACGTGAAGCAACTGCCTTACACATCCGAATAGGTCTTCTTCATCTTCGAATACCAATTGAACTGAACCTGAGTGCTTGCTGTGAACGTCTGTTCCACCTAGCGAATAGAGATCTGAATCCTGGGCCAGCATGGCCTTCACCATATCGGGGCGACCCATGCACAAGGCGCCCTTTTTGGTCATCAACACCAAGTCAGCCAGCATCAGTGGTAAGGCCAAGGGGCCTGAGGTCGGGCCGAGTATGGCGGAAATTAGCAAATTCTTCTCGGCCAACTCCGCGAGGGATGCACTGACTCTGCCCATTCCAGTTGGTGATAAAAGCAGTTTCGACATGTCCGATGAAAGAACTTTTGTGGTATCGAAACTATCTGTCCCTCCGGGACGGTCCTGAACGTAAATCAATGGGGCGCAACTGTCCCGGGCTATCGTCACGGTCTTTGTAATCTGCGTGGCGGTGCGCCACTGTCCGCTTCCTCTGAATTCACAGTCTCGTCCCCGATTCATGACCAGAAACGTTCTTACGGAATTTATAGACCCTTCGCCACAGATGAAATGACTTCTCTCGACAGGGTGATGGTCGACAAAACTACCGGCGTCAAAGAGAGTGTTTATTCTTTGCAATGAAATCTGCATTGGCTACCGCCTCCGAAACGGTGTGCGAATCGTTTGCTGCTGCCTGCGCATGAAACCTTTCGCAGTGAAGATGGCAGTCGTGTTACGACGAATTCAGAACGTCTTCTACAGACGTTGCCATAGTCAAGAGGCGGCGGTCCTGACCTCGTGGTGCGTCAAGGCTCAAACCAACGGGCAATGCACCATCCGGAGCAACAGGAAGCGTAACCGAGGGCATCGCGGCATTGCTGGCCAAGTCGGTATTACGTATCACCTCCGAGAAAAGTTCGGGCCGCCCGGCATCGCTACAGTGGGGAACGCTGCGTGGAACCGTCGGGTATGCGAGAAAATCGATACCTTGGGTGGTGAACAGGTTTTTCATTTGTTGACGCAAAAGGCCCACATTCTGAATCGCAAAAGAATAATCCGCCGCGGAGATCAGTTGCGCACTGAGGTTACTGTGGACGATATTGCGGACAGCTTCATCACGGATGTTATCGAATATCGTGTTTATCCTGTTGGCCCAACCGAAGGAAAGCAATGTGCGTGGAAAGTCCATGAAGAATTCGTAAACGGGAATGGTGAAGGTTCCAATCCTATTTAGGTCGGCAACAGCCGAGTCGTCCAGATCAACGCACTCGAACCCCGCGCGGATCAGACGCGTGATCGCACGCCAACAATGCTTTCGGACATCTTCATTGAGGTCACTCCACATGGACGCCGGAAGTCCTATGCGGTAAGGAGTACTAATCTGTTTTGCCGGCGGGCGGGTACCGGTGGAAAGCAGCTCATATATCATCAACGCGTCCTTCGCCGTGCGCGTCAAAAGCCCAGGTGAATCTTTAGTGCGAGAAACTGGAATGATTCCAGCTGAAGACCAGTGACCGCTTGTAGGCCTGAAGCCGATAATGCCACAGAAGGCGGCCGGTATCCGCACTGAGCCGCCAGTGTCAGTTCCGATCGCAATCGGAACGATCCCGGCAGCAACCGCGGCCGCGCAACCGCCACTGCTTCCGCCCGCCAGATATCCAGGAGCCTTCGGGTTGCCCACCGTTCCCCACCTCGGATTGACCGATGTGATGCCAAAACTAAGTTCATGCATATTGTTCTTACCGGCAACGACAGCGCCCAAGGATTTCAGTTTTCGGACGATAATGGCATCGCGTGTCGCTATGCATCCTTCCATCCCTGGCGTACCGGCAGTTACTGGAAACCCGTTAGCACAAATATTGTCTTTCAATGAGAAGGGGATGCCGTAGAGTGGTGCACCTTTCAGCACATCATTCGGCCTTGCGAAATGCGCATCGAGGTCGCGACTACCAATGAAACAATTGAGCTTCGACTGACTGGCATTGGCGCTAATTGCGTGCTTCCGCATGTCATCCGCAGAGATTTCACCATCGCGTATACCATCACAAAGCGATTCCAGAGAGTCTTCCGAATACATAAAGTGTCCCAAAATAGGGTGTCGTCAGAGCATGCGATATCAGTAGTGATAGGCACTGCGTATTTCGTCGAGAGGATTGCCCCGTAGAAGGTCTCCGCCCGTACTGCGTATAACGGCGCAGGCGCTATTGATAGCCGTCTGGACCGCCCCCTCGATCCAACCACCGGTGAATGAACAACCACATCCAGCCAAATATAGGCCGGTATCCGTTGCAAGGTCGTTTGCCGTCTGAAATTGAAAAAAAAGCCGCTGTGAGTACACATCTTCACCGGGATAGTTGAGTTTAAACGCACCGGAAGAATGGGGATCAGTCAACCAGTCATGGTGAAGGATGGCATGCTCGTAGTCGTCATCCACGGGAGTCAGGTGGCGCGCAAGTTCGGGGTTGAATGTAGCAAGGGCGTCGACAAAACGCTCGCAGCGCTGCTTTTTGTCGGGGACGCTTAGTAGCTTATGCGCGTCGTCCTCCCACGTGTAGCTAAGCAAAACTACACCTGGACCGTCTGGCCTATCGGGCTCGTAGTCAAGGCAATATACCCCGCGCGCAAAACTGTCAGATTGAATTGTGACTGGCAAATCGTTAGCGATCCAAAATTTACCATGTGTAAGCATGAATAGTTTTGATGACCCGGTGAGATGCGTTTCTCTAACGGCTCGTGAGACGTCTCGACTGAGAAACGTCTCGTCGTCGGTCAGGCCGTGAACCATCTGCATTGTCCTTGTGTTGCTGGTAACGATAACTCGGTCAAAGGTCATGATTTCGCCCGCGTCAGTCATCAGCCTTATCTTTCCGTCTTCTTTGTAGATACGGCCCACGCCATTGAAGCGAACCCGGTCAGCAACGGTGCATTCTCCGATCTTCTCTGCTGCGAGGCACTCAGCTAGTGTAGAAATTCCGCAAGAGACCAAGCGTTGATCGTCCATGTAGCCATTGATGACGAGCCGTAGTATTTCGGTGAATGCCGCCTGATAAACAGGAAGGAAGCCTCCAGAGCCTATGCCCAAAGAACCGAATAGTTCAAAGTCGTCAGGCCGTTCCCAGCGGATGTCTCCGGGCGGGCGAGATCCAGTGAAGATGGCCACGATGGCTGCATAAAAAGAACTGTCACGAAACACGTCGAGCCACGCTTGCCATTCCGCTCGGGCTTTCTCAAACCGGCCTGACCTCAACATTGCGGTGATTTTTGCGGGAGCAACTAGAGACGTACCGTTGATCACGCATCCTTCCTGCAAAAAGGCTCTCCAGCCTTCGTAGACGACTCTGAATAATGGGGGCGGCGGTTCTCCCGCGCGCCAGATATGGCGAGTACCGCGATAGTGCAATTCGGTATCGACCAATCCTGGATCCGGGAAAGAGGCTGTCGTCGAAATGCCGTACCTGTCAAGATAATGAAAAAGACCGGTCGCAGTCGGAGGAAATCTCATTGCACCCATTTCAGCAATGAGATGCGGGTACCGTGGATCAAAAGGTTGTGACCATACTCTACCTCCGATGCGATCGCGGGCTTCAAACACGGTGACATCGGTGACACCTGCTCGCATCAATTCCGCCGCGGCCAGAAGCCCGCTAATGCCAGCCCCCACGATTGCAACCCGCGGCGTCTGTACACTGGGTGAAAACGAGCCAATTGCTCCTTCCGATTTGCAAATGTCGAGGAAAGGAGCGTAGTCATACAATAGGTCAATAGTCGGTGATGCAATTTGTGAAGATGCGGCGCAGTTTTTCATGAATTATCTCGCTTTGGAGTACCTCTACCCGTCGAAAAGACGATCGCTGAGAGTAACGCTACGATTTAGATAAGAGAGAGGGAAGGATTGCTTATTTCGTTGCCAATAACTCCGTTGTCTGTCAGGGCAAACCGCTATTTATTTTTAGTATCCGCGTATGCCACGATAGCAAATCGTCTACCTCAGGATCAAACAAATAAAATTGATACTTGTGAGAAGATATCGTGAGGTCAGAACCGGTCGTCTATTTTTTGTCGCCGCCGAGTTGCCTAAACATCGCTTGCGAAGACGTGAAGGCAATGTCGCAACGAGGCGAGCGTCAGGATGTCGACTGGAAAAGGTTACCTCGTGCTCGATATCGGCTAACTTGAGGACGAGAACCCGTGGGCATATAACTTTCCGACTGGACTCGATTGCGGGTTGGTGGCGTGGCGTTGCCCTATAACTCCGGGGAAACGCACATCGTCTTCACGAACGAGTGAGCCATACAATTGCTGTGGGCCAGTGTACGTGGTCAGCGGATGCGGGGGGAAGGCAGTTCGCGCCCGAAGATACGCGTGCCATGGTCGATGTAGGTAGAGCGTTGTACGTCATCCGTTCGATGAGCTGCGCTGCTCGACGGCAATCAGCATCACGTCGTGCGCCACGCTGCCGGTATGGCTTCGAGTTGTCGCAGTCCAGCTAATCGCCTCCGGTTGCGGCAGGCAGCTCGAAGGTTACACACAGGGAAGAGCCATCGTCGCACCGGAACTTGAAGCCATCGGAGCACGAATGGTATTGCTGTTGTCCACGGCAACAACACGATCGTCGTGCTGCCACGTGTATCGCAGGGCCCCGAGACGGCGCAGCAGCAGATGATGCCCTCGGATAAGCCGATACACGCGCTTGTGGTTGGGCTGCGGGGCGATCTGTTCTCGCTCGGAATGCCGTAGCGCCCAGACACCTGGAGTCGGAAGAAAATGCGTTACATGGACCAGCATTTCTTCGCGACATTCTGAGTCATCGGACGGTGTGGCGCTACGACCGCTTTGCCAATCGGACAAGCGAGCCCGTTTTCACTGCTACGTCATAGCGGACCGCGCCGAGAACTTCGCAGACCGCTTCAATCGTCGCCCCCCGCACCAAGGCGGGCGCGCAAACACGTCTTTGTGCACGCCATTCCAAACCTTCCTTTAAGGTTCCGACACCGGTCGTCCTAGTCCGCTGCGGCGTGCTCTGATGACGGTGCGACGTATCGTCAGCTTTCATCGCCGCCACTCCGCCTTCCTGCAATTGCTCGGTCCGACCGGACACCTGGTTCGGGTTAACGCCTCGCCAACGGTACTCCGGTTCACTCATAAATTCAACGGTTTCACATAATGTCTAGGCTTACCGCTAGCCTAGGCTATCCCTGATCTTAGGGGAGTCTTCGTGTCCTCAGATACGTGGGGCTGATCAATGGCGAGACACAAAGACCCGCGTGAAGGCAGTCCTTGCAGTCATCGCAAGTCGCTTGCTCCAGCCACGCCGCGGCGCGAGGAGTGCACGAAAAATTGCACAGTTGATGGCGGTCACGTCATTGCTGTTGTCTTCTCGTGATGTTCTGCACCTAACAACATGTACATCGACGGGACAACGAACAGTGTGAACAGAGTGCCGATCGACAGTCCCGTGAATATTACCAGCCCGATCGCGTTGCGCCCTGCCGCGCCAGCGCCGGACGCAATCACTAACGGCAGAACACCAAGCACCATGGCGGCTGTAGTCATGACGATCGGGCGCAGGCGCGCGCCTGCCGCTTCTTCAAGAGCTTCGCGCTTGCTGCGGCCTGAACGCTGTAACTCATTCGCGAACTGCACGATGAGAATGCCATGCTTGCTGATAAGCCCCATGAGTGTGACCAGTCCGACTTGCGTGTAGATGTTGAGCGTGGAAACGCCGATGTTAATGAAGACCAGCGCACCGAACAACGCCAACGGCACTGATACCAGAATGACGATGGGATCGCGGAAGCTTTCAAACTGCGCCGCGAGTGCAAGGAACACAATGACCGCTGCCAACATCAGAGTGATTAGGAAGCCGCCCGACTCCTGCATGAATTGGCGCGAAAGTCCGGAATAGTCCATGTTGTATCCTGAGGGAGCGACGCGGGTTGTGGCGTTGCGCAGGAACTCGAGTACTTCGCCCTGCGAAACGCCGGGTGCGACTACGGCCGAGATCGTTGCCGAATTCATTTGCTGAAAATGGTTGATGGATTCGGGCACAACCGTCGACTTCAGATGCGAGACAGTCGAAGCAGGGATCATACTGCCGTCGGAAGTGCGCAGGTTGTAGTCTAATAGCTGCGATGGGTTCATTCGGTCGACCTGCTGAAGTTGTGGAATCACCTTGTAAGAACGGCCGGCGACCGAGAAATAATTTGCGTAGTTACCACCGAGCGCAGCTCCGAGCGCCTGTCCCATGTCGCTTTGCGTAAGGCCGAGCGAGGCGACCTTGTCGCGGTCAACCATCAGAACGGTCTCGGGCTTGTCGATCTTTAGGTCGCAGTCGACAAAGAGGAACATGCCGCTTTCGCGCGCCTGTTGCAAAACCGCTTGGGTTACTTCGTTAAGGTTATCGAAAGGCTCAGTCGTGTTGATCACGAACTGCACCGGGAAGCCTTGCGCACCGGGCAGGGGTGGAAGCTGGAAAGCAGCAACTCGCGCGCCGGCGATGCCATTCCACTTGTGTTGAAGCTCCTGTTGCAACTCGGAGGCACCTCTCTTTCGCCTGTCCCATGTCGTGAAGAGCACGCCGCCGAAGCCCTGATTCAATGTCGGCGCGCCTGTCAACTGAAACATCTGCGCATACTCGGGCAATTGCTTAGATATCTGGAAAACCTGGTCGGCATACATCTGCATCTGTTGAATCGTCGCATTGGGTGGTCCCTGGATCAGCGACAGTACGATGCCTTGGTCCTCCTGGGGGGCGAGTTCGGACTGTGACGTCGCAAATAAATAGATGGTCCCGCATAACAGTATTGCACCCATCACGACGAATACGGTCCATGTGTCCAGTATCGAGCGCAGGAGCCGCATGTAACCCCGATGCACTTTCTCAAACTGCTGATGGACGAAACGGTTGAAGCGTCCGGGTTGCTGCTCGTGATGAAAGAGTCGCGAGCACATCATTGGCGATAGGCTTAGCGCGACCACGCCCGACATAGTGACCGCGCTTGCCAGTGTAAATGCGAACTCCGTGAACAGTGCGCCCGTCAGTCCGCCCTGGAAGCCAATGGGGAGATAGACGGCAATCAACACAACAGTCATTGCGAGTATCGGGCCACTGAGTTCGCGCGCGGCGATGAGCGCGGCATCGAAGGGACGCTTGCCCCGGGTCGTCAGGTGTCGGTCGAAATTCTCAACCACGATGATCGCGTCATCGACCACGAGTCCGACCGCGAGCACCAGCGCGAGCAGCGTCAGTAGATTAATGGAGTAGCCGAGCAACTGCATCATGAAGAATGTGCCGATCAGAGACAGCGGCATCGCGAACAAGGGCACTATCACCGCGCGGAAGCTGCCGAAGAACAGGTAAATCACTAGCGTTACGATCAGTAGTGCCTCGACGAGCGTCTTCACCACTTCGTCGATGGCAGTCTCGATAAAGTCCGTGGCATCATAGACGATGTCGCTCGACACCCCCGTGGGGAGCTGCTTCTGCAGATCAGGGAACACAGCTTTGACGCGTTTCGCTACTTCGAGCAGGTTCGCGTCGGGCGCTACCTTGATCCCAATGAACACCGAGCGTTTTCCACTAAAAGCGACATTGGAGTCGTAGTTGTCCGCACCCAATACAACATTGGCGACATCCTCTAGGCGCACGATCGCGCCGTCCTTCTGCTTGATAACCAGCTTCCTGAAGTCTTCGACGGAATGCAGATCGGTACCAGCGTTTAGACTGACGCTGGTCATCTGGCCTTTGGTTGCTCCGAGCGTCGCCAGATAGTTGTTGTTGCCGAGTGCGGTGTAGACGTCAGAAGCCGTGACGTTGTGCGCTGCGAGCCTGGTGGAGTCAAGCCACGCGCGCAACGCGAACTGACGGCCGCCGAGAACCTCTGCGGTTTGCACGCCCTGAATTGAATCGAGCTTCGGCTTGACAACGCGCAGCAGATAGTCCGTGACGTTGTTGCTTGGCAGGACATCGCTGTAGAAGCCCATATACATCGTGTCAGTAGTCTGGCCGACCTGAATCGTCAACACTGGCTGTTGCGCTTGGGGTGGCAACTGGTTCCGCATAGACGCGATTTGGGTGTTGATCTCTGTTAGCGCGCGGTTCGGATCGTAGTTCAGGCGGAGAGTCGCGGTGATACTTGAGACACTCGTGCTACTCTTCGACGACATGTAATCGATGCCTTGCACCTGTGCGATCGCGGCTTCGAGCGGCTGAGTAACGAAGCCGGCCATCGTCTCGGCGCTAGCGCCATAGTACGAGGTGGTGATGGTAACGACGCCAGTGCCGGTCTGGGGATATTCGCTAACCTTAAGTGTCGACAGGGAACGTAAGCCCAGCACGAGGATGAACAGGCTTACCACGGACGCGAGGACCGGCCGTTTGATAAAGATGTCGGTGAAATCCATCTGAGGAACTCTTATTGTTCTTGGGGCGTCGGAGCAGGACTATCTGCCGGCAACACGCGATTGTCGATTACGAGCGGTGTGCCGTTCTTCAGCTTGAGTTGGCCGCTCGTCACCACTAGTGCGCCTTCGTCTAAGCCCTTCAGGATCGCAACCTGATCGCCGCGCGTGGGTCCTGGCGTTACGAAGATTTGTTGCGCAACGGGCATCGTTTTGCCGCGTGCGTCCTTATGCTCGCCCGGTTTGATGACGAAAACTGTTGCCCCGTAGGGATTGTAAGTGATTGCCGTTTGCGGCAGTGTCAGGTAGCGCTGCTCGTGACCAACATCGACTTTTACGCTAGCGTACATCCCCGGCAACAGTTTGCGCTCGCGGTTGTCGAGGGCCGCTTCGACCTCCACGTTGCGCGTCGTGCTGTCGAGGCGCGGGTTGATAGCGTGGATCTTGCCCACGAAGCCGCGGCTCACGAATGCACTTGTAGCTACGGCGACGCTCTGTCCCACCTGCAGTTGACCGAGTTCCTGCTGGGGCAGGTGAAAGTCGACGTAGATGGGGTCAATAGCTTGCAACGTGACGATGGCGTCTCCCGGATTGACGTACTGGCCTGGATTGACTGTCGTGATGCCCACGCGTCCCGCGAAAGGCGCGCGAATCGTTTTTTTCTCGACTAGTGCGGCCTGCTGTTCGACTTGTGCTCGTTTGCTTCTCAGGTCGGCGGCATCAGCATCCACTTGCGCCCTGGCAATCGCCTGAATGTCGTACTGTGCCGTGTCGCGGTTATAGACGGTTTGCGAGAGCTCGGCGGCAGCTCTTAGCGAGGCGAGCTGCGCGCGGTCCGAGCGGTCGTTCAGACGCACGAGCACCTGTCCAGCCTTGACTTCCTCGCCAGACTTGAATGCGATCTCGCGAACGAGTCCAGCCACTTCAGTCGTCACGTCGACACCGCGCACGGCACGCAGGCTGCCCACAGCGGCAAGCTGTGGCTGCCATATCTGATAGCTCACGACGGCGGACGTGACGGTAGCAGCCGGCACCGCATTGTGTGCCATGAATTTCCGGATCATATGCGCCTTGTACAGGTTGAAACCGATCAGCGCGCCAAGCAGAACGCCCATGCAGATCAGCATGGTGATCATCCGTTTTGCTGTTGGTTTATTTGTCGTCATCGTCGTGTCCTTGCACGGCAAACTGATATGGAACAGATCCCTTTGGACGCGCAGCATTGGAAACCATGCGGGGCGCGGCAAGCAGAAAGAGGGTTCACTGCGGGTTGATATCGGAGTCCGCCTGTCCTGTCTGGAACCTGGCCGCGTCGCTCCACCAGCCGCCACCCAGTGCTTCGAACAATGCGGCCGTGTCTGCGTAGCGTGCAGCGCGCGCCTGGGTGAGATTGACGATGGTCTGCTGGTATTGACGCTGCGCATCGAGCAGAGCTAGATAACTGACACCGCCGGCACGAAACTGGCCACGCGTCAGCTCGAGCGAGCTGCTGGCTGCACGCCACGCTTCGGTTTGCGCGGCGAGTGCGGCTGCATCGTGATCGAGTGCGCGGAGCGTATCCGCGACATCTTCGAATGCAAGCAGTATCGTTTGCCTGTATTGCCCGTTGGCCTCATCGAAGGCGGCTTCCGCCGCGCGCTTTTTAGCGCTCAGTTGGCCTCCGTTAAAGATCGGCTGCGTGAGCCCCGCGCCGATGTTCCAGATCATGTCCGCGTACTTCAGCATGCCCGCTGGCGTTAATGATTGCGGGCCGTAGTTTGCGGACAGCGTAAGCTGCGGATACATGTTCGCGGTTGCGACGCCGACCTGGGCGCTCGCCTGACGCAGCAGGGCTTCCGCAGCCAGGATGTCCGGACGTTGACGGACGAGCGACGAAGGGAGGGCGACGGGTAAGGTCTGCGGTAGGGTGAACATCGACAGCCTGAACTCGGGAACGCTGTTATCGCTAGGCGGTTTACCCGCGAGCACGGCAAGCTGATGTCGCGCCCGATCGAGAGACTGCCGCAGTGGCGGCAGGGTAGCGCGCGTTTGTGCGAGCAACGTTTCCTGCGAGAGCACAGCCACGCGACCCACCCCGCCGAACTCAAGTTGCTTACGCAATACACCGAGCTGAGTCTCCTCATCCGCGGCGATACGCTCGGTCGCGTCAATCTGCTCGCGGAGGGAAGCTTCCCTGACCGCAGCGGTGACGATGTTCGCTGACAGCGCCAGGTATGTGCCCTGTAGCTGCAAATTCTGGAAGTCGACCTGCGCGCCCAGCGCCTCGAGTTCGTGGCGTGCAGCCCCGAAGAGATCCAGGTTGTAGGAAACGTTCACTGATGCGTTGTACAGACTTAGTATTCTGTTCAGGCTGGGCTGGCCTAGCGTCGTGCCATTGAGCTTTTCGCGAGTAGCATTGAGCTTCACATCGATGGCGGGATATAGATCGATCCCTGTTTGCGCACGCAGATTTTCGCTCGCCTGGCGCAGCGCCGCGCTGGCTGCAGCGATATTCGGGCTATTTGAGAGGGCGTCGCGTATCAGCGCGTCGAGGGGCTCGCAACGGTAAAGGGTCCACCATTGTGCAGGCAGCTCGCCGCCAGCCTTGAACTGCTGCGCAAGACCCGTCGCACCGGGCGACGAAACCGTGTGTTCGGGTAGGGCCTTCGGTGTATAGCTGTCGGTCGCGGGCGGCGCGGGAGTGCGATATTCGGGGCCGACTGTGCAGCCGGAAAGTGAATAGACTAGTGAAAGCAAGACAGTGATCGATGCGGCACGGCCGAGAGGCCGATTTGCTGCCGGAAGCAACGCTGAGTCGCGCAACCGAGACCGCGATCGTCCGCGATAGCAATTGAGATTGCCGTAATCAATCATCTGTCTACCTTGGTCCGCGTGAGCGCAGTGCAATCAGATGGGTGGTTGAAGAAACTCACCTCCCTGGCACCGGGTTCGCTGGAAGGAGGGTATGCAACATGCGAGTGTCGACGTTTCGCCCGCTCCGACAATTGGCGTCGATCGAGCCGCTCGTCCGCCATGGACATCGGTTTATCGAGTCCAGTTTTGCGGCGTGCCCACACTCGTCTCGCTCCAACTAGCGGCTATTGAGCCACTTCACCACAAGGTCCGCGCCTTCATCGATGGACTTCGAACATGTGTCGATGAATACGTCCGGGACCGTCGGCTGTTCATACGGCGAGTCGATGCCGGTGAAATGCTGTATGACGCCAGTTCTCGCAAGCCGATACAGTCCCTTGGGATCGCGAGCTTCGGCTGCGGCCAAACTAGCGTGAACGTGGATTTCGGCGAAACGGTGCCTACCCGCGGTAGATCTGGCGAGTTCCCGATCGCGACGGAACGGCGAAATGAGGCACACCAGCACAACGAGCCCCGCGTCAGCCATCAATTTTGCAATTTCGGCCACGCGCCGCACGTTCTCGTGGCGATCCGCATCCGCAAAGCCGAGATCCTTGCATAGACCGAGCCTGATAGAGTCTCCATCGAGAATGTAGGTGAGTTGGCCGGACGCATGCAGTAGTGCCTCGACCTTGTCGGCAATCGCCGACTTTCCAGCTGCCGACAGCCCCGTGAACCACAGGATGGCGGGCGTTTGCCCGAGCAATCGTCCTCTCGACTCCGGCTGAATCCGGAAGCCGTGCACATGAAGATCTGAAACGGAGGTCTTCTTCATATTTGTCTACGATAGGGGTGAAACCGCTGTTGGAAGCAAAGGCGTCCGCTCTGCATCGCAGGGTCGGAGCAGTGTGGTGGGGCATCGGTATGGCAATATAAAAAATCTTGACATTGAGGGATGCTGCCGCTGTCTGTGCAGTTCGTCCGTGAAAGAAAGTCCCTGACGCACTCATTCAAGTCACGCCCCGAGCGGTGCGCCTACGGCCCGCTCAAACTGGCCGCCAGAACCTGGTTCGTCGATTGACGATGGCAGGCCAGTGCTACATGCCTTGCTCAATAAAAGACCGTCGCACCATACATGTTCGACACCTCCCCACTCGCAGGCTGAAGCAGCGTCCGGAAAGAAGCCACGTCCATGATAGTTGGCACTGGTGTTACATAGCAAAGGAACGCCAGTGAGTCTTTCGTATTCAATCAGGAGTTGCGCCACGGGATGCGCGGAAGTTCTTGCAATGGTTTGCAACCGAGCCGATCCGTCGAGATGCACTACGGCGGGGATCCTCTCCCGCCATTCCTCGCGGGTCTGATGATCGAACAGCATGTAGGGGTCTGGAGTACCGGGACAAAAGACGGCAACCGCCCGATCTTCAAGACATATTGGTGCTACCGGACGAAAATGCTCCCGATGCTTCACCGCGTTGAGGAAGTCCTTCATCGCAGGGGACGTCGCAGCAGCGAGAATGCTTCGGGCACCCAACGCTCGGGGTCCCAACTCTGCCCTGCCGGCTAGGAAGACGACGGGTTTATTTTCAGCGAGTACGCCGGCGAGTTGTGCAATGGAGCAAGGGGACGTTGTCCATCCGGGCGGCACGTCACCAGTTTTCACTGCTGGCCCGCTATAGATCGACCATTCCAACGGCAGGAAGCCTTTGTTCGCTGCCATCGAGCAGCAAGCGGCGCCAATCGCAGACCCACTATCGTTCGGAAAAGGCGGAATCCAGATTGCGTCAAAAAGACGACTCTCACGTAGTGCGCTGTTCCATTTGATGTTGAGACCGCATCCGCCAGAGATGCACAAGTTCCGCGGCTCGAAAATCGGATGGCGTGAGAGCGCTGCCTCCATTCCTTGAACCAGAAGACGCTCGAGGAATACGTGAAAGGATGCAAGTATGTCTTCTTCAGGCTTGGCCTCCAATTGTGGAACGCATTCTTGGAAAAAGTCGCGTGTAGCTGCGAGAGATTTTTCTGGTATGCGGACATTCTCGCGGTATTCTTGCGCAAGTTCGGTGTCGCCGGCAAAGCGTTGCTCATAAAGATCCCGAAAGACTGCAATGATGCCTTCGTCGACCGACCCGAGCGCGATGTATGCCATAAGCTTGCCTGCCACGCCCAGGTC
This sequence comes from Burkholderia sp. JPY481, assembly GCF_038900515.1. NCBI lineage: Bacteria > Pseudomonadati > Pseudomonadota > Betaproteobacteria > Burkholderiales > Burkholderiaceae > Burkholderia > Burkholderia sp. JPY481. The sequence continues at coordinate 30,607 of NZ_JAYMRT010000023.1, forward strand.
CCAGTCAGCGCCGCTCGCCTTCTTGTAGGGCCCGAAATGATGTCCAGCCGCCGCGTACATTTGGCCGATAACTGGGAACAGGCAATTGACGAGGCGTGCTTCGTCCGGTCGCACATAGTACAGTCTTGGGACCATGCCGCCATCCCAGACTAGGCAGTATGCAGGCTCCCCGCTTATCGCGAACGGACTGGTGCAGTACGCGGACGCGACATGGCCCGAAACATGAGGGTAGCTCTGATACGAATACGATTGTTCGCCGATTAACAGGCCGGTGCGTTCGAGCGGATGGAGGAGATCGTCGGCTCTGCGTTCGATATAGGGAGCACCTTTCAAGATCACAGGCGTACGGCCGCTGAGAGTGCGAAATTCCGACTCTATCTCGCCGTCCCAGCCATCAATTACAAACTGATCGATGTCATCGACAAGCAGACCGTGTTCGCTCAGCACTGTTGCAACTACGTCGAGATTCCCGATTTCCTGATATCGCGGGTTATTGTCCCGCTTCTCCTGTTCGATGCAAAAAAGGAGCTTTCCATCCTCCACAACAGCGATGGCTCCATCGTGTGTCAGTTTGATGCCGCAGATGCGCATAGTATCTCCCGCTCTAACGGAGGCAATTCGGTTGATTTGGAAAATCCATCGGGCTCCGGAAGCGCGCGAGCATGCAATCCTCATTGGACGACCGCCCGATGCACTGCACGCGCTCGACCTCGGTCAGCTCTTCCCGTAGCATTTCGAGCACCGTTTCCGCCCCGGCGATGTGGCCCCACCGCCGGCAATTGGCGTCAACAGCCGATCCGAATACCAACTGCCCGTTGGGCGCAAGCATGCGCGCCAAGCTCTGCACAGTGGCCCGTACCTCGGCGATGCTTCCGAGGTAATAAAGAACCTCCGCGACAACGATCAGATCGAACTTTTCCGGAGCCGAAAAGCGCTGGATGTCTGATACGATCCAAGTGATATTGGCCGGTTCCATTAGCCGTGCGCGTGTTCGCGCGATCGCTTCTGGAACTACATCGATGACGGTGAGCCGTCGACAGTGAGGCGCCAGCTTCTCCGTGAACGCCCCGCCCGCACATCCGACTTCAAGTGCATCTGTGACGATGCCCTCGGCAAGTGACAATCGAAGCATTTGCCTGTGGCGCTCGAATTCGAACGGGTTACTGTCCAGCCGCCACGGATCGTTGGAGTTCAATTCCCGAAGCAGCAAGTCGATGTTCGCTACATGTGTCAAGTTCACATACCTCGATAGCGGTTTACTATAAGGACAATTGCATGGGGGCGTCGGCTCCACCGCCTTCTGTGGTGAAGCGCCAGCCTTCATAGCTCCGGACCATTGCGCTCGATTGCACTCCCCTCCGGCCACTGGCTCATCGAGCTACCAATCGGCATGATTACCGCAAGGACGTCTTCAGTGCGTGTCGGGGGCAAATCTAGACGAACGTCGGCCAGAGTTGACCGCACCCGCACGCCCGAGACGACCGTTCCCAATCCATGCCGACACAACCTCGCGATATGGTTCTTCAACTCATGGCGCACCGTGCCGAATGCGAAAGGAACCCGAAGGCCCTGCAGTGCCGGATACATCGCGCGGATCGAATGGCTGATGCCGAGTCCTTCGAGATCCGGACGAACTCCGTAAAGTCCCAGTTCGGCTACAAGAACATCGACCGTGCCAACCTTGATGAACCGGCGCAGCGAGCCCATGTGAGCCGCCACCCCTTGCGAATCGTAGGCAATCGCACGGAGTTCGGGCCGCGCACCAGCCCAACTCCGGCTGCCCTCGAAAGGTTTCGCGTTAAAAGATCCAGTTGGTCCATACGTTGCCCGAAAGAACTCGGACAATTCTATGTGGTCCGAGAGCCCTAGCTCATTTTCCCAACACAGTCTCCATTGCACAGTTGAGGCCATTTGAAGTCACCTTATAACAATATGTTCATACGCCATTCGCTGAACACAGAACCGGAACAGTGGGCCATACACATCGGGGTTCATCTGCTGTTCGGAACGCAAGAATTAGTTTAGCTAGGCTGCGGACCGCTAAACCCGAGTTTGCGAGTCGATAAAGCCAATGCTCTTCAAAAGCTAGACAATTGAAAGCTATCGGGGAAATCTTGATGTTTGGCGGGCCGATCAGCCCCCTTGAGCTTCGAAAAAGCTATCGTATCGACTGCCCTCGAAGTGACGCCTCAACTCTTCGAAGTTAAGTACCGTCTGCCGCAGCGATCGAACTTCCTGACGTCTAAGAGATGTGTTTTCAGAGCAAGGGAGATTCGAGATGCCGAGAAAGGCTGAGACCGCCTTCAGACTTGAGGCCGGATCGTCCCGAAGAGTTTCATAGTCGATAGTGAGCACGCTCGACGGTGAAAACGAGCTCAGAATTAAGTGGTGGAAATCGTCCGCGGCTTTAAAGTAAGCCTCACAGTCTTCGATTTTCAACATGACTTGCGGAGGCGGACGTGAGTCGTCGTTGTCCGGACCGTATTTTAGCCACTGACCGCTTTGTCTTGCTTGCACCAAAGAACGAAACGATTCCAACGTGTTTCGTCGAATCACGAGCAGTACCTTTAAACGTGGCCACGCGGCCAGCGTCTCGAAAAAACCGGGACGTTCGTTAAACTGAGGCTGGTTGATCTTGCAACCGACGTGTGTCAAATGGGGATTCCCGGTCATGGTCGGATGGTGCAGATAGGCTAGCTCGAGCAGTTCGCGATCGCTACGCAAAAGCCGGGCGCGATCGGGCCAGATTGGGTCATACGGATTGAGCAACTCACCATTGCTTGACACGTTCGGATGCGCATTCAGCAATTCTTCCAAGTAGTGAGTGCCGGTCCTCGGCATCCCCACGATCGCAAATGGCTCAGTTGTCTGCATGGGGTATGTCATGGCGTTCATCTAACGGGTTGAAAGAGGGTGTGAGTGCTGCGCAGATGGTCCGTTGCGAAGCTCGTGGGCTCGGATTGATTGCCAAAATCGTCACGACATTAGGCGGCGGCGAAGTAGAACCGCCGATAAAAAGAACGGCAGTACTGCGTAGACGCAAAGCGCAGCCACGTGAAGGCTGATACTAGCGACAGGCCGTGCCAGCATCGCTGGGCGGATCAGCTCAACGGAATGTGTCAGCGGAAGGAATCTCGCAATTTGCCGAAGAGCACCGGGGAGATGACCGATCGGGAAGACGACGCCGCTCAGGAACAACATGGGCGTCAGAACAAGGGTTTGGTAAAAAATGAAATAGTCGTAACTGGGCGCGATGGCGACGAGCACCATAGCCAGACTCGCGAAGGCGAGTCCAGTAAGAACGACGACGGGCATGACATAGATGATACTCGGCAGCGCCGCATAGCCTAGGACCGCAGCAACCACCATCACCGCAGCGCCGGCAAGAAGGGCTTTTGTGGCCGCCCATGAAAGTTCACCTAGAACGACGTCGCCAATCGTGAGTTGAGTGCATAACACCGCTTCCCACATGCGCTGAGTATGCATTCGCGAGAAGGCCGCATAAATCGTCTCAAAGGTGGCAGAAGTCATTGCACTCGTCGCAACCATTCCAGCGGCCAAGAAGGCGATGTATGACGTGCCGTCGACGCGGCCTATCATTATTCCCACACCTAGGCCAAGACCAAACAGGTACATCATCGGATCCGCAAGGTTCCCGAGGAGCGACACAAGCGCAGATTTCCTCCACGCAAGGTAGTTGCGGTGCCATACCGTGTGCCAGTTCAGCGCGTTGCCGGGCAGAGTTATCATGAATACATCACGCATCACTAATCCTTCATTTCGCGGCCGGTTAGCCGCAAAAACACGTCTTCCAGGTTGGCGGGGCGTTGGAGAATGCGCAGACCCGCATGCCCCCGCAACTGCAAACGCACCTGCTCAGGATCAGCGGCATAGCAAAACAATGCTTCGCCGCTCACTTCGGTTCGCTGTGTGTAGGGCTCGAGTAACGGCCGCAGTTCATGTGAATTGCCGCCATATATCTCAATCACTTGGCTCCCAATCTGCTCTTCGATCAGCGCACTAGGAGTACCTTCGGCAATGCTGCGCCCTTCGTCAATCACACAGAGACGGTTGCACAGTCGCTCCGCTTCTTCCATGAAATGAGTGGTGAGAAGAATTGTTTTGCCGCGCGCGAGTAGCAAGCGCAGGCGTTCCCAGATGAGGTGGCGCGCATGCGGATCAAGGCCCGTCGCGGGCTCGTCCATTACAAGTAGTTGGGGGTCGTTGATGAGCGCGCGAGCGAGCGTCAGACGCCGTTTCATGCCGCCTGATAATTCGATAACGCGCGCATCAGCCTTGCTTTCCAGTCGCGCGAATTCGAGCAAAGAGGGAATCACAACCGAGATCTCACCTGCGCTCATGCCAAAGTAGCTCCCGAATATCTCTAGGTTCTCACGCACTGTGAACCCGGGTTCAAGATTATCGAATTGCGGAACGACGCCAATTCGTGCACGTGCCCGTCGCGCGCGTCCAGGCACAGGCTCTCCGAGGACTGTGATCGTACCCGCGTCAGGTAGCGCCATCCCGAGGACCATCCGCGCGGTCGTGCTCTTGCCTGCGCCGTTAGGCCCCAAAAGGCCGAAACACTCGCCCGGCTCTACGTGGAAGGACAGTCCATTGACAGCGAGCTTCCCGCCGTAGGACTTGTTGACACCTGTAAACGTGATTGCTGCAGTTGGCATTGACATGGAAATCCAAATGGTTGTTCTCTTCAGGAAGATCTCGTGACGAACACGATCATCCGTTTCGGAAAACGTCATCAGATTCCGTTAATGCCTGCTCATCCCAGTGTCGACGGTGCTTGTCACGCTGAGCCCCGCCATTTGTGGATATAGTGGTGTCCGTTTCAGTGTCGTGCCCCGGCGGGTCGACGTGTGCGCTACAACCGCCGGCGGCCACGCCGCGGGACAGCCAGTTGCTGTTGCTGAGTGTACACAAGGCGTACGCCTTAACAGGTAGTAGGAACAGTAGGTTGACCAGCGTGTGCGCGGAGAACCCAAGAAATCGAAGCTCACGAGAGCGCATAGCTGCCACGGAGCAGCGGAGCATACTCATTGACGCGATCACGAAGCACGCCTTCCATGGGGCCGTCTCTGTCAATGCGATCTGTAAAAAGCCGGAGAGCATTGCGATCGCGAGCAATAGGGAGCCTGCATTCTGCGCAATGACGTCCAGCGTAAGATACCGATCTAGGCGGGGTAAAAGGCGTAGCGCCAACAGCGTGTCGCGATATGTGCTTCGCGCCCAGCGCAATTGTTGGCGAAGATACGGCCCGAGTCTGTCTGGAACGACGGTCGAAGCGATCGCATTTGGAACGTACTCTGTTCGGTAGCCCGCGGCCAGCATGAGAATTGTTAGATGACGATCCTCCCCAAAATCGCTTCGCTTTCCCCGGAACATCTGTGTTTCGTACTGGTCGAGCAGCAAGAGAAGCGCGGAGCGGCGATATATCGCGCACGGCCCACAGCAGCACATCACGGCGCCGAACCGGGCCTGAGCTGCGCGCTCCTCGTTACACGCGAGCCAGTATTCCATATCAATCAGACGGGTCAACCACGTATCGTTGCGATTGCTGGCGGTCAATTGACCCATGGCGGCGCCGACCTCTGCATCGCTCATTGTCAGTATGAGTTGGCTTATAACGTCCGGCGCCAAGGTCGTGTCGGAATCGACGTTGAGTATGAGTTCTGCGGATGAAGCCCGTATTGCGGCGATCTGGGCCTTGCGTTTTCCCACGTTTTGGGGAAGAAGAACAAAATTGAATCTTGGATCGTGCTCGTAGTCGCGATAAACGGGTTCCAACGCATCGCGGTTGGCGGATCCGTCATCGACCACGTGGATTTTTAAAGCCCCTGAGTATTCCTGCGTTGCGATAGAGGCGAGACACGCGCGCAGAGTATCGGGGTTTTCGTTGAAGCACGGAACGATGACGTCGACGTCGGGAAGAAAATTCGTGGCAGATTGGTTGCTATGCTCAGCTGGGGCGGGTAGGGTATGTAGAACCTGCGCTGTCTTATAAACGGCAGAAAGAAGTGCGTACAATAAAACGGAGGTCGTATTGATGGCGGCAGGAATGTTCATCGAGGTCAGTTTGCTAAGTGGTGTCAAAAAACGATCTGATTACAGGCCTGCTAGGATCCGTCAATACGCCTGCTTGGCGTGATCACATCGACGACAGACCCTGCGTGAAACTGCGATACCGTAGACAGGAAGAGTTGACTGGGTGCTGTCGCGTACCGCCTTTTTGTTGATGCAATCGTATTAATCTGTCGCTTTCGACCGACTAATAACCTCCTTCAATGCGTTCCATGCTATCGAGGTGGGCAACAACACCTCCATCGGCGGACACGGAAAGTTATATCAGTGGATCCTTTTTCACGGGTCAGTTTTTCCTGACATCTTCGTTTGATTGTCCGCCAGAATCGTGCACGATCTCTCGATGTGACTATGGGGAACCGTTTGCAATGAGTGGCTAGCCAATAGTCCAAGCAGGCTAGTGGTTACAGATGTGTACTCATTCGGCCAGTGTTTTGGATCGACGATCAGGAAGTCGACTAATCACGAACTTGCGCGCCTTCAATGCAGGAATTAGACGCGAGAGAGCCTCGGTCGTTTGTCTGCGGGATGTCGTGTGAACATCGGAGTTTGACTCTCCGGGGGGGCTTCCATCATGCAACAGCACAATCGAGCCTGGCCGGACTGATGCCATCACCGCATCAACAATCACATTGACACCCGGTTGAGACCAATCCCGCGGGTCTACTGACCAGTGAAGCGCGATCAATCCAGCCTTCCCCGTTTCCCCGATTGCGTCTTTCGTCCAGATTCCGTATGGCGCCCGGATATACGTCACTTTTGCCGCAGGACACGTCTCCTTGATAAGCGCATCCGCCTCCCATATTTCACGGCGAACTAGGTCCGGCTCACATTTCGAAAGGTCTGGATGTGTCATGGTGTGGTTAGCGAGTTCATGACCTTCTGCGGCGATCCGTTTGATCAGTTCTGGATACTCCGCTGCGTATGCGCCGATGACACAGAAAGTTGCCGCCGCTTGCTCATATGCCAATATGTCAAGTATTTTCGGCGTCCATACTGGATGAGGTCCGTCATCAAATGTAAGGTAAACCTTAGGGCGAAGATCGGCACAATCACTGTCGCTGCGCACTTCTGTCAAATAGTCTGGGTGGTTCATAGCCTTTCCATCGCGTCGGACGCATGCCTTGTATCGTTCGATCTGCCGATAGGTTCGATCGCCAACTGCGGATCACTATGCGGGATTTTGCGGATCAATCAGTACTACGATAGACGGGCTTCGACGTTCCCTATTCCATTTGAATGGTCGCAACTTTGCGTTATCGCAAATAATTTGTACAATCGATTGTTTCGATATGTCTCATCCATAAGGCGGATACCGGAACATGCGATTCAAAGGCCTTGATCTGAATCTTCTCGTCGCGCTGGATGCGCTGATGACGCAGCGCAACTTGACGGCTGCGGCGCAAAGCGTCAATTTGAGCCAGCCTGCCATGAGCGCCGCCGTTGCTCGACTACGCGATTATTTCGGCGACGACCTGTTTGTAATGAGAGGTCGTGAGTTCGTCCCCACTGCGCGAGCGACGGAGCTCGCTGGACCTGTTCGGGAAGCCCTATCGCACATCCAGCTTTCGATCATCTCGCGGGACGTGTTTCGACCGGACAAGTCGAATCGCCGCTTCAGGGTGTGCCTGTCCGACTTTATGACGCTGGTCTATTTTCAGAATGTCATTGAGCGGGTAGCGCGCGAGGCTCCTTCGGTTGGTTTCGAATTGCTTTTCCCTGATGACGACCCGGGTGAGCTGCTTCGGCGTGGGGACGCCGATTTTTTGATCCTGCCGGAGCTGTTGTTGGCTGATGCTCATCCTAAAGCACCGCTCTTTGAGGAGAAGCTCGTGTGTGTAGGCTGTCCGACGAACAAACAGTTGTCCCGCCGCCTGCCGCTCGAGAAGTACATGTCGATGGGACACGTAACAGTGAGGTTTGGACGTGCACGGAGACCTTCGATCGAGGAGTTCTTCTTACTCGATCTAGGTCTCAAGAGGCGCGAAGAGGTTATCGTGCCTACCTTCGACTTGATCCCGCGAGTCCTGCTTCATACTAACCGTATCGCTACGATTCCTCTGAGGTTAGCAAAGTATTTCGCGGAAGTCGCCCCGCTGCGGATCGTCGACGTCCCGTTGCCACTTTCCTGTTTCACTGAAGCGATCCAATGGCCTTCCCTGCATAACGGGGATCCTGCGAGCATCTGGATGCGAGAGCTCCTGCTGGAGGAGGCGCGAAACTACGTCTAGCAAGGCAGAAGCGGCGGGGAATGCCTTCCGGGATGAACCATTGGAGCCGCTGGCTCCGCAGTGAAGGGGGGCGCGGCAATCTCGGCGAGCGTGTATTGGAAATTGTCTAATGTCGTGTGAATTCCTGTGGCTATTTCGTGCTCCGATGCAGCGCGGTAGCGGAAGCGCGCGAGGAGGGTGGCGTAGCCGCCGGTGCCGTCGAAGAAATGACGTGGCTTGGGGAAAACCGCCTCGTAAAGCGCGGGGATCTCTCGTAGCAATTTTGCATCGACGAATACTTTGCCCACTGGCTCCGGCAACATGAGGAATCCACCGCGGGCGGACGATGCCGACGCGTCTAGCGCTGCTTGCACCTGAGTGGCTAACCGCGCCTTGTCACCTGACTGCTGCGCGGCCCAGAGGGCGAACAGGTCAACACCGTACAGATCGTGAAAGAGGAATGGGATTTCTCCTTCGCCGACGCGGGCACCAACCTTAAGGAAATACAATCCATCGCAGCCCCGGACTATCTCAAGATGGAATGGCCCATTTCTGAAATCCAGGGCGCGCAGACACTTTACGGAGAATGCGGTTAGCGCCTCATTTAGAGGACTTGGGTCGAGCATCACCGAGCCGAGTGGTTTACCTTGAGCGAACTGGACATAAGTGCTGATGTAGCGAGACGCGCGCGCGATAACCAATGTGCTATTCAGAAGGAAGCCGTCAACGTGATAAACCGGACCGTCGATGTACTCCTCGCAATCGTACTCGGCAAGCGGTAGTGTCGGCCACAGTGCATCGAACTCAGGACGGGTCTCGATGCGCCGTGACCCTATGTTCGCCGTACCTGATCGCGGTTTCACGATTATCGGAAAACGCATCACAGTGGTAGTCGCCGCCTTGGCAACGACCAGATCTTCCAGGGCTGCAAACCGCGGTACACGCAGGCCAGCTGCGGCGATAGTATTCGTCGTAACGGCCTTATTTCGAAAGCGCACGACTGTCTCGGGAAGGTCGCCGGGGATATTGAACGAATTGCGCAGTCGCGCGGCCGCTAAAAGGTCGAATTCGGATAAGGCGACTAGCCTGTCGATGCCGCCGAGCGCTGAACTACAGGCGCGCACCGCCGCATGCAGCGCTTCTTCATCGAGGATGTCAGATAGCTGTTCGACGTGTGCAATGCGAGAGGTGTCAAGCGCGGCGACACTGTTGGGCGTGCAGACGTATGCGATCTTGTTCGCCGCATGATCAATGTAGCGCTGATAGGCAGCGAAACCGTCGGACCACCGGTTAAGCACGACTATGCGGTTACCCTTAGCAGGATGATTGGCTTTCATGTGGAAGCAACTTGTTCAGATATTTTTTCGGCTTGATCAAATTTGAGCGCACAGAGCGTTTTGGCGATGTCCGGGCCCGGCGTCGGGGCGATCTGCGGCGGTGAACCGGACATGTCTGGTAGGGGTTTAAGAGAGCAGTCAGTCTCGCGATAGTGGAGGACGGGTGGGCGTGGGAGCTTCGTCTCCTTTGAGACCGGATTGTGGCGCACACTCGCCACTTCGGCGCCGCCGGCGAAGTCCGCTGATAAGGATTTGACGAACCGTACGATTGTCAGGCACGTCGCATCGCCACGTTCGCATTGCCGGAGCTGCGTGGGTTTGGATTGCAAATATGGCCGCGTATCATCAGTTTCGACAACAAGATCGACTTGTTTAGTTTAACCAGTGGGTATATGTGTCCATTACGCTGCTGCCCGGCAATCTCCGCGAGCGCTGAACTGTCCACGGTGACTCGCCTGTGCATGGGAAGACACCGAGCGCAGCGCCCACCACCGCGAAGGACGCAACAGACGCTCGCAGTCGAAGGGTCGCGGCACGCGCAAATGCAAGGGCGGCGATACCTTGACGAGCTGTGGCGGCGAAAACTGCGGTACCGGATGACGCTGGCGCAACCAAGATGACGGCGGTCATGTGGCTGCTTCCCGCGAGGTTATGCTTTCCGTCCGGGGCACGGTCGTCACACGCAACTCATCGAAATATTCGTGGATCAGGCCGACGAAGTTGCGGAGATACATTTCCGCGCTCTCAATGCTGCCCCAGCCGCCTATTGCCCGCTGAAGGGCAATCCAAATGATGTCATAGTGCTTGTGCGATTCCGCGTACTGAATGTGGTCGAGCGAACCTTTAACGTGATCGTGGCCGAACGCCCGCGCGGCGGCTTCTGTAATGCTCTTGCTGTAGCGATTGGTGTACCATTCGAGCAGCCAGTTCCAGACCATCGTCGGCAGCGGACCGTTGCGACCAATGCTCAGATAGAGGTAGCCGATCAGTTTGTCGGTGCTGTGGAGTGGGGCAACCCGGTCGACGTCATTGGCAGATAAGCCGAATTTCTTAAGGTCGTGGAGGAATTTCCCCTCATGCCCGTATCCTTCTGCCAAGTATTGCGCGAGGATCTGTGCGAGCGTGTTGTCCTTGGAGCCGATTTTGTAGAGTGCGAACGCGTCGACCTCGTTATTGAGTCGGATTCGCAATACAGTTTCTACGAGGTGGCGGCGATAGTACTCACTGTCGATCCAGTCGCCACGGTGGAACGCTGCGGTTTCGGGCGAAGTTGCGAACATCTGTTCCACAGCTTGTTGAGCGACTTGCTCAAAATAAGTGCGATCGTTGGCTGTACTCATGTGACCTCCGGTTAGAAATTGAAAAAGGGCAAAGAAACGAGCGAACCGGGCTGCTATAAACGCGTCGAGGAGATCAGCCGGGCACCTTGACGCGTTCCTGCGGGAAACTTCGATGCGTACATCAGGCTCGCGGGAGTTCCTAGAGCTTCTAGACTCGAACCGCGACTGCGGCGGTCGTGCGATGAGAGGGCAGCACTGTCAAACATTCTTGGGCATTTTTTTCGGCTAGCATAGCGAGAGAGGGTTCGTGCAACCTGCTGAACGCAATGCTTCAACCTATTGTTTGCTAAGCAGTTAAGTGGTCGTATCCGGGCTCAGATAGCCCGGCGTGCCTAGAACTCCTCATCGAGGAGCGCCATGACGTGGGCACGAGATGACTGGAGGCCACAACGTCAAGCTGTGCTTTTCTGCAGTATTGCTCCTTCACTGGAAGGAGCATTGGCCAGTTCGGTGGCGGCTGTTCGATCAGGTACACGGCGAAGCTCGAGGGGCCGGCTGCGCCAGCGACTCGGGTATTCCCCGCAATGCGTATTCGGCGTGTTTCTCGTGCAACTTTTTTCGCATCCATGTTCCCTGACTCGTGACGGTAGGATATTAACCGCAGGGGTATGCGTGGTATAAGCTGATAATCTTTATGTCTGCATGAGGGAAATTGATGATTCGCGATCTCGACAGCACGCTGCTGCGTACGTTCGTGACGGTTGTAGAAGCCGGCAGCGTGAGCAATGCTGCGATGGCTCTCCATCGGACACAGGCTGCTGTCAGCATGGCCCTTCGGCGGCTCGAAGATGAGGTTGGCCACCGCTTGCTCGAACGTTCACCGCGCGGCGTAAAGCCGACCACCGCGGGCAGCGTGCTACTGCCATATGCGCACAAGCTCCTCGACATTGGCCTCGCGGCTCGCTCCGCCCTGACTGAGGGCGACGTTTCTGGCACGGTGAGGGTCGGCATTCCGGAAGACATCGCAATGAGCCACCTTCGCCATGCATTGCGGCAGTTCTCGGCTCTCTATCCGGACGTAGCGCTGGAGATTGTTGTCGATGCGAGCCCGGCGTTATCGCAGCGGCTCGCAAGCAACACACTAGATTTCGCGATCGGCGACCCTGCGCTGATTCACTCGGAGCCGATAGTGACATGGCGGCATCCGCTTCGCTGGGCGGCCGCACGTACCCGGAACACGGACCTTGGCGAGGGCCCGCTTCCGATTGTTGCATTCGGCGGCGCATGCCGGTGGCAGGAGATTTTTTTCGCGACGTTGCTCGACGCCGGCATCGCGTGGCGTGTTGCGTGTACGAGCACAAGTCTGTCGGCGGTGCAGTCGGCCGTTGAGGCAGGACTCGGTATTGCAGTGCTGCTCGACTGGCACGTGCGCCGCGACACCATGCACGCGATCGATCCGCAAGCTGTCGGGTTGCCGATGCCGCCAGTGGCGGAATTCGGTCTGTTCACTCAAGAGAACTGGAACGACCGAACATCCGCAGCTACCGCACTTCAACGGTTCCTCTTTCGCTCGCTGCAGCTGAGCTCGGCAGAGCACGGAATGTTCACGGCAGAGCAGCCGGCGATGCCAACGCGTGGTCAGGTTTAGGTGACGTCGCGCAGTGGTCGCGTCGAAGAGATGATGTTTCGGCGCGTCAAAACGGTTGCTGCCGGGTATTTTCGATGAGCAGCCCCGACGCTGACGCGGGCAGGCAGCGTTGCTTTGGGAATTCACGAGCCCACTGAGTGGCGTTTGACTTATGTCATCGAGAAACATCGGGCCTCGATGCGGAATGACATAGGTGTCGACCGGTTGCAGGCGTGTAACGTTGCATTGGATCGCGCGCTAAAAAAGAAACGACGAACAACTGGGCGGATGCACTCGAGCAAGCTGCTGAACAGCTCTCACAGCATTTTGGAAGGACTCGCGCGGAGTTGCGTCTGCGTGGTGCAATGCAACCTGAACTGCCATTTGAGGCCTATGGCACTTACGATTTGAATTTCATATAACGAAACCGCTTCTGCCTTCCTTCAACGCTTGCAGCGTTCGACCGAGACTAGGAACCTCGACTGACGGTGCGGGTTGCCGTTGACCCGAATTTGTCGTGAAACCTACGTCTTTTTTGGTTAGTATGCTAGCCGCGAACGGAGGGGCCCCGTTGCCTCTGTTTGCAGCTTTCCGACGCCATTGCTGCGATTTTGTCATTTTTGTCGAGTTTGGCGATGCCTGAGCACAGCGGCATCCCGAATTCGGCTGCCAACAACGCGACTATGGCTCTGCCGTTGTGCCGAGCCGTCTCCGTCACTGCGTTGACGAGTTGTCGCTGGAGCCCGAATCTATGTCGCATTCTCTTATCAACGAGAGCCCTCCCGATTTCGATGTAGTGGCCGAAGTGCTAAAAGCGCTGGCCTCATCCCGTAATGCGGAGCACGCGTTGAAGAGGTCGCTGTGGTTTCTGTCGCGTGCGAGAGGCTGGCGGTCCGCGTTCATCGCCGTCGAGCAGCCGGATGGAAAGCTTGGCGGCCTGTGTAGCACGGGACTGTCAGACGGCTGGCGAGAAGGTATGCGTTTTCCCTCCGGTGAAGGGATCGTAGGGCAGATACAGGAAAGCGAGTCCGCCGTGGTTGTGTCTGAGTTGGATGGTGACCCAATGTTCGACGACCGCACGGGGGCTGTTCGTGTTTCCAATGCCGAGCGTGTCGCTCTACTTGGGACACCGATCCGGCACGAAGGACGGCCGCTCGGGGTGCTCGTAGCACTTTGTGAGAATCCGGACGGGAAGCGTGTTTTCGCAGACGATCTCCAACTTTTGGAAGTTGTTGCTGCGCCAATGGGCAGGGCACTTCTCCTTGAGCGTGAGGCGAATCCGAACCGCAAAAGCGTGCAGGAGGAGATTAGTCGCCGACGGAACGCGGCCCCTCCTATATATCAAGTCGATTGGGCAATCGGCCGATCTGCGTCGATGCAGCACGTATTCGCGCAGGTCCATCAGGTCGCACCTGCGAGAACGACGGTGCTCTTGCGCGGCGAGAGCGGCACCGGCAAGGAGTTGATCGCGCGTGCAATCTATCGTTTGTCCCCGCGCAAGGACCAGCCATTCGTCTCGGTGAATTGTGCGGCGCTGACGGAAACACTGCTGGAAAGCGAGCTGTTTGGCCACGAGAAGGGGGCGTTCACGGGCGCGCAAACTCAGCGAAAGGGGCGCTTCGAATTGGCGCACGGCGGAACACTTTTCCTCGACGAGATAGGTGATATATCGCCGTCGTTCCAAGCGAAACTCCTGCGCGTTCTGCAGGAGCGGGAGTTCGAGCGGGTAGGAGGGACAACGCCCGTGAGAGTTGACGTGAGGCTCATCGTAGCAACTAATCGCAGTCTGGAACAAATGGTGAGAGAGGGCGAATTCCGAGCGGATCTTTACTACCGCATTAACGTGGTGAGCATCGTGTTGCCGCCGCTGCGCGAGCGCCGGGAAGACATCCCCGAGATGGCGCAATACTTCCTTAACCGCTTTAATCGTGAGAACGGTCGCGCTCTGCATTTCAACGAGGAAGCGTTGCGCGTGCTGTCGAGTTGTTACTGGCCCGGAAATGTGCGCGAGCTCGAAAACTGCATTGAGCGGACTGCGACAATGGCGCATCATGACACGATTGGTCGTTCTTCGTTTCTCTGCGAGATCGACCGGTGCCTCACGAAGGTGTTGCATCATGTGGAGCGAGAAGACGCAGTACGTCCGGCACGCTCGTCGGACGTTACAGTCAGTAACGTGCTGAACGTTCCCGCGAAATTCGGCGCCCCGGAGCGCGATGCCCGCGGTCTCGGCATGCGCTCTGGTGAGTACATCCCTGAGGACGAGCGTGAGCGGTTGCTCTGGGCCATGGAGCGCTGCGGTTGGGTGCAGGCAAAGGCGGCACGCCTGCTCGGCATTACGGCGCGGCAGATCGGCTATGCACTGCGCAAGCACGGAATCAAACTACGCCGCTTCTAAGAAAGCGAAGCTTGAGGTCACGCCCTGGACGGCTCCGATATTTCGTCTGCTCGGTATGCAAAGCGAAGCGCGCGTGGAACACAGCACGCGCATGGTCTGAAAGAAGGCCGATAAGTATGTTGTGTCGCAATCCGTTCAACTCCGACAAAGCACTGGTTTAAGTTGACGCTGTTACTACAGTGCCCGATCTCCCACGCTGCGGATGCCTGCAGGTTCGAGCCGTGGTATGGAACTTGCGATTAGTTGTGGACCTCATATTGTCAGGATTCTCCAATGTGGTTCAAGGCTAGGACTGCAGATATTTTCGACGAACCCGGTTGCGCGAAGAATAGGGCGAAAAGTGAGACGGAGCGCAGACAAGGCTGCGCCAAGCAACTTCCGCCAGGAGCGACTGCTGGCGGTTGTGCATTCGATGGAGCTCGGATTGCACTTCAGCCCGTGGTTGACGTAGCGCACCTTGTGCACGGGCCGATTGCGTGCGAGGGCAACTCGTGGGATAACCGTCCCGCGGCATCCTCCGGGTCGATGCTCTATCGGACTGCGTTCACGACTGATCTAAGTGAGATCGATGTAATTTATGGCGGCGAGAGACGGCTGTTCAGAAGTATTCGCGAGATTATCCAAAAATATGATCCCCCTGCCGTGTTTGTCTATCAGACGTGCGTCACCGCGCTGATCGGTGACAATATAGAGGCAGTGTGTAAGCAAGCGTCAAAGAAATTCGGCAAACCTGTGATACCGGTCAACGCGCCCGGTTTCGCCGGGTCGAAAAACTTCGGCAATAAACTCGGTGGGGAGGCGATTTTCGATCATGTAATCGGCTCGCGTGAGCCCGCTCACACAACGCCGTTCGACATCAATATCATCGGCGAATACAACCTCTCGGGGGAGTTGTGGCAGACGAAGCCGCTCTTCGACGCGCTTGGTATCCGTATCTTGGCTTGCATCTCTGGTGATGCTCGCTACAGTGACATCGCGAGCGCTCACCGCGCGAAGGTAAATATGGTGGTGTGCTCAAAGTCGATGATTAACATTGCCACAAAGATGCAGCGGAAATACGACATTCCCTATTTTGAGGGCTCTTTCTACGGAATCGGCGATGTGAGCGATGCGTTGCGCCAAGTCGCCAAGCTGCTGGTGCAAAGGGGTGCGCCCGACGATCTGATCAAACGCGCCGATCGCTTGATTGAAGCAGAAGAGGAGCGCGCGTGGGCGCGCATTGCGCCATACCGGGCGCGCCTCGATGGGAAGCGCGTGCTGTTGATTACAGGCGGTGTGAAATCCTGGTCGCTTGTTGCGGCGTTGCAAGAGGTGGGGCTCGAGATCGTTGGCACCAGTGTGAAGAAAAGCACCGAGAAAGACAAGGAAAGGATCAAGGAGATCATGGGCGATGACGCGCGCATAGTCGACAATATGACGGCAAGCGAAATGTACGGCATGCTCCGCGAGTCGCAGGCCGACATCATGCTGTCCGGCGGGCGCTCGCAGTTTGTCGCGCTAAAGGCGCGGGTGCCTTGGCTTGATGTCAATCAAGAACGCCATCATCCATATGCCGGGTATGAGGGAATCGTCGAGCTGGTGCACGAGATTGACCGCGCAATCAGCAACCCGGTCTGGCAGCAGGTGCGCATTCCAGCTCCGTGGGACGACAAAGGCGAAGGGCTCTGTGGCGAGCGAATGGAGTTCACGGAGCGCATGACAGAACAGTCGCCGCGTGCAAGCGCGCGGGATTGCCCGAAGGGCCTTCGACCCAGCGTCGCGGCCTGAACATAGCGGAGTGCAGACACAATGGCAAACGTCGTCGAACTAGGGAAAGCCTGTACGGTCAACCCGCTAAAAATGAGCCAGCCGCTTGGCGCGAGTTATGCCGCCATGGGACTCGATGCGTGCATGCCGGTGATGCACGGTTCGCAGGGCTGCACGTCGTTCGGCCTCGTCCTGTTGGTGCGCCATTTCAAGGAGGCCATCCCGTTGCAGACCACTGCAATGAATGAGGTCACTACCATTCTGGGCGGATTTGAAAACGTCGAAACGGCGCTACTAAACATCTGCAAGCGCGCGGCGCCGAAAATCATCGTGCTTTGCTCGACAGGGCTGACTGAGGCCAACGGGGAAGATGTCGCCGGTCATCTCGCGATGGTGCGCAAACGCAAGCCAGAGTTGAGCAATACCGAACTCGTGTACGTATCGACGCCAGACTACATTGGCGCATTCGAGGACGGCTACAGGCGCGCCATCGTTGCAATCGTGAAGGCGCTTGTCAAGCCGCTGCCAACCGTGCAGCGACAGGTCAACGTGCTGCCCGGCAGTCATCTGTCACCCAGCGATATCGACGAGTTGCGAGAGATCATTGAGGCATTCGGGTTAGTTCCGATCATATTGCCAGACGTCTCCGGTTCGCTCGATGGCCACATTGCTCCCGACTGGCGCGGGACCACGCTGGGCGGGACTTCTCTCGACCAGATACGCGCCGCAGGTGCGTCGACATTCACCTTCGGCGTGGGCGAGCAAACGCGCGACGGTGCGCAGGCACTGGAGACGATCGCAGGCATCCCATTCGAAATTTTTGAGCGGCTCACAGGGCTCGAACCGAACGACCGGCTCTTGCATCGCCTTGCGCGATTGTCAGACCGGGAGGTCCCGATCAAATACCAGAGGCAGCGCAGCCAACTGCTGGATGCAATGCTCGACAGCCATTTTTACATAGGTGGCATCAAGGTGGCCTTGGGCGCAGAACCGGATTTGCTGCTTGCAATCGGTTCGCTGTTGCACGAAATCGGCGCCGAGTTGCCAGTCTGCGTCAGCACGACTACATCGGCGTCGCATGCGCTACTGCCGACGAGCGAGGTCGTGCTCGGTGACCTTGAGGACATGGAACGAGGCGCGGGGGATTGCGACCTGCTTATTACGCATTCGCACGGCCGGCAGATGGCCGCGCGTCTCGGCAAGCCTCTGTTGCGCATAGGCTTCCCCGTATTCGACCGGGTCGGCAATGCCCATCGATGCCAGGTCGGCTATCGCGGAACGATGAACCTCGTCTTCGAACTCGCGAATCTATTAATCGATCGAGTTACGCACCACCGCTCGGCCGACTGGGCTCTGCCGCAGTCGTCGCTCGACCTCGCTGCGCCAGTCGCTAACGCGGAGTAAGGAATTCCGGTCGTCGCGACCATTGCATGCAAATCATGAGGGAACCATTGCATGAAAATCGCATTTGCCACGCAGGACAAACTGCATGTCGACGCGCACTTTGGCTGGGCGAAAAGCATTGTTATCTTCGATGTGACGGCGGAGGGGTACGCGTTCGTGGAAGCCTTCGATTTTGGCGGCAAGTTAGAGGAGGACGGCGACGAAGATAAGCTTGCACCGAAGCTGGACGCGATCCGCGGTTGCGCGATCCTGTACGTTGCCGCAATCGGTGGTTCAGGAGCGGCGCGCGTCGTAGCGCTGAAGGTGCATCCAGTCAAGGTGCCACAGCTGGAGCCAATTGAGGACATCCTTATCAAGCTTAGGGATGTCCTGAAAGGTACGCCACCGCCGTGGTTGCGCAAGGCGCTAACCAGAAATGTGCGCTCATTCGACTTGGCCGAGGATGACGAGGTATCTCATGGCTAAAGCCACTGTTGACAAGACCGCCACTTTGCGGACAGCGACAACTGAGGCGCGTCCTTTTACCACGGGAGGGGGCATGAGTGACCCGAATGAACTGAAGGTGCGCCTGAAGACACTCAATACACGGGCCATTCAGGCCAAGATGGATCTCCACGACCTTTCGGAGGATCTTCCGACTAGGTGGGAAGAGATATTGACGGTTGCGCAGCTCTGCCACGAGGCTCACGCCGCGCTGATGGACGCGCGCAAGGCCGCGGCAGCGGCTCTCGACGAAGCGCTTGGGAGCCGGAGATGAGCGAGATTTTTTGCGTAAAGCTACCTAGCGGGGAGATGTGGACGCCTACCTTTGTCTCCGCCCTTGATGATGAGAAGTGTATCGGCTGCGGACGATGCTTCCGGTCGTGTTCTCGTGGGGTCCTGCAGCTCGTCGGTGTAGACGAGGGGGGCGAGCTTACCCCGGTAGGCGAGGATGACGACGACGAGTACGAAAAGAAGGTTATGACTATTGCGCGCCGGGAGTTGTGTATCGGTTGTACGGCATGCGCGAGGATATGCCCAAAAAAGTGCTACACGCACGCGGTGGCCATGGTCTGAGCCACAAAGGACGGTGATGGACTTCTACACGACGTTGATGCGTCACGCTGTGGACAGCAACGATTCCACGGTTCTTGCCCTCGCTGGGGTACTCTCGGCGGCGTTCGGCCAAGCCGGCGTGCACACACTGCCCATCCGCGGGTTGAATCTGGATGAAACCCACTGGCTGCTCGCGCATTGGTTTCCCGGCGTCGACAGCGCCCTTTTCTTGCAACTGGCCGCCTCGCCTGCGGCGTGGCGCCAGCGATCGTGCGACGACGAGGTCGGAGACCTCGCAAACCTGTTGAAGGCACATGCTGATCCGCTCGCAGGCACAACGATTGAAATCCATTGCGTTTCGCATGCGCTCGCCTGCGCCTGTGCGGGGCACAAACACCTGTGGCAGGAGCTGCGCCTTCGCTCGCGTAGCGAATTGCCGGTGCTGTTGGGCTATTGGTTTCCGCGGCTGGCGCAAAAAAACGTTCACGGTATGAAGTGGAAGAAATTCCTCTACAAGCAACTGTGCGAGCGTGAGGCGTTGCTTGTCTGCAAGTCTTCAAACTGCGCGGAGTGTGGCGACTTCGCGGATTGCTTCGGACCAGATTGATGGTCTGGTTACCGACGATACGTGGCCATGCGGGGCCTTGGCATATTCGCCGTGACGGTGAGCTACAAATGCTCAGGAGATACTTTAACGATTGCCAGCTGATTGCGTTCAGCGCGGATCAAGGTGTTAAGCGTGGATGTCATCATGTCTTCCTATGCGTCATCGCCTCCGGGTTTCTCGTCGCACACGACTGTACCGAGGCTGCAAACAACCTAGAATCCTTGGTGCATCTCGCACCCGAGGATTTCCTGCTCGGCTCCCCGGCGCACGCGGTGACCCGTACTTGGCTCGGTGGCATCGCTGCGCTGGCGCATTGCTACTCGTATAGCCTTGCGATTGTGGGATGCCCTTGCCGCTTGTAGCGCTGACCATTGCGCGGACTGGGGCGGATAAACAAGTAATTGCGAGGCATAGTCTGACGATTAGACCGTGGCTAGAGTTAGACGTGACGGTGTTGTTCCGATTTGCAGTCCGTCTGAGCGGTTCGCAAAGTACCTGTGGTTCAACTGGTCTATAGTCCAAGTGTGGGAACTGCTGAAGCCCAGTGTAACCAGCATTTGAGCCAACTCAGCCGGATCGAACGCGCTTTTCCACGGCTCGCCGCCCTCGGCGAATTGCGCCATCAACTGTTCGACGAAGACACGCATCATCGGCGGCAAGCTGGACACTGGCAATGCGTATTCCAGCAGCACGGCGCTGCCTCTGGCGCAGCGCGCGATGAACCGCAAAGTATCAACGACCGCAGCCTCGTCGAGGTACATGGTTACTCCGAGCCAGCTGAAGAAGGCCGGTGCGAGTGGATCGAATCCGGCACGCGTCAAGCCCTCGGCAAGGCTGATGCGCTCGAAGTCGACCGGTACGAACCGCAACGATTGCGGCAAGCGGATGCCCGCCTCATTCAGGTGCGCTCGTTTCCATTCCTGCGTGGCCGGCAGGTCAACCTCGAAGATGCTCCCGGGCGTGTCGTGCTGCCGGTAGGCGGTGGTGTCGAGTCCTGCCCCAAGCACGACGTATTGTCGCACCCCCCGCTCGGCGGCCTCGGTCCAAATGTCGTCCGCTAGCCTACTGCGTACGACCAGCGCGCTGCGCCTACACATCGACATCGGGTGGCGGAACCGATCGAGGCCATTGCGTAGGTCCTGTGCCTCGGCTTTGCCTAGCACGGCCAATGCGAGCGGATCATCAAGCACCAGCGGGCGATCCAGTAGTTGGTGCGCCGCCCGTTGCCTAGCCACGATCAAGGCGCTAGGCTTGGGCCCGGCGTCGGTTGGTGTCACATCGTGCCCAACGATGTGTGCCTTATGCAGATAGGCCAACAATGCCTCGTCGAGCCCCACCCCAAGTTGCAGGTCCGGCTCTTGGTTCAAGGCTTCTCGAACATGCACTTCCAAGACCACGTCATCGCCACAGAAGCTTTCACGGAAAAGCTGTTGCCAGCGCTCGACGAGAGCCTGTACCGGCGCAGCGTCGGCCGCGACGCCGGCCTGCATGTGTGCCCGCAACTCAAGCGCCAACGTTGGCCATTCGCGCCTGTTCTTTTCGTTAAGCTGGCGGCGTCGAACTTCGTCCATTTGCGCCGGGTTCAAGTGTTTGGCGAGAAGTGTGCAGCGCGCGTGCGCAAACGATTCGTCTATCCAAACCAGCATCTCCGCCGTAATGCCGACAATCTGCTGTGCGCGTGGCTCCGCGGTTTGAATCTTCATCAACTTGTAAGCGAGCGCCGGGTCGTTGTTCGTCATGCGGGTCATGAGCCGAACCCAGCGCCATGCCAACTCTTGGGCAACACTGCTTTCACTAGACAGACCTTCCCGCATGGCGCTATGAACCTCAACGATGAGCTCGTCCCATATTGGATCCATCGGCGCAAGTGCGTCCGGGCCCGTTGCAAACAGCGTGTCGAGTTCGTCTTCGTTCAAGTGCTTTTGATACATACTCATCAACTCCAAGGTGTTGAGCCAATCAATCGCGGGCGTTTCGCTGCCGGCGGCAAGCATCTTGGCGAGGCGTCTCAGGTGGCGACTGAGCCGCTGCGCCCGCGAAGCCTGCGCGTCCAGTTCGGCGATCTGCCGATGAAGAATATTTATCGGGGCACTGGCCGGTTGGTCGTCAAGGCTGGCTTTGATATCGGGAAGCGAATAACCGAACCGTTTCAGTGCCTCGATACGATGCAGCCGGATCAGGTCGCCACGCCCGTACAGGCGTGCTCCCCCCTCAGTGCGTTGCGACGGAGACAGCAAGCCGATCGCGTCGTAGTGATGTAAAGCACGAACGCTCAGCCCCGCTCTTTTTGCCAGTTCACCGATCTTTAACTGCATTGCGTCTCCGGTACGTACGTCAACGCTAAAGCCTGACGTAGCGTTAGGTGCAAGGTGAATTGATGTGCCGGTGCTGCTCCGCATTTTCAAGCTAAATGAATATCAGGTGTCGCGCCGATCGGCATCTGGCCTGATCTTGAAAGCATTGTCAATAGCTTGCCTGTGCTACCAAGGAAACGCCAAGCGCTGCGATGTTGTGATGTCTGGAAGGGCGATACAACGCAGCCCCGATTGAATTCTGAATCACTTTGGATGCGATAGAACTCTCTGGCTGGTTTGCGCGCCGCGCAAATCAAACAGTCAAGTGGTGGTCCGCGCGGTCGCCAAAAATCTAGCTACTGCTACTTGTTGATAGTCGCTGCTCCGATTCTTTGCGCAGCTGCAACCCGGCCTCGCCGTCATAGATTAGATCTGATCCCGGCTATTCCACCCGGGCGGCTTTGTTGCACTCCAGGCCTCCATGGCTCGTCAGTGGTACGCTCACGGCGCACAAGCGTCTCATCCGTCCGGCAATGTCATCGAGCATGCGCGGTTGAACGATTGTCAGCCGTTGTCCCAACGAATTGCCGCAGGAATGTGGTGCTCTGGCACGGTTTGCGTGGCCCCATCTGTATCGGATTCCGATATCGGCTCGCACGCGAAGGTTATGCCTCATTGAAAGCGGTCGATAAGAACTTGCGGCTAGTAGTATAAGAAATGTTGAATGCCAACTTGTTCTATAGTCTGCTAGCCTTCGGTACTATAGCTAAAACGTGGCAGCGTTCGAGCGCGTTCAGCGTTGAGGTGGGCGGCGGCACCATGACATTAGTTTCGTTATCGTGGCAGCAGTGCTATGAACCGCGGGTTCGATGGCCATCTGCTATCCTGATAAGGAGTTTCTATGCCTAAAATCAAGAGGGGCATGTTTGGATGGGGCTGGCCGCAGTGCTAGCCGGAAGAGCGCCGCTGGTCGCCTGCTGAGTACGCGGCCACCTGTCAGTCTCGCGAAATCCTTCTGGGATTTACCGCTGCGCAACGTTTGACGGAGGGTCAGTGGGCGTTGCTTTTAACCGGTGACGAGCATGATTGTTGCTGTACTGATCACGGCACAGGTACGAAACGGCCTAAGCAGCAAAACTCGTTGATCTGAGGTGCATGCTCGTCCAGGTGACTTCGCGTTTGACAGCCTTTCGGAGAATGGCCGTCGGTCGGACGCGGGCTATATGTATCGTCGGCCTAACTTCTAAAGATTGCGGTGCGGCGAACTCGTTTATGAGGTGCCGTCGCCCGTCGTCCTCCGCTTCAAGCGTCCCGCTGGCACTCATGAAGCACTAGAAATTCCGTTGCTTTTTTGACGACTGGAAAGCGTTAAGTCGCGCAGAGCAAGCTTTTTGAACTGGCCTCTCACTTTCCCGGCTCTTGTGTAATCGCTGTGCGCGAAATGGCGGGGCAGTGACATCTCATTTTGGCCGTCATTGTTGGTTGATTGTCAAATGGGCCCTTTCGAAACCTTGGAGAACATCGTGGCAATACTTGTAAACATTACCAGCGGTACTCCCGACGCCGTGCAAATTTGGGGATTCCATGATCTGTGTTGCGTGGACGACGTCGCGGCCGCTCTCAACACGATCGCTGCGGGGCTGAGCGGTGATGGTAATACGATTCATGTGATGTCAGGTACTCATGGATACTGCAGCGGACGGGTTGGTGCAGTAGCGACGCGGGAACAGAGGTTCGCGGAAGAAGATCGAGTTCTCGCTCACCCAATGACGAAGGACAACAACGCCGTTGCCGTGGTTGTCCACGACTTCAATACCGACAAGCTGCCGGCCCCCGACTACGTGTCTGCGGCGATGGCGAAGCTCAACGCGGATATCCGCTCAATCGTCAGGACCGACACCGGAAACCATGTATTCCTCCTCGCCTACTGCTGTAGTGCTGGTACGGAGTAGATTCGCAAACCGGGACAAGAGAACAGGTGGGCTTGACCCCCCGAGCATGTGCCTATGGCGCAGCGCGAGCCGGTTAGACACGCTTGTCCGTTCTGCAACCTTTGCAAGGTCCCGCATGCGCCATCGGGCTTGCCGCTGACCCGCGAGGCCACGCTGCTGCGTCGCTTCGGCGGTGAACTGCGTTGCAAACCATACAGAAATTGCTCATATACGTACCGAAGAAACGGGGCGCTCAAACTACGAGCGAAGCGGCTGGTGGCAATGCTCGCACGTATTAGAATGCAGAAATGCAGCCATTTAATCAGTGTGCGCCTTTATTTTTAGTTGATATGCTGTTCACGATGCATAAAAGACAGATTCATAAACTTCTCGACCTTGCTCACGAAGAAGCCTACGCTTTCGTTGAGGAGAATCCAGCACGAGCTTTCAAAGAATCGGAAGAGCTCTTTGATGAAATGTTCTTTCATCCGCTTTCGCGTCACATTGGTGAAATGACAATCGCAGAAGTATCCACCCGTATTCGCGAAGGAGAATGAGAACGAAACCTAATCTATCAGTTGGGCTCTGAGCAGTCAGAGAGTCACTGTGACATTGCTGAATTGACCGAGTACGATCGCGTGCTTAGGATGCGAGATCGCCGTGACCCACGGTCTTCGCTTCCCAGCGGCGGTCATCAGTTGCGCGATGTCCTATGCTTCAGGTTTCGGTTCAGTCTGTGTGATATCAAAGCGCTGCTGTTCAAGTAAGAGTAGCGTTAGTTGCGGACCGCTCCGACTTACGGACCTGATGGCTGGAAAATGACAAAGGACAAACACCATGACGAAAAACTCCGATGCCGCAACGAGGGGAAGCCGTCCGTAGTGGTGTGGAGGCCCTTGCGATGAGGCTGACGCGAACGGGGCGTTATCCCGTTGACGATGGTCGTCAACCTGACAGCTAGGGATGAGTGACATGGCCTTAACAAAAACCGCATTGCGAAGAGCACGGTGTGAAGCGTATCAGCTTGTACCGATTGCCCGGCAGGTTCTGTCCGAATGTCGCGATGCAACCAGTCCGACTGGTTGGCTCGATTGAATCGAGCGTGGACGATCGTGTAACCCGTTCGAATGTTTCCGCCTCGCCGACAAATGTCATGCGTGGGTTGGGGTGGTCGGATCTGCGTAATAAACCGACGCCCGCACGACGGTTGGCGTCTTGACTCCCTCCGCCACTTCGGCAGGTTGCATGGCGCGCAGGCATCCAGTCGGGCTTGCCGTCCTGACGGTGTCCACGCGTCTGCATCCCGCTTTGCCTCAATTGCGCGCGCATCGCTTTATCCCGGGCATGACGGCCCGAGCGTCAACGACGACATAATCTGTAGCTGTCGGGTCGAGCGGTTTGCACTACCCACGCGTGGCCACCCGAGCGCGTCTACTTTGCGCCCACTTCGGGGGTGGCCGCGATGGTGCGGTCGATGGAGTAAGGGTACCGGGCGGTGTAGACTGGCCGAATGCGAATGGTTGACTTGCCTCCTTGTCAGTAAGCGGCGGTGCCACATCGTCTCCATTGCATCCGGCCAACTGGATTGCTACTGATACGAGCAGAACAGCCGCCCCCAACATCGCACGAAAGGATGCTCAACTCCGCTGGCGGCCCGTCGTACTCATGCTTTTCGAACTAGAATTGCATTAGCTGTTCGGGGATTGCGACGTCGTCAGCGGCGAGGTCCGGAACTCGCTCGCAACCTTCGGCACGGATTGATGTGCACCCCTGCATGAAGGTAGACGCGACATTGACGATACCGGGATTGCCTTCCGCACCGAACACGCACGAAGTCATGGTCTGCTTGTTGTTGAGAAGGTGCTATGCACCGTGCCGGAAGGATTGAGCATTACAAAGCTGACCACGCATTTCGATTGGGCATGCGGAAAAGCTCCAATGAATCGTGGGAGTTCCCCTTCTAGTGACGAATTGCTGTCTGTCAATTCGTCAGTTTGCGATTGCCGTGTTCTGACTGCGCGAGTAAGGCTTCGACGACCTCGAAACCGATGCAATCAATCGGGTCCAGCCAGCGTAGTTTGGCAATCAGCTTCAGTGCAAGGGCCCGTTCGCCACGCCGTACGCTGATGAACGCAAGCGCCTTCAGCGTAAAGAGCCAAAAGCGCGGCGGCCCGGGAATGGAGAAGTCCGCGTCGCCCGGCTGCACCGCGCACCAATCACCGCTGATCGACGCTTCCCAGGCAGCGACCGCCAAAGCCCTCGTTGCAACTCTATGCGCCTCGCCAAGTTCTCCCCGGTTTGCATGGAACTTATATAGCAGATAGTAGGGTGGCAGGCAGCGCGGATAGGACAGGATGGCAGTCCACAACGCGGCGGCCACATCGTCATCGCTGCCGCGGCGGGTTCTCTCGATCAGCTGTAGTACGCCGGCCGGGACTTCACCGCCGAATAGATCCGTCGACTCGATACCAGTAATGAGATTCATCAAAGTTTCTCCGGATGTGATAAGGCGCTCAGCCGCGGAGCGATACTGAGCTTGTTCGTTTAGCCGAATTTGAACTGTATGCCATATCCCCCGCGCGGATAGGCCCATTCAACATTGTGGTGGTCGGTGCACAAAATGCGGCAACTACCGCATTCGAGGCAGCCGTCGGTGACCAACGTGACTGAGCCGTCGTTCTCGTTCCGATAGCAGGAGGCGGGACACACGAATGTACAGCTCTTTTCTGTGCAATCGTTTGTGCAAATGTCCACGTCTTTTATGCGGACGTGCGGCCGCCCGACGTCCACTCGGTAGCGATTTTGAAACAGCTTTTCGTCGATGTTGGCAGTGATCGTATTATTCATCGGAAAGCCCTCCAGAATTTGTATGCGTCGCCGATCAGCCCTGCCACTGAGCGACTTTTACGGAAGCTGGCTATGACCTCGCGCTTCTTGGTCTTCTTGTCGATGCCATCGACCGTCATCATAGTGCGGGCCGCTTTCGCGACGAGATCAGGGTATGTGGTAAAGAACTGGGGATTATGGTGTAAGACCTTCGGCATATCGCGGTACTTGTGCAAGTCCTTCATCACGAAACTCTTGTCTAGCGCGGCCTTATACGCTGACAGCGTGCTGGCACGGTAGCCGTGGCGGCCGGCCGCTTTGGCGGCTATTGCTGTCTCGGCGGCGAGGCGCCCCGTCGTCATTGCGAGATTCGAGCCTTCTCGGTGCGCGGCGTTGACGAAGCCGCCCGAGTCACCGACGATCATCCAGCCGTTACCGTATACTTGCGGGATCGCATTAAACCCTCCTTCGGGAATGAGATGCGCGCAGTACTCCTTCATCTCGCCACCCGCGATAAGGGGAGCGATGGACGGGTGACGCTTCATTTTCTCGAGAAGCAGATACGGGGTTGTGCGATTAGAGTTTTTCTTGAAGTCGCTCAGCATACAGCCGACGCCGATCGTCAGCGACTCCTTGTTCGTGTAAAGAAACCCAGTTCCTGCCATGCCATCTGTGATTCGTCCAACCATCTCTATTACAACGCCTTCTTGATCGGCAACGTTAAACCTCTCGCGAATTGTCTCCTCGGGCATGAAGAGGATCTCTTTCACAGCTAGTGCGACGTTGCGCGCTTCGATCTCACCATGAAAGCCCGCTTTGCGGGCCAAAGTTGAGTTGACGCCGTCAGCGAGAATCACGACATCCGCATAAACTTCGCCGTGTTCGCGGTCGCACTGGACGCCGACAACTTGGTCTCCGTCAAGAATCAGGTCATTCACCGTAGTCTCGCAGATCAGTAAGGCACCGGCCTCACGGACCTTCGACGAAAACCACTTGTCGAATTGCGCCCGTATGATCGTGTAGCGGTTATACGGTGGGTTGTTATAGTCGTCGCTACGCGTGTGTGTGCCCACAAACGAAGTATCGTCGAGCATCCACATGCGCTGTTCAATGATGTGGCGCTCAAGTGGCGCGTCGTCACGGAAGTCTGGGATGATTTCTTCAAGTGCATTGGCGTAAAGAATCGCACCTTGAACGTTCTTGCTACCGGGATATTCGCCGCGTTCGATTTGAAGTACTTTGAGTCCACCTTTAGCCATAACATAGGCCGCAGCGTTGCCCGACGGTCCGGCACCCACGACGATCGCGTCGAATTGCGACGATTCTCTCATCTAACTCTCCTGGTGTCTCGCATTTGCCGAAGTGCCAAGTGTTCCTTGCAGGCGTGCGTTAGCGCGGGCAGGAACTGCAGTGCGTCCCCGACGATGCCGTAATGCGCGCAATCGAAAATAGGTGCGTTGGGATCGGTGTTGATTGCGACAATCACGTCCGAGCTTTCCATGCCGACGCGATGCTGGATTGCCCCCGAGATGCCGGCTGCGATATAAAGTTTTGGCCGCACGGTTTTGCCAGTTTGCCCGACTTGTCGATCCGCCTCGACCCAACCTGCCTGCACGCACGGGCGCGTAGCGCCGACTTCACCACGGAGTACGCGCGCCAGATCAAACGCGAGTCCAAAATTCTCCGGAGTTTTGAGACCCTTGCCGCCGCTGACGATCACATCCGCATACGGAAGGTTGATCTGAGAACTCGTCGTATCGGCGACAAAGTCGAGCAATTTGGTGGCAATGTCGGCTTCGACGAGCCCCAGTGTTTCCTGCACGACCTCGCCGACGCGGCCTTCTTGCGCTGAGGGCATCGCCATGACCCGTGGGCGTACCGTCGCCATCTGCGGGCGATATGCAAGCGTCATGATCGTGCAGAGCAATGAGCCGCCAAACGTCGGACGGGTGGCCGCCAGTGACCGGGAGGTCGGATCGATGTTCAGTTCGGTGCAGTCGGCGGTGAGCCCAGTGAGCAGGGTTGTCGCAACGGAGCCGGCGAGATCCCGGCCCATCGAGGTCGCGCCGAGCAGTAGAATTTCAGGGTGGTATTTGTTGACCAGATCGGTCAGCCCCTTCGTGAATGGCTCATTGCGATAGCCACGCAACACTGGGTCGTGAATGACATAGGCTTTGTCTGCTCCAAGGCTGAACGCCTCAGTTGAAAACTTTTCGAGGGGCTCATCCGTGCCGCCGAGCACCGCCACGCAGACGTTGCTGCCAAGTTTGTCTGCAAGCTTGCGCGCCTCGCCGAGCAGTTCCCAAGACACGCTATGCACGTGGCCGCGGTCGTGCTCAAGGAAGACCCAGACACCGGTGTAGTTTTTCAGATGTTCGGGTAGCTCCAGGTTGCGGCCTCCGGCATTCAAGGCCGGCTGCTTTTTCGCGGCAACGGTCGAGTTCATAAGGTCCTCTTCATTAGCACGTCTGCCTCCAAAGTCGGATGGCGAGCGAACATCCTATGCACCAGATCCAACGAGACGCCGCGCAGGCTCGCCATATCCACTGTGAGCATCTCGGCTTTTTGCTCGCGCGGTGTTGGGCCGAACACTTTGCTCACTACGGTATGTGAGCCTTTCAGCCCAATTTTGCTAACGTCCTCGATGCCGGCCTGCTCGCGATTCCATTTCCGTACCGGAAAAGCTGCCGCGTGGATCATTCTGGGCAGCGACGCGAAGCGAAGTTCGTTGGTGTTCTCAAGCATCGTCACCAAGCATGGCAATCGAGTTTTGAGTACGTGTACGCCGCCTTCTGCGCGACGCTCGACGACGATCGAGCGTGCGGTGAGGTCGATTTCCAGGATCCTGGACACGTAGGTGAGCAACTGGAAGCCCATGCGTGTAGCGATGCCGGGGCCGACCTGAGCAGTGTCGCCGTCGATAGTCTGCTTGCCAGTAAAGATCATATCGACCGGCTGTTCCTTGGCGATTTGTCGGATCGCGGTAGCCAGCGCATATGACGTTGCCAGCGTGTCGGCGCCAGCGAAAGCGCGATCGGTGACGAGTACAGCCTCGTCGGCCCCATAGCTGACGCATTTGCGAAGTGCGTCTTCAGCCTGCGGCGGCCCCATGCAGAGTGTGGTTACAGTACCGTCAAAGAGGTCCTTTAGCCTCAACGCTTCCTCCAGCGAGAACAGATCGTACGGGTTTACGATGGCTGGGACGCCTTGACGCATGATGGTGTTGGTGACAGGGTGAACGCGGATCTGTGCCGAGTCCGGTACCTGCTTGATGCAAACGACAATATGCATTGGCTACTCCGGGGTCAGGCGTCGCCGCGTGCTGGCAGCGACGCGCGCAGCTGGTCGAGTGAGACGACCCGCCGTCCGTCCGCTTCCTGAAAGACTCTGAAAACCTTTTGCTCTGCGGGCGTGGACAAGACGAAGTCGTTGTAGGCCTTATTCAGTAAACATCGATAGATAGAGAACACAGCCGCCGCGTTATTACGCGGTAGCGCCTTCTGTTGCTCGATGTACTGAAAAAAACGCTTGAGAATGTGCAGGCGGCTGACGTTCACTACCTTCTCATCGTATGAAATGTCAAAGAATCGCAGGAAGTCTTCCGCGGACGACAGGCGATGCAGTTGTTCGATAACTTCTTGCACGTAGTTTCTCCTATTGGACCAATGCGCACCCGATGACGGCCTCAAGACACCTTAACTCGGGTGCCACGTGCTTGCGTCAGGAAGCGATGCAGATCGGCTGTCCCCGGCGCCTGTTTGTACTGTGTGGCAAATGACCGGATACGTGCAAGCAACTGGGGCACAAGCCGCTCAGACACTTTGACGCCAAGAGCGTCGTAGGCGTCACGCACACTTTGGGATCCAGAATGTTTGCCGAGTATCGTCGACCGGTGCCGGCCTAGTTCTGCGGGATCGAATCCCTCGTAGGTCGTGGGGTGCTTCGAAAGGCCGTCGGTATGAATGCCTGACTCGTGCGTAAAGACGTCCCTACCAACAATGCTCTTGTTGGAGGAAATAGCGCGGCCAGACGCCCGTTCGACCAGCGATGAGATGTCGCATAACGCAGTTGCGTCAATGCCGGTGTCTCGTCGGAGCAGATGTCGCGTGCCCATGACGACTTCCTCAAGCGCTGCATTGCCGGCCCGCTCACCCAAGCCGTTGACGGTAGTGCTGGCGTGGGTCGCCCCTGCCGAGAGAGCCGCTAGCGTGTTGGCGGTGGCGAGTCCGAGGTCGTCGTGCGAATGGATTTCGATTTCCAGGTCCACGGCGGCGCGAATTGCTGCGATAGCGTGGAATGTCTTGAAAGGATCCAATATGCCTACGGTGTCCGCAAATCGAACGCGCTGAGCCCCATGCTGCTCTGCGCATCGCGCAACTTCTAAGATGAACGAGGGGTCCGCACGCGAGGCGTCTTCCATACCGAGGGAGATCTTGGGGTGGCTTTTCGCAGCCTTACCAATGACGCGTGCGATGCGCGCTAGCACCCAACTACGCGGCTGTCGTAGCTTGTGTTGCAAGTGAATATCCGATACCGGGACCGAAAGATGAATCATGTCGGCATCGCAGCGTAATGCCGCGCTGAGGTCCTCGTCGGTGAGTCGCCCCCAAACCATCAGACGAGCGTCGAGGTTCATGTCGACAATCGCATCAATGCACGCCATTTCCTCTTCGCCCATGGCTGGAATGCCGATATCGAGTTCGGAGACGCCAGCTTGCGACAGCGCGGCGGCAATCGCGCACTTTTCCTCTGTGCGAAATGCGACGCCAGCGGTTTGCTCGCCGTCGCGGAGTGTCGTGTCATTGATGATTGGGTTGCTCATGTCGGATCGCTTCAGTTGTTGGCCATGGGTCGCAAACGTTGTGCCAGGTGATGGTCTACACGTCAAAACAACGCTTTGCGGTACCCTGTCGGCGCCACACGAACGGCCGAAGCTTGCCCTTCAGGCGGAGGATCGCGGATGCCCCACGCGCGCAATCCGGCAGTGCCGGGTGATTTGAGAGCGTATAGTGGCCTACCAAAAGCAATTTGTGCTCACGACGAGTGCGTTATTTTTGTCGTGACAGCGACAGAATACGGCTTGGTTGTCGGCTTTTGGTCAAGACGCGTAGGAAGAACATTGAGTTGGTTGGCCAACTCACGTACCGATACCAATGGAGTTCGAGCGAGTGGCATGGATTTCGCTGATAAAGCCGGCGAACCACTGGAGGCTTTGGAGAGAACATCCATGCAAGATTGCGCGAATGCCAGCACGCTGTCCTCGACTGCGCCTGTCGGCATCCAAAAGACACTAACCCTGAGGGTGACCGGACATGCGCTTGTTCAGATCGACGGCTGCGACACCCACGGCCGCGCAGACAAGTCGGGCTGCAGTTCGTCGGACGTGCCTGAGCGCGAGCCGGCAGAAGTATGGGAAAGGATAAGCAAGCATCCTTGTTTTTCGGAAGAAGCGCATCGCCATTACGCGCGAATGCATGTGGCGGTGGCGCCCGCCTGCAACATCCAATGCAACTACTGCAATCGTAAATATGACTGTTCCAATGAGTCGCGACCCGGCGTCGTGTCGGAGAAGCTGACGCCGGAGCAGGCCGTGAATAAGGTTATGGCCGTCGCGGCCAAGATTCCGCAGTTGACGGTGTTGGGCGTTGCGGGTCCCGGTGACTCGCTCGCCAATCCGAAGAGGACTTTTGACACTTTCCGTATGCTCCGCGAGCGCGCTCCGGACATCAAACTATGTCTGTCAACGAACGGACTAGCGTTGCCGGACTTTGTCGATGAGATTTGCAGCAACGCTGTTGAGCATGTGACGATCACCATCAATATGGTGGACCCCAACGTCGGTGAATTGATCTATCCGTGGATTTTTTGGGACCACCGGCGCGTCAGGGGCAAGGAGGCCTCGCAGATCCTTCATGAGCGGCAAATGCAAGGGCTCGAAATGCTCACGGCGCGCGGCGTGTTGACGAAGATCAACTCGGTGTTGATTCCGGGCATAAATGACGAACACCTGATCGAGGTGAACAGCGAAGTGAAGAAGCGCGGTGCTTTCCTGCACAATATCATGCCGCTCATCTCGGACGCTGAGCATGGCACGTATTTCGGACTGCACGGACAGCGTGGCCCTACTGCTAGCGAGTTAATGGTCGTGCAGGACCGTTGCAAGGGAGGCGCTACGTTAATGCGCCATTGCCGTCAGTGCCGTGCGGACGCAGTAGGTCTACTGAGTGAGGACCGCCGCGACGAGTTCAAGCTCGACGGGATCGACGACATGGAAACTAGGTCCGACGCTAATTACCGTCGGGAACATCAGCGCCGAGTGGAAGTGCAACGCAATGCGCAGCGCGACGCGAAACAGACTGCAATGGCTTTGGTGAAGGCGAGCGAAGTGCCGGCCGACCTGAAGGTGCTGATCGCTGTCGCGACGAAGGGAGACGGCCGCGTGAACGCACATTTTGGGCATGTCTCCGAGTTCCAGATTTTCGAGGTCAGCGCTGGCGGAGCGATCTTTGTGGGACACCGCCGCGTGGAGTCGTATTGTCGGGGCGGCCATGATGATGAAGATCGCCTGCCACCGCTCATACACGCGATCAGCGATTGCCACGCTGTACTGGTTGCGAAGGTCGGTTTGTGTCCGCGCAAGGAGCTGTCGCAGGCGGG
Organism: Burkholderia sp. JPY481; assembly: GCF_038900515.1. Taxonomy (NCBI): domain Bacteria; kingdom Pseudomonadati; phylum Pseudomonadota; class Betaproteobacteria; order Burkholderiales; family Burkholderiaceae; genus Burkholderia; species Burkholderia sp. JPY481. Next base: position 64,055 of record NZ_JAYMRT010000023.1, read on the forward strand.
CATTGAGCCGGTGGACCAGTACGCGTACGAAACAATCGAAAAAGCCGCGCTGATATGGTTCATCGAATATTGCAGCCGCATCACGAAAGGCGTGACCGTGCACGTGGAGCGTGGCGCCCCCGGGATCCGGCAGAAGACGTCGATCACTGCGACGGCTGCTGCTGATTGAGCGGCAGACGGACAAATGGATCGGCGCTGCCCGCGCGCTATACAAACCATCATTACAAGGAGTGCCATTATGCCCCTGAAGATCATTGCCTCGACCTGTACCGGCTGCTCGGCCTGCGAGCCGCAGTGCCCGAATGTCGCCATAAGCGAGAAAGGTGGCGTGTTCGCGATCGATCCGAAGAAATGTACCGTATGCGAAGGACAGTTTGATACTCCGCAGTGCTTGGCGGTTTGTCCCGTGGACGGGTGCATTGTGGTGAGCTAGCATCGCTAGCCGCGGGCAGCACATTGACGAATCGTCAAACGACTGCTAACTGTTACCATGCCGACATCATGTTGACCAAATTTTCTGTTACCGCTGCCGCGGAAAAGTTTATGCGCCGTGTGGTGCGTTTTTCCGGCTTGCCATCAAGTGCTGGTTTTCGTCTTCTTGTCAGGACCGGCGGATGCTCTGGATATGACGCCGAATTCAGTGCCGAAGTAGAGGCTCGGACCGGCGACGAGACCATCGAAGTCCACGGACTGCGAATTTTCTTGCCGGCAGAAAGCCGCGTTTTGCTAGATGGTCTGAAGATCGACTTTATCGAAACGCCAGATCGGTCAGGTTTCGCATTTATTAAGGAGGACCAACGGTCGGTCGTCGCGGTCAGTGCCGATGTCGCTCGGATTGATGTGAGCGCGATCGGACGCGGTTGACGCATTCATCGACCGCAGTTGTCTTGAGCTAGCAGTTCGGTATGTCACGGAGGAAAAGTATGACTGGAACTGACAACGATGACCTCATTGAGCTCACATTTGCGCCTCGCTTCAGCATTGGTGAGCGCGTCGCTTCGCGCTTCTCCATCCGTAACGACGGCACCTACGCCGGTAAGGCTTTGGGTGAATCGCTCGTCAGCAAAGGCGACGTGGGGTATGTGATCGGAATCGAAACCTTCCTGCAACGGTTCTACATCTATGCAGTTCACTTCGTCGAAATCGACCATCGCGTCGGCATGCGCGCCAAGGAGCTATGCACGCTCGACCACCTTCCCCATGACGTGCTCGCCCGTTTGGGCGAGCATGCGGCCGATCTATGCTGGATAGGTCTTCGTATCCCCGAGGGAACTGACCGCAATGGAACCGTCGGACGCGGCTCGTGTAATGCGCATGGTTATGATGCACCGGACGGTTCGCAAGTCAACGGAGCCCGTCTAGTCGTCGGCAATCCGCGTCACGGAGTTGCGGGACCTTTGCAACGGCGAAGTCTATTTTAGGCCGGTGCGGAAGCGGCTTTCTGGTTAAGGCTTGGAGGCTTGCCGAAATGGCCAGAAATACGTGGTGCCTGCGAGTCTTGCGATGCGCTCAATCAGTCAATTTTGACGGGCAGGCGGTCGCTGCACTGAGGGCGAGATCGCGCCCGGCTGGACGGTCGTAAGGGAAGAAGGACGATATCGGTCTATCAGAGCTGGGAGGCACTGGTCGCAGTACAAGAGCCACCTACGACGAGCGCTGTGCTTCTCGGCTCGATCGTTAGATTTATTGGATTTACTTGTTGAAGTGCGAATCTTTTAACCGACCTTGGAACTCTCAACGTGAAACTAATGATCCGCATGGACAGGAAAGGCATACTCAGCGCCTACGTGCCAAAGAAGGATCTCGAGGAGCAGATCGTCTGCATCGATGGCAAGAAGATGTGGGGCGGAGTGATAACGCTTGCGAACGGCTGGCGATTCCAGCTGCCGGAGATGGCGGCCGATACAACGCTTCCTGTCACCGTAGAAGCGCGTCGCGTCGCGGGTGAGCCCGACTGACATGGCACTTACAGCAGATCAGATCAGTACTATCGCCGAGTTGATGCTGAGCGAACCGACGCTGCTGGAGGCTGCCGCAACCTGGCGGAAGTCGTATCCCGATGTGCGAGTCATTCGGATTAGCGCGGTCGAGCTTGTCAATGAAAAACCCCTCCTCCAGTTTCGGGGCCGCCGCGTTTATCTCGCGACGTCGACAGGTGTCTGTGTTTCCGTGACAACAGACGCAAGTGAGGCCAATATGCTCATCCTTGCAGAAGACGGAGTCTACGATGGAAACTGAGGGAATTTCACTTACTGAGCCTGCGTGCGGGCCGCGGGAGGTCGAGCTGGTTCACGCGGTCCTGCAATCGTCGTGCTGGAGCGACGGACCAATGCTCGATTCTTTTGAGACTGCATTCGCAGGCTGGAGCGGCCGTGTCCATGCGGTCGCAGTGGCGAGCGGGACGCTCGGCACTTGGATTGCGCTGCGTGCGCTCGGCATCGGTCAAGGCCATGAAGTCATCTGCGCATCGCATACATGGCATCAGATCGCGCATGCGATCACCCTCGCTGGCGCGACACCGGTGTTTGCCGACATCGACTACTGGAGCGGTTGCCTCGACGCGATGAAGGCACAAGAGAAGATTGGAGATCGGACGCGTGCAATCCTTGCGGGAAATACGAACGGACATCCTGCCGCGTGGCAATCGTTGCGCGAGCTTGCCGATTTGAATGGTCTGAGCCTGATCGAGGATAGCACTGAGGCGCTCGGATCACGCTACCGTGGGCGCTGCGTGGGGTCGTTCGGTAAAGTGACGGTTTTTGACTTTTCGCCACCCTCCGCGTTGTGTGCGGGAGAGGGCGGAATGCTCGTCACGGACGACGACAGCTTGGCGCACGAACTGCGTTACTTAAGGCGACGTCTGAGCGCCGAGCGAAAGTCGGTTTCCCTCGGTGCCCGGGTGCCGCTGCAGGCGGGTATGAGTGAAATCACCGCCGCGCTCGGCCTCGCACAACTGGCAGGGCTCGAGGAGCGGCTCGCCCAACGGAAGCGGGTCGAAGCCTGGTATCATGAAGCGATGGAGAGCTTCGAAGGCATCAAACCACCGTATCAGGCGGAGGACGTGGACGAAGTGAATTGGATGCTTTACGTCGTGCATCTGGGCAAGAGGTTTACTCACAGCGCGCGTGCTCAAATGATCGACGACATGCTGGCTTCCGGGGTAGAAACGGCAGCCTACAGCCATCCGTTGCATGAGCAGTTTCATTACATGAAGGCCGCCGATGCTATTGGAGGTCGACGAGGCTGTCTGCCCGATACCGAGCGGATTGGCGATCGAGCACTCGCGTTGCCGCTGCACACTCAGCTTACTGTTCAGGATGTGAAGTACATCGTCAAAACTTTGAAGGACACGGCGACCAACGTCGGTGCGGGGGCCGCGATCTATCTCTAGGTAGAACAACGGAAAGAGAGAAGAAGGTAACATCGGCCATGTTGTCGCTGCGCCTTTATTAACGCTCACGCAACAGTTTGCTGCGGTCCGCCGTCGAGTAGTTGCTGAAATGTCCCTCGTGCGCCGCTTGACGGCGGGCCGCAGCGATGATTGCCCTGCTGCGCGCTGGGGCGGACGGTGCACTGACCTGCTTCTCCAGTTCGGTGCTCTGACAGCGGGGGCAGGCCACGGGCGAGTTCGTGCGCACGAGAGTTTCGAAACGCAACCTGCAGTTGCGACATACATAGTCGTAGAGCGGCATGACGAGGGGCAGGTCAACGGGAAACATTATCGGAGAAGACGCCGCGCGCGCTCCCCGGGCCATAATAAGGCGATTCGCCGGCTGAGACCAATTTGGGGCTCCTGCGTTCGTGTGCCGCGTGCAGTAACTGGAGTCCCAAATCGGCAGCCATGTCGAGGGCGTCACGGCCGTCTGGCGCAACGAGACTGTCATTCGCGCCGAGCGACAGCAACAGCCACATAACCTCAATTCGACCGGTGGCGGCCGCCTGCATCAGACACGTCATATCGTCCGCGTTTAGGTGATCAAGAGCGAGTCCTGCACCGACCAACCGAAGGATCGGTCCTGGTGCGCCGCCCAAACATGCATACCACAGCGCATGGTTTCCTTCGTCGTCGAGGGCGCTGATGCGTGCGCCTGATTCGAGTAGCGCAGCGACAATGTAGTCTTCGCCGTGGAGCGCCGCCAGCATTAAGGGCGTAATGCCGTCAATGCTGCGCGATTGAGTGTCCTGGAAGTCGTGAGCATCGAGCCATTTCGCAACCGCCACGCACGGAGGTGCATGAAGATCTGCGTCGGCGTTCGGGATATCCGTGTGCGTGTGGCTCGGGCTTTCGAGTAGGGGAGTCTCGAGTGACGCGGTTTGACGTGATGCGGTCTTGGTGCGCAGTGACATGCTTTCACTCCGGTGGAGGTGATTGGAATCGCCGTCACATTCTGAAACGCGAGGCAGCGATTACATGCGGGCGACCTGCCGTGACGCTGTCGTCAGACGGGCCTGTTTTCATTTGGATCGCGAATCGGTCCCATCAGTTTGAGGCCTTCCGCGTAACTTATCGTGTCAAAGGAAAAGCTAAATTGCATCGCCGCATCGACGATAGCATCGAGCTTCCCGGCAGTGTCTGTCCTCTTGAGGTCGCCCTTCTCCAGGTAAAGGAGTTCGAGCATCTCGTTGTAGACTGTCGATTCGAGTATCGGCAGAACATAAAACGTCGCTTCTTTGTACGGCACCTGAAAGCGGCTGGACAGATCGATGTTGTCACAGAACAGGAAGTACTTGCCGTGGTGCGACAGGGCCTCGCCGAGTACTTCTCCGACATTCGTCAAGTGTTCAAAACTCAGTAACCAACCTGCGAAGAATTGGACGTGTGGGTCGCCAGCATTCGCGACAGCCATCACCTGCTCGCAAGAGAGCTCGGGCGGGCGGGCCTCGTCGGCGAGGTGAGGCCCAAATCGTAGCGCCAGCTCACCGCGAAAGCCGAACCTGTCAGCCGCATTTGTGCGGCCCTTAAAGACGGGGTTGAGGAGGCGCCCCTCGCGATCGAGGCGGGCAAATGGTGTCCCACTGAGTGCAGGAGAGGCTAGCGTATCAGGCATTCTGTAATCCTAATTGGAGAAATAGCTTGGCATAGTTAATCTGGTGCTGGATCGTGCCTTTTCAGCGGGCAGCCAGAGACTCGCAACATCCGTACCAATGCTGCATGCTGGCCAATACTGCGGTAAGCCGGGTCAAGCGGGCAACAACTCTGCACGTGGATGTCCATTTGGGGCAAAGGGGCGTGCGGTTTGTCAGGAAGACGACGTCGAAATTGTCGGTGGCCGAAATTGGAGAGTTTGCGGATGGCCTCGCTGAGCAAGCATTTGGCGGATTCAGGGGCTTGTGGCATGGACGTTGCAGGGACGAAGGGCGCGGACACACTCCGGCCGATGCGTGACTCTAGAAGAAGACCATATAGACACAGCAGGCTGAGGACTTGGTCGTGGCTTTTCAGTGCTGATTCGCACCTATGGTTTTACCTTCTAATCTCAATGGAGTAAAACAATGTCTCAACTTCGACAAATTGCCTTCTACGGAAAGGGCGGCATCGGTAAGTCGACCACGTCGCAGAATACGCTTGCAGCGCTTAGCGACCTTGGGCAAAAGATCTTGATCGTTGGGTGCGATCCCAAGGCCGACTCGACACGTCTTATATTGCACGCGAAAGCTCAGGACACCATCCTCTCTCTCGCGGCGGAAGCCGGTTCGGTCGAAGACCTCGAACTCGATGACGTTATGAAGATAGGCTACAAGAATATCCGCTGTGTCGAGTCGGGCGGGCCTGAGCCAGGCGTCGGCTGTGCGGGTCGGGGTGTCATCACATCGATCAACTTCCTTGAGGAGAATGGCGCCTACGACGGAGTCGACTACGTGTCATACGATGTGCTCGGCGACGTCGTTTGCGGTGGCTTCGCAATGCCTATTCGCGAGAACAAGGCACAGGAAATTTACATCGTGATGTCGGGAGAAATGATGGCGATGTACGCCGCTAATAACATCTCGAAGGGAATCTTGAAATATGCGAACAGTGGGGGTGTGCGTTTGGGCGGACTCATTTGCAACGAGCGCAAAACCGACAAGGAACTTGAACTGGCCGAATCACTGGCAGCGATGCTAGGCACTAAATTGATTCACTTCGTCCCGCGCGACAACATTGTGCAGCATGCGGAACTTCGTCGGATGACCGTGATTGAGTACGCGCCGGACAGCGAGCAGGCTGGGCAATATCGCGCGCTTGCGGAGAAGGTTCACCATAACGGCGGCAATGGCGTGATTCCAACCCCGATCACAATGGATCAGCTCGAAGACTTATTGATGGAAAAAGGAATTATGGTGCAAGTCGATGAGTCCCAAGTCGGCAAGACCGCCGCCGAGCTCACCGCCTGACGAGTGCTGGACGACGGTTGCCGTGCGGCGCACGGCTACCGTTTCCGCCAACGACAGTCTTCACTTATAGGATATTCAATGACCGCGACGGTTGAAGAACGCAAAGCTGCTAATAAGGCCTTGATTGACGAAGTGCTGCGAGCTTACCCTGAAAAAATGGCTAAACGGCGGGCCAAGCATTTGGGTTCCTTCGAACAGGGCAAGCCTGACTGTGGTGTGAAGTCAAACATCAAGTCTTTGCCGGGGGTGATGACGATTCGGGGCTGCGCTTACGCGGGCTCGAAGGGCGTCGTCTGGGGGCCGATCAAGGACATGATTCACATCAGTCACGGACCTGTCGGATGCGGGCAGTACTCGTGGGGATCGCGCCGCAACTACTACGTCGGGACGACAGGAATCGATGCGTTTGTCACGATGCAATTCACGTCCGACTTCCAAGAGAAGGACATTGTGTTCGGCGGCGACAAGAAACTCGATAAGATCGTCGACGAGATTCAGGAGCTGTTTCCGCTGAACAGGGGCATATCCGTCCAAACCGAATGCCCAATCGGCCTCATCGGTGACGATATTGAGGCAGTATCTAAAAGGAAGAGCGCGCAGTACGGCGGGCACACGATCGTACCGGTGCGCTGTGAGGGCTTTCGAGGCGTATCGCAGTCACTCGGGCATCACCTCGCAAACGATGCGATTCGCGACTGCGTGTTCGACCGCGCCGAGCCGAGACAGCGATCCGCGCTGGAGTCCACACCGTACGATGTCGCGATCATTGGCGACTACAACATTGGCGGTGATGCGTGGTCGAGCCGCATTCTCCTCGAGGAAATGGGCCTGCGGGTCATCGCGCAGTGGTCAGGCGATGGCACTCTCGCAGAACTTGAGAATACGCCGCGATCTAAGCTCAACCTGCTTCACTGCTACCGTTCGATGAACTACATCAGCCGGCACATGGAGGAGAAGTATGGCACTCCATGGGTCGAATACAATTTTTTCGGCCCGACAATGATCGAAAAGAGCTTGCGCGAGATTGCAAGCCGATTCGACGACACCATTATGGAAAACGCCGAGAAGGTGATCGCAAAATACCGTCCGTTGATGGATGCCGTCATAGCCAAATATAAGCCGCGGCTTCAGACGAAAAAAGTGATGCTGTTTGTAGGTGGCCTTCGCCCACGCCACGTAATAGGCGCGTACGAGGATCTTGGGATGGAAGTTGTCGGTACCGGCTACGAGTTTGCTCACAACGACGACTACCAGCGCACAACGCATCACATAAAAGAAGGCACTCTGATTTACGACGACGTGACTGGCTACGAATTCGAGAAGTTTGTCGAACATACGCGACCAGACCTCGTCGGCTCCGGCATCAAAGAAAAATACGTCTTTCAGAAGATGGGCGTCCCATTCCGCCAGATGCACAGCTGGGATTATTCTGGCCCATATCATGGCTACGACGGCTTCGCTATCTTCGCGCGGGACATGGACATGGCGATCTCGAGTCCTGTCTGGAGTCTGTCGAAAGCACCGTGGAAGAAGGCGGCGTGAGCGCTGTTAGCGGCATGGCCGCGCCGATCGCCGGTTGCATAGAACATCAATACAGGAGCCAATCATGCCCCAATCAAGCGACAAAATTCTCGATCACGAACTGCTGTTTCGCGAGCCGGAGTATCAAGAGCTCCTTCGCAATAAGAAAGATAACTTCGAGTTCAACCATTCCGACGAGGCGATAAAGCGGGTTGCCGAATGGACGAAGACAGAAGATTATAAACTGAAGAACTTCGCCCGTGACTCCCTGACCATAAATCCAGCCAAGGCGTGTCAGCCTCTTGGTGCCGTATTCGTCGCGAACGGATTCCATAAGACACTGCCTTTCGTGCATGGCTCGCAGGGCTGCGTGGCCTATTACCGTTCGCACTTTTCGCGACATTTTAAAGAGCCGACGTCGTGCGTCAGTTCGTCCATGACAGAGGATGCGGCCGTGTTCGGTGGTCTGAACAACATGATCGACGGTCTCGCGAATGCATACAATCTCTACAAGCCCGACATGATCGCCGTATCCACGACCTGCATGGCGGAGGTGATTGGCGACGACCTCGACGCGTTCATCAAGAATAGCAAGCAGAAGGGCAGCGTGCCACAAGATTACGACGTGCCGTTCGCGCATACGCCCGCGTTTGTCGGCAGCCACGTGACCGGCTACGACAATGCGCTCCTGGGCATCCTGAAGTACTTTTGGGACGGCAAGGCGGGCACTACTGCACCACTTTTGCGAGTTCCTGACGAGAGCGTGAACTTTATCGGAGGGTTCGACGGCTTCGTGGTCGGAAACATGAAGGAGATTCGGCGTATCTTCGATTTATTTGGCGTAAGCGTGAATATTATTTGCGATCCATCGGGAACTTGGAACACGCCGACTGATGGCGAATTTCGGATGTACGAGGGCGGGACTACGAAAGAGGAGGTCGAACGTGCGCTGAACGCCAAGGCAACGTTCGTCTTTCAGGAGTATTGCTGTGAAAAGACCAGCAAGTTCCTCGCCGATCATGGCCACGAAGTCGTGTCACTGAATGCGCCTGTCGGCGTTTCAGGTACAGATCATTTCCTCATGGAGATTTCGCGCGTGACGGGAAGACCAATCCCGGCTGAACTTGAAAGGGAGCGTGGGCAACTAGTTGATGCGATGGCAGACAGTCAGGCGAGTCTGCACGGCAAGCGGTATGCGCTCTATGGCGATCCAGATCAGATGCTCGGTTACACGAACTTCCTGCTTGAGTTGGGCGCGGAGCCGGTGCACGTGCTCTCGACGAACGGTAACGAGGGGTGGGCGGAAAAGGTTAGGGCATTGCTGGACGCGTCGCCATATGGTGAAGGATGCAAGGTCTATCCAAAGCGCGATCTATGGCACTTGCGCTCGCTGCTATTTACGGAACCAGTGGATTTCCTGATCGGCAATACACACGGAAAGTACTTGGAGCGCGACACTGGTACGCCGCTCGTCCGACTCGTGTTTCCGATTTTCGACCGCCACCATTACCACCGCTATCCGACGTGGGGGTATGCGGGGGCATTACGCGTTCTGTTAGCGCTGCTGGATGAATTCTTCGAGACACTCGATGCAAGCACGATTGACATCTCGAAGACCGATTACAGCTATGACATCATCCGGTGAGGGGTGGACCCGTTCGGGGCTGGGCTCAGTGTCGAGTGCTAAAAGGGGGGGGCAGTTCAACCCGCCGGAAAGCATGGATATTGGGTCTCCCTAATTGCTCGACGTCGCTGGCTTCGGCTGCGTTGCTGTTCCAATAGCATCCTCAAGACCGAAGCGCGAAGGCAAGAATCGACATTAGGAGCGGCGCGACGATTGCGCCGGACCTTTCGCGAAGCGTCGGCGGTTAGTCGACCAGAAGATGACGATCGACTCCTCCGCGCTGCATTTTGCCATTCATAGCGCTACTTAGAGGCGCTAACAAAATGAGTCCTTCAGCCTTCGCCAAGAGATGATGCAGCAGGGGAGTTTGATGAAGGCTCGGTGGATGAAGGCAAGGCGTTCGAAGCGGATGCGCAGTCGCCGGAAGTTGTGAAGCCACGAAATGGTTCGCTCGACGACCCAGCGGGTTTTGCCAAGGCCGCTGCCATGAGGGTGGCCACGTCGGGCGATTTCGGTAGCGATGCCGGCTGCGTGCAGCGGACGGCGGTATTTGTCGTGATCGTAGCCCCGATCGCCCTGAACGATGCGGGGCTTCGAAAGCGGCCGGCCGCGCTTGCCGGCGATGGGTGGGATCGCATCAACCAGCGTGTGAAGCTGGGTGAGATCGTGACGGTTGGCGCCGGTGAGGATTGCCGCGAGCGGGATGCTTTGAACCAGGTTGCGCGCGGACGATGGGATTCGGTCCCGTTTTTGACCTGCACCCACCGCGCGGATCGAGGAGGAGTCGACGACGACACGGGACCAGTCAATCCGGTCGGACTCGCGTAGCTTCGCGGGCACCACTTCGTGTAGCCGGTCCCAGACGCCGGCAGCCTGCCAGTCTCGTAGACGGCGCCAGCAACTCATGCCACTGCCGCAGCCCATCTCGCGGGGCAGCAGGTCCCAGCGCAGGCCCGTCTGCAAGATGAACAGGATGCCGGTAAGCATGGCCCGGTCATCCAGTGGTTTGCGTCCGGGATACCGTGAGCGGCGAGGTTTGGGTGGGGGCATCAAGGGTTCAATGAGTGCCCACAACGCATCAACGAGTAGTTTGGCCATGGCCTCCTCGTCACCGAAACAATGACGAGGTTAACAGCAATCGTTGGAAGTTAACAGATCAAAGCAATCATTTTGTTAAGGCTTCTTAGTGCTACGGAGAGCCACACGGCATATCGCAATCCCACGATCGGGTGCAAAACATTTCGGGACGCATTGCGCAATTCGGAGCGCGGACGGAGAAGTGCAAGAACTCATATGGCCTGCGACGCGGTAACGCACACAAGCACTGCGTAAAACATCAGTTGATTGCGATCAACGCTATCGGCCACGAATTCGGACACAGTGTAGAAGGTTAATGGCTAAAGGTAATGACAATGATAAAGCAACTCCGTAATGTGGCTGCTGCACTACTCCTTATGTCACCATTTGTACCGCACGCAGCTAACGCCGCCGACAGTGAAGTCGTCGGAAACTACGCAGGTGATTGGTTGGTACGCCTCCGCGCGATAAGCATTGAACCGCAAGTTCGCAGCACTGACACGCTTTCCGCGCTCGATGTCGGCGTAAGCAACGCGCTGGTGCCAGAGGTCGATTTCACTTATATGGTACGGGACAGCATCGGCGTGGAGTTGATTCTTGGTACCTCACGTCATCACCTGACGTCGAATCTCGGCGACCTTGGTGGCGTTAACGTGCTGCCACCGACATTGTTATTGCAATATCATTTTAATCATGCGGGACGCGTTCGACCGTACGTTGGTGCCGGACTCAACTACACGCTCTTTTATAACAACGGATTGCATGCGGGAGGTGTACCCGTCTCTATAAAGAATCACAGCTTTGGTCCTGCGCTGCAGGTCGGGATTGACGTGCAGGCATCAAAGAGTCTATTCGTTAACGCCGACATCAAGAAGATATGGATGAAGACTGACGCATCGCTTAGCGGCTCGACAATTGGCGCCTTGCATCTCGATCCGCTGGTCATTGGTATTGGCGTCGGGGTGAAGTTCTAGACGTTGCGAATCTCAAGCGACAGACGGTTCAGTGAACGGCTGGCTTCGCTCCTTGTACAGTGGTTAACTTGGGAGAAGATGGGCATGACAGAGAGGAAAGCTTTTAAGGAGTGGTTAATCCCTATCGGTGGTTGGCTGTTCGTTTCTCTTGCTGGGTGTAGCCCCAAGTTTCTCGTCCTGAGTCCCAAGGGTAGCGTAGGCGCGGCGGAGAGATCACTCATCGCCTCGGCCACATGGGCCATGCTGCTGATCGTAGTTCCCGTTATTATCCTCACGCTTACCTTCGCGTGGCGCTACCGCGCGTCGAACCGCAGCGCACGCTACGTCCCGACCTGGGTTCACTCAACGGCGATTGAAGTGGTGGTCTGGGCCATACCCGCTGCCATCATTCTATTCCTCGCCATCCTTACGTGGCGTACCACGCATGAGCTCGACCCTTATAAACCACTGGAATCGGACGTGAAGCCCATCAACGTCGAAGTCGTCGCGGTCGACTGGAGATGGCTCTTTATCTATCCTGACCTCGGCATCGCTACAGTGAACGAATTGGCGGTGCCTGTCAGCACGCCGGTCAATTTTCGCATCACGTCGGACTCGGTGATGAACTCTTTCTTCATCCCGCAACTTGGCACTCAAGTCTACGCGATGGCCGGCATGCAAACGCGGTTACACCTGATCGCCGACGAAGCGGGCGACTTCACGGGCTTCTCGTCGAATTACAGCGGCAAAGGCTTCTCCGATATGAAGTTCCGTACGGTGGCTACGAGCCAGCGGGGCTTCGATGCGTGGGTGGAGACGGTAAAAGCTTCATCGACCCAGCTTACGATGGATCGGTACGCAACGGTCACGGAGCCGCACGCAAACGCGCCCGTGCAGTACTTCTCGAAGGTCGACCGGAGGCTTTTCGACAAAATCGTCGGCAAATACAACAACGGCAACGTCGCGGATTTCACTGCATCATCGTGCGTAACCAAAGGGTAAACAGCCATGTTCGGAAAACTCACATTAGACGCGATGCCTTTCGATCAGCCCATCGTCATGGGGGCGTCGGTGTTCATGGCGCTTGTTGTCCTCGGCGTGTTCTGGCTGGTCACCTTAGAAGGCAAGTGGAAGTACCTCTGGGTCGAGTGGCTCACGAGCGTGGACCACAAGCGCATCGGCGTCATGTACATGATTGTAGCCGTGCTCATGTTGGTGCGCGGCTTTGCCGACGCCGTAATGATGCGCCTTCAACAAGCCGTGGCGTTCAATTCGCCAGGCTATCTGCCGCCGGATCACTTCGACCAGATCTTCACGGCGCATGGCGTCATCATGATCTTCTTCATGGCGATGGCGCTCATGGTAGGCTTCTTCAATCTCGTCGTGCCATTGCAGATCGGCGCGCGCGACGTGGCGTTTCCGTTCCTGAACTCGCTTTCCTTCTGGTTGACCGCAGTCAGCGCGGCGTTGATCAATCTGTCCCTCGTAGCTGGCGAATTCGCGAAGGTCGGCTGGCTCGCGTATCCGCCGCTTTCCGAGCTGAAATTTAGTCCTGGCGTTGGAGTGGACTACTATATATGGGCGATTCAGCTCTCGGGTGTCGGCACCTTGATGTCGGGCGTGAACTTCTTTGTCACAATCATCAAGATGCGCGCGCCGGGGATGTCGCTCATGAAGATGCCCGTGTTCACATGGACGGCGCTCTGCTCGAATGTCCTCATCATGGCGACGTTTCCCATTCTCACGGTCGCGGTAGCGCTGCTCGGCCTCGATCGTTACATTGGCACGCACTTCTTCACGAACGAACTTGGTGGCAACGCCATGTTGTACTTGAACCTGATTTGGGCGTGGGGCCACCCCGAAGTGTATATTCTAGTGCTGCCCGCTTTCGGCATCTATTCGGAAGTGATGGCTACCTTCTGCAAGAAGCCGCTATTCGGTTACAGGACGATGGTCTACGCATCGTGTGCGATCATGTTACTTTCGTTTCTTGTTTGGGCGCACCACTTCTTTACCATGGGCTCAGGCGCCGACGTCAACGCATTTTTCGGCATCGCCACAATGATTATCGCGATTCCAACCGGCGTCAAGATCTTCAATTGGCTATTCACGATGTATCGCGGGTGCGTTCAATTCGCTGCGCCCGTGTTCTGGACCATCGGTTTCGTGGTGACGTTCTCTATCGGTGGCATGACCGGCGTGATGATGGCGATTCCGGGCGCGGACTTTGTGCTGCACAATTCGCTTTTCTTGGTCGCTCATTTTCATAACGCCATTATTGGCGGTGTGGTGTTTGGCTATTTAGCTGGCCTGCAGTACTGGTTTCCGAAGGTGTTCGGTGTCAAGCCCGATGACAAGCTCGGCAAGGCGTCGTTCTGGTGCTGGTTCGTCGGCTTTTATGTGGCCTTCGTACCTGTTTATGTGCTCGGCTTCATGGGCGCGACGCGCCGCACAAATCACTATGATGTGGCTGAATGGCAACCATACTTCATTGTTGCGGCGCTCGGCGCGGCGATCATCGCGGTGGGGATCCTGTTACAGGTTCTGCTGTGGGTGATGGCATTCGTGAACCGCAATGAGGCCGAATACAAGGATATGACAGGCGATCCATGGGATGGGCGCACGCTCGAATGGGCAACTTCCTCACCGCCGGCGGTCTACAACTTCGCTCTCGTTCCGAAAGTGGAGGACATTGACGCCTTCGCGTACATGAAAGAAACGGGCCGCGGCCTTGGGCTGGCGTCAAAGTACGTGGACATCCATATGCCATCCAATACATCGGCGGGTTTTTTCACGGGGATGTGCAGCTTGGTGCTGGGTTTCGCGGCCGTATGGCACGTCGCGTGGCTCGCTTTGCTAGGTTTCATTGGGATCGTCCTCACGATGATCATAAAGAGCTTCGACAAGAACGACGGATATTACATTCCCGCGGCGATGGTCCGTGAGATCGAAGAACGGCGGTTTGGCACCAGAGACCCGATGGGCATTAACGGTTCAGTCGCCGAGGAGGCTTACTGATGTTACAGAAAACCGTTGGCGCAGATTTTTCAGAAGTCGATTATCAAGATCATCCACAATCGCACTCAGTGTTCGGCTTCTGGGTGTATCTGATGACCGACTGTATGCTGTTCGCGGCGCTCTTTGCTACGTTCAGTGTGCTGAGGCACCAGTTCGCCGGTGGCCCTACGGGTCACGATCTCTTCGATCTAACCGGCGTGGCGCTGGGAACCTCTGTGCTGTTGCTTTCTAGTATCACCTATGGTTTCGCGATGTTGGGTGTGCCGCGGGCAAGGAGCGGTGTCGTGCTCGGTTGGCTCGTGATCACATTCATTCTTGGCGCGTCGTTCCTCGCGCTCGAACTTCGCGAGTTCTCGCAGCTGATCGCGGAAGGCGCGGGCCCGCAGCGCAGCGCGTTTCTCTCAGCCTTCTTTACGCTCGTCGCTGCGCACGGAATTCACGTTTTCTTCGGCCTGCTGTGGATGCTCGTACTAATGATGCAAGTGCTGCGGGTGCCTCAGCTTGGTGAGCAGGAGGTCCGCCGGCTAACGTGCCTGAGCCTATTCTGGCACTTCCTCGACGTAGTATGGATCTTCGTGTTTTCTTTCGTCTATCTGGGGAGCATGCTCTAATGGCTTATGCGCAGACTCACGCGGGGTCTCATGGCAGCCTCACTAGGTATCTCGCGGGCTTTTTTCTTTCGGTATTACTTACGGCCGGCGCATTCGGTGTCGGGCTGTACGATGCCCTCGATGCAACTACGGCTATGATCGCGATCGCCGTACTCGGCTTTGTGCAAGTTGTCGTGCACCTTGTGTGCTTCCTACATCTGACCCTCTCGCCTGGGCAGGGATGGAACGTGCTTTCACTCTGCTACACGATACTAGCCGCTGCGTTCCTGATCCTCGGCACGGTCTGGGTGATGCAGAACGTCGGTATGCTGATGATGTCGCGTTAGTCAGTTGCCTGCGGGTTTTGTTTTCCGGCGCCGGACATGCACCAGCCCCGCACCCACTTCCATGCGAGCTGGGTGCCCGCGAAACGCCGATTCCGCTCCACGCAACAGAACCGCATCAGGAATATGTTCCTCTGCCATGTGATCCGTACACCTATTCGCCTATTTGGTTGATCGCTTGCAGTTTCACCTAAACAATCGAGTTATGGCCTGTCCGTTTCGAGCGGCGGCCAGTGAATGCCGCGGGTTCGGTTCGCAATCGTCGGTTTTTGTCCGCACTTTTCAGGGAGCAAAGGCTCAGTCGCCCTGCTTGCGCTGTTGACGACAGTACGTTAGCTAGAAGTGAATTCGGTGTGCTGAAGCGACGCGAGCAAGGTGAAATATATACGGAGCAATTTGCATCGCGCCCCTGAGAACCGGCCAATGGTGAGGCCTATGATTAGCCAGGCGGCATGCTTGATCAAGGCCTTACCGGACAAAGCCGTGACGACGCTTCGGACGTCGACATCCGGCACTCGCGGTCGACAAGCACATCGAGCCGAGTTCTTCGAACATCATCGCTTGCGCTCAATGCACGACGCCGAAGAACAAAATTGCGCCTTCGGCTGCGTCAGGCCCGCCTTGAAGTAGCCTTCCAACCGGTCGGCGGTCACTTCGTCGAGAATGAAGGGCGGTGAATGTAGCCCGCGGCGAATGCCTGGTCGTACCAGTCGCTGAGCCACGCGCGAAGTTGGATCATTTCCTTCGGCAGAATGCTCAAGGCATCGTCGTGCATATTTCTTTCCCCGGTTCGCTGAACGATGAGGCGGCGGTGAGAAGACGTGCCACGTTGCGTTGGCATGGCGAGAGAGGTAGACCGAGCACGCACCGGTCGTAAGCGGCTCAGCTGGGCCGTTGGTCCATTCGCATGCGCGTGAGGCATGATGGTGAACTGGAACCGCCGGTCAGGTAGCGGGATTCGGCGGGCTGGCTGGCGTGTGCAGCTTGTCGGCCACACGCC
>NZ_JAYMRT010000024.1:0-79580 GCF_038900515.1 Burkholderia sp. JPY481
CGTCAGGGAAGGTGTACGGGCTATCAAGGAAAGGCGACCGCCTCACTTCAAGGCCCGACAGGAAGCAGAGAAGTCACTCAAGTTGCCGGGCTTCTAACCAAAGGATGCACTATGTCACGAGACTCCCGCGTTTGCCACGAAACACGAAGACCTGCCCGCAGAACGGATCCGGTTCAAGCACCGTCTGCACCTTGGTGGCGAGACTGTTGAATCATGCCCGCATGCCTTCACGCCCGCAGCAAGCCACACACGCGTGCCGACAGGAAGACCGATCACGCATCAGTCTCCGCCGCGGCGCCCAACGTACGCAACACAACACGCAGCGTGGCTGCGTCGGGTGTGCCCTCGATACGCACGCGTGTAATACAGGCCGCAGGCACGCTACTTCGAACAATGTAGTCATTGCTCGCAGGTGAAATCGCCGAACCGAAAACCGAAACATGAGGGTCTGCTCTCGGGTCTGTTGCGGGTCTGAGCCGATCGCGTCAGGCAGTGTCGGTCAGGCAGGGTCATTCGCTCGTACCGCCGGTCGGACATTCGGACAGCGGCTCAGAATCTGCAAACGGTCACTCGTCGCACTCGGAGGCGACTGTCCGAACGACATGGAACCCGGCGCCCTAATGGGAGGCCCCCCGCTGACGCCACTACAACAGCAACGATGCTGGGGCACGTGGCCGGGAACGCCGGCACGAAGTTTTGGTGATCAATGTTGATGCAGAGGGTCTGGGCAAGAAACTACCCTACAGAATTGCCGTGCGGGTCGGGCTAGCGCCGTCGCATGCCACCGAAGCCGCGCATGCCGCTGGGCGCTTGCATGCCGCCGAAGCCACGCATGCCGCCGGACGCTTGCATGCCGCCGAAGCCGCGCATGCCACTGGACGCTCGAACGCCGCCGAAGCCACGAATGCCGCCGCTCGGGAAAGGTCCGCGGTGAAAGCCCGCGCCCACCGGGTTGCCGAAGTGGTTGTGATCCAGTTGATGGAAATGACGGAAGTGGTGGAAGTGATGGAAACGATCGACGAAGATGAAGCTCACACCCGCGCCGATGAAAATCGGCGGCCCCCACCACCACGGGTCAGGATATGGGTAGGCGGCAACCGAATACCACAACGCCCCGCCATCGGGACTCTGCTCGAACTGCCATGTCCCGTCACTTTGCAGGCACGCGCGCCCGATGATCTGTTGCATCGAACCGTCGATGTTCGCCTGACCGGCGACCGCGCGGCAATTGGTGCTGTTGGCCTGTATGGGTAAGCCGTCATATGCTTGCGCGAACGCGGGGGCAGAAAAGCTGACGTAGACGAGTAACGCCCCAAAGCCAAGTATCTTGTCCATGATGGACTCTTGCATGTATCGCCGACGTTTCGACGCGCGAAGTCGTCGGCGTCGCCCGGCACATCGGCGTGCTTCACAAATTCAAACCGCCACGAAAAAACGCGCGGCCGATGACGTGTTGCCTCACGATTAAACGATGCAGCAAGCTGGGTTATTCCGGAACGAAAATCTGTCCGGCAGGGTCAGTTTATCCAGGTGATTCAATAGTTGAAGCCATCAAGCGAACTTCAGCACCGACCCGCTCGGAACATTCGACCCGGAAGGTTGACTACCGCCGATGGCACAAATCAGGCGGGACATCGATCGGGCCTGCGGTCTGTGAACGTCCTTTTTTCTCGTTGGGCTAAGAGCTAAGGCCCCCCGCCGTACGCGGGTCGCCGAGCACCGACAGGGCATCGTCGGTCGGAGTGCCGCGAACTCCGGTCGTCGCTGCAAATATGATGGCGACGGTGCGAGTTAACACAGAGATGAGTCTGTACGTACTTGCCTCCAGCATGAAGCGCGTTATTAAGCTCCTTGTTCACAACGGCTGATTGAGACGTAGCAAGGTAACGCCGCCAATTTGACGGCGCTGCCCCCACGCTGTGGCTTAGGACATCGTTGTATTGACGGTTCATGACAGATCTTAAGCGTTGAATGTGATTGAGAAGTCGCCTACAAATCGAACCGGAAAGCCAAAAATGCAACTCGAACCCCGAAAAGGCTCATTCGCGCGTGCGCTATGTGCAGAGCGTTACAGACGAATCTAATTGAAGGTAGAGCGGCTGTATAGCGCAGACATCCTCACGCGATCGACATTAATTATTTCGCTCTTCACTCTCCCGCGCAGGCGGCGTAGCAGGCTGTGATTGACCCGGTGCGACCAACATCGACGTCAAGCGAAACCGGCTTTACTTCTGGCTAACCCGTCATGCTGAACCACGCTGACGTGGCGGACGCCCAAATTGCGCAGCCAAAAGCAAGACGCTGGAAGAAACAGTGACCGCAGACTGCATCCGGATCGGGACCTTTCGCGTATATCCCAATGCAGAAGGGGAAGGTCGATGTCGGGTTGGCGATTCGTACCGTTGGTAGCCGCGCTTGTCCTGCTCTCAGGCGAGAGTTGGGCGAAACCGTATGTACCCGAAAGCGACGGCGTGGTGCTCGAACACCTTCCAGAGAAAAACGATCCGGCGCTTGCGCAACTGAAGCGCATGCGCGCGACGCTGATGATGAACCCGCGCGATCTCAACCTCGCAGTGTCCGTCGTGCGTCGCGCTCTCGAAGCGGGGCGCAGGCTGGGCGATCCGCGCTTCTTCGGCCAGGCGCAGGCCGCGCTGGCGCCGTGGTGGGACGCGGAGGATGTGCCGCCGACCGCGTTATTGCTGCGCGCGACGCTCAAGCAAAGCCAGCATGATTTCGAAGGCTCGCTTGCCGATCTGGATAGGTTGCTGGCCGCGCATCCAGCGCTCGCGCAGGCGCGACTGACGCGCGCCACAGTGCTCAGCGTGCGCGGGCGCTACGCGGACGCGCGGCACGATTGCGAGCAACTGAGGGGACTCGTTGCACCCATCGTCGTCATGGGGTGCGATGCGACACCGGCGAGCCTGACCGGCAACGCAGCGAGCGCATACGGGGCGCTCGTGCAGGTGCTTGCGCAAGGTGCCGGCAGCCTCGATCTGCGCGAGTGGGCGTTGACGCTCGCCGCGGAAATTGCCGCTCGCCGCGGCGACTTCGATGCAGCCGAGCGACATTTCCGCGACGCACTTGCGCTCGACCCGCATGACGCTTATCTGCAGGGGGCATACGCCGATTTTCTGCTAGATCGCGGTCGTCCGCGAGAGTTGTTGCCACTTTTGCGTGATGCTGCAAAAAACGACATGCTGCTGCTTCGTTTAGTGCTGGCCGAGCAACAGCTGCCGGAATTGCGCGAGTCATTCGCTGCGCACCGTGAGGATCTTTCGGCGCGCTTTGACGCTGCGCGTCGCCGCGGGGATAGCGTGCATCGCAGGGAGGAGGCGCGCTTTCGTCTCACAGTGGAACATGACGCCAAAGCGGCACTCATTCTCGCGCGCGAAAACTGGTTGGTCCAACGCGAGCCGTCCGACCTGCGGATTCTGATCGAAGCCGCGCGCGCGGCCGGCGATGCTGATGCCCTAAAGAACGCATCCGATTGGGTCGCCGCAATGCATCTCGAAGATGTGGCGATCGCCACGCTGCTGCAGGTACGGCAATGAAACGGGTCCTCCTCGCCTTAATGCTCGCATTGCTGATAGCGCCCGCGTTTGCGCATAAGGCAAGCGACGCCTACCTCACGCTTGAGCGCAGCGGGCAAGCGCTGCGCGGTCAGTGGGATATCGCGCTACGCGATCTCGACAACGCGCTTGGGCTCGATGAGAACGGCGACGGGGACATCACGTGGGGAGAAGTACGTGCGCGAAAGCGCGATATCGCGGCATATGCGCTTGCACACCTCAAGGTGTCCTCTGCTGGCAAACTTTGTGCGCTCGAACCGGCTGGGCAACTGATCGACTCGCACACTGATGGCACCTACGCAGTGCTGACGTTCACAGGACAATGTCCGCGGGCGAGCCCAACGCTTTCTATTGATTACCGGCTGTTCGAAGGCCTTGATCCCCAGCATCGGGGACTTCTCAACTTCGTCGAGAATGGCCAGAGCCGAAGCGTCATATTTAGCGCTGACGCGCCGCACCGCATTGTCGGTACCGATACCGGCGGGCCGTTGACGCAGTTCGCGATATATCTGAACGAAGGCGTATGGCACATCTGGACCGGATACGACCACATCCTGTTCCTGCTCTCGCTGCTGCTGCCTGCGGTGCTGATTCGTGAGGGGCGTGCATGGCAGCCGGGCGCATCGTTTCGCCAGGCACTCGTCGATGTCACCAAGGTTGTGACCGCATTTACGGTGGCGCACTCGATCACACTCACGCTGGCGGCGCTATCGATCGTCGTGCTGCCTTCGCGGCTCGTTGAATCGGGCATCGCCTTGTCGGTAGTGCTGGCGGCGCTAAATAACCTGTTTCCGCACGTGACGAACGGACGCTGGATGGCGGCGTTCGGTTTCGGCCTGCTGCACGGATTGGGTTTTGCAGGCGCGTTGCACGACCTCGGCTTGCCGGCAGGTTCGCTTGCGTTGTCGCTCGCGGGATTCAATCTTGGCGTCGAAGCAGGACAACTCGCCATCGTATTCGCTTATCTGCCACTGGCGTTCTCGTTGCGGGCAACCTGGACATACCGGCGCGTGGTACTTGCCGGCGGCTCAGCGGTGACCGCGACCATCGCCATGATCTGGCTAGTCGAGCGCGCACTTAACGTTGCCATATTTGGCTCGTTGGCCGCCCCGTTATAACCTTGAAGGAGAACACCATGAGATCTGTTGCCCGCATCATGGCAGCCGTCGCGCTTTGCGCCGCGGCGCTTTGGAGCAGTGGAACACTCGCTGCCAGTCACCGCGAGGCCCCCCTGATTGCGAACGACCCGACCGCCGACAACACCGACTTTTACATGTTCCGGAGTTGGACGAACCCTAACAACGTCGTTTTCATTTTGAACGTGATTCCCATGCAGGACCCTGACGCCGGGCCGAACTATTTCAATTTCGGCGATGACGTGATTTATCGCATCAACGTCGACACCAATGGCAACGGCAGGGCCGACGACCTCGTCTATGAAATCCGCTTCAAGACCGAATTGCGCGGGGATCTGGCGAACCAACAGCTGCCGCTGTCATATGCCGCGCTACCGCCGATCACTGCGCTCGACGGCCCGGGCTCGGACGGTCTGATCCTGCGCCAGAGCTACACGGTGACGCAAGTGCGTCACGGCGAGCGCACCAATCTGGGTACCCAGACGATGTTCGCGGTCCCGTCCAACGTGGGACCGCTAACGATGCCCAATTGCGAAGCCCTGGCCGCACAGGGTATCTACTTGCTGGCGAACGGCGGCAAGGTCTTTGCCGGCCAGCGCGGTGAGACGTTCTACATCGACCTGGGGGCAGTGTTCGACACTGTCAATCTGCGCCGCACGCCACCCGTGTTGACACCGGCGGAGGATGCCAACGATCACGTGAATCCTTTTGGCAATGACACGTTCTCCGGCTTCAACATCAGCTCCATTGCGATCGAAGTGCCAATCAGCACGGTGACGTCTAAACCCAATGCCGTAATCGGCGCGTACGTGTCCACATTGCGTCGGGAAGGCCGCGGAATGGACCGCGATGACGACAGAGCCGGACGTTGGGTGCAGGTGTCCCGCATGGGCAATCCACTCGTCAACGAATTGATCATTGGGACCGACACGAAAGACAAATGGAATGCGACCGATCCGGACGACGAAGCGCACTTCCTGGGTTTCTATCTCAACTCAAGGCTGGCGACTGCACTCAACCTGCGGTTCGGCTTGACGATTCCCACGACTAACCGGACCGATTTGGTCAACGTGCTTCTCAAGTATCCGTCCCAACCGCAGACTGGGACGTGCGGCGCACGCGATTGCTCGGAACTTCTGCGGCTCGATCTGGGTGTTTCTCCGACACCACCTGCGCAGCAGCGTCGCCTCTCCGTTCTTGCTGGGGACAACGCCGGCTGGCCCAATGGGCGGCGCCCGAATGACGACGTGACCGATATCGCACTGAGGGTCGTTGCGGGCCGCCTGACAGGCGCGCCGACGGGCAATCTGTTGCTGGGTGATGGCGTGAACTTCAACATCGGTGCCGAAGGCAGCAACTTGACCGCGAACGGCATCTATACGATCTTCCCCTACCTGCCGACACCGCACGCAGGGAGAAATCGCCGCCACATCGACTGCGGTGAAGCGGGTGCCAATTCCTGCTGAATGGTGATCGAGGTCCGCCGCGATCCGGCATAAGGTGTTCGCGGCGGTCGACAATTGCACAAAACATCACCAATACTTAAGCAGAGAGATCTGGCAGGCACTGTGATCTGGAAGATCGTGCGCGCGGCGAGTTCGCGCTGGCCCACAATTGACCGCGGCCGGGCAAGTCCACACCGGCCGTTCCAACGAGCGCCGTGACGGTCGGCGAAAAGTTGCTCCAGGCTCTTCGGCTTACTCATCGCCGACTCTTCTATTCGTTCAGTTCAAAACGCTAACCGATTCGCTGGCGCGATTTGCAGCAGACGCGTCAGATCGGCCTCTCGGCAGCTCAGGACGCATACAAGCGGGTTTTCCGCTGAACGGACCGACACAAAATTTTGCGCTGCACACAAAAACTGAGCAAAAAGTACAGACAAACTGCCCCGTTTTGGTGTGGATGGCACTCCGGCTAGGTGCTAACTTGTGCTCGCTATCTGCCGGCAGGCAAAACTCGCCGCCCGATAACGCGGATTCGAACGAAAACCTACAAGGAGACAGCGGTGAAAAGGTTCCCCTATTGCACACTGTGTGCACTGCTGAGCGCGAGCGTGCCGATCGTGTCGGTCGCGCAAACGTGCGACGTCCCAGTCCTCAAAGTGCTTGCGCAGAAGAGTCTCGGCCTGACCGTGATGGAAAAGTCCTTGCCGGACTACCAGAAGAAGACCGGCACGAAGATCGAAATCAGCTATTTCGGAGAGAACGACCGCCGCGCGAAATCACGGCTCGACGCATCGACCGGCGCTGGGTCCTACCAGGTCTATTACGTGGATGAAGCAAACGTCTCCGAGTTCGCGACAGCGGGCTGGATCGTGCCCTTGCTGAAGTACTACCCCAAGGATGCCGATTACAACGATTTCCTCCCCGGACGCCGCGCCGTAGCGAGCTACAAGGGCGTCGCGTATTTCGCGCCGCTGATTGGCGGTTCCGATTTCCTCTTTTATCGCCGGGATATTCTCGACAAGGCACACATGCCCGTGCCGCGCACGCTCGACGAACTGGTTGCCGACATCAAGAAGCTGAACGCGCCGCCGAACCTCTACGGTTGGGTTGCGCGAGGCCAGCGCGGCTCTGGAATGAACGTCTGGCGCTGGGCTCCGTTCATGCTGGCTGAAGGCGGAACATGGACCGACAAGGAGCAGCAACCCGCGTTCAATTCGCCGTCCGCCGTCAAGGCCACGCAGCTTTACACGGACCTCTTCAAGTACGCACCTCCCGGCTCGACCACCTACGACTGGAGCAACGCACTCGAGGCATTCCGCTCCGGCAAGGTGGCGTTCATGATCGAGTCAACTCCGTTCGCCGACTGGATGGAAGACCCCACCAAGTCGAGTGTCGCTGACAAGGTCGGCTACGTCCGGCCGCCGGCACCGCTGCCCTCCGCTGCTTACGGGCATGGCCTGGCCATTTCCGCGGTTGGCGCGAAGGACGAATGCAGCCGGCAGGCCGCAGGCAAGTTCATCGCGTGGGCAACGAGCAAGGAACAGGAGCAGGCGCGTTTGCGCGAGAACGTATTCAGCGACTACAACCGCACCAGCACGATCGAAAGCGACTACTTCCAGAAGCACGTCAAGCCGCAGATCCTCGCCGGATTGAAGGATACGACGCCGGTGTCGAAGGTCACGTTCTGGCCAAGCCCGCAATGGCCGGATATCGGCGACAACCTCGGCGTGGCGCTCGAGGAGATCTTTACGGGCACCCAAAAGGACATTCAGGGTGCGCTGAACGATTCGACCCAGTACGCGCAGGATGCCATGGAGCATGCGCGCAAGTGAGCAGCAGCACGGGGATGAACGCGAGGCGCGCGAATCCCCTCTGCGAACGGGAGCGGCAGCAGACGCTCCTGAGTGGTTCGATGCTGGAGATCTGAATGTTCAATCGCGGAAAGACTAGCCTTCCGTTCGTGTTTCTTGTACCGCCTCTCGTTGCGATGGCGGTGCTGGGATTCGTCCCGACCGTCGCGGCAATCAACCTCGCGCTCAGGAATCGCGTGCTGCGCTACCCGGATAGCGAACTGGTGTGGTTTCGCAATTTCGTGCGCCTTGCCGCCGACCGGCGCTTTATCAACTCCATTGAAGTTTCAGTGATCTGGGAGATTGTCACGGTGCTCGGTGCGGTCGCGCTCGGCATCGTCGTTGCAATTTATCTGTTCGAGCACGTGCACGGCCGGTTGCGCAATGCCATCAGTGTTTTGTTGATCATTCCCGTGCTGTTGCCACGCGTTTCCGCGGCGTTTATCTGGAAGTTCATGTACTCGCCGCTCAACGGCATCCTCAGCTGGCTGGTCGGTCTGTTCGGTTTTACGAACACGGCCTTTCTCTCCGATCCGGGGCTCGCGCTCTATGCGGTCGCGCTGGTCGATGTCTGGCAATGGGGGCTGTTCTTCTCGGTGGTCGTGCTAAAGCTGCTCGAAACGCTGCCGCCCGAGCCGCTCGAAGCGGCACGGCTCGACTATGCGAGCACCTGGCAGGTCTACGCGTACATCGCGCTGCCGATGCTCAAGGCGCCGATCATGAGTCTCGTGTTCATCAAGATGGTGGAATCGCTGCGCTCGTTCGACCTGATTTACGTAATGACCAAAGGCGGCCCGGGCGTCTCCACCGAAACGCTGGACCTGTATGCGTACTCCCAGGGGATCGGTCTCGCGGGAAAGGTGTCGTACGCATCGAGCATGGCGGTGTTGATGATGGCCGCAACAACCTTGATTTTCACGCTGATCTGGAAGCGGGTGAACAAATGGGAAGACTGATCTCCCGCAGTACGATCCTGTTGTTTGGCGTGGCGCTCGCCGTGGTGGCGGTGTTTCCCGTCCTTTGGGCGGTCCTCAATTCGCTGAAAAACCTGCTCGATATCGTCACACCTACGCCGCGTTTCATCTTTACGCCGACTCTGGACAATTACCGGCAGGTCATTTCAAGCCCGGAGGTGCTGATCGCGCTGGAGAACAGTTCCGTGATCGTGGGCACCGCGGTCGTGCTGGGCACGCTGCTCGGCGTGCCGGCGGCCTATGTGATCGCGCGTTTTCACGTTCCCGCAAAACGCGACATCCAGTTCTTTCTGTTGTCGCTGCGTTTCCTGCCGCCCGTGGCAATCGCGATTCCACTCATTGCGATCTGGGTAGACCTGGGTCTGTATGACACGCGTTTCTCGATGATAGTCACCTATCTGCTGACGACGTTGTCCACCATCACATGGCTGTCGATACCCGTATTCCAGCGTATGCCGCGCGAGATCGAAGAGGCCGCCACGCTCGACGGCTATGGACCTTACGCGGTGTTCTGGCGCATTGCGTTGCCGACCTGTGGCAACACGCTGCTGGGCGGCATCATATTCAGTTTCGTGCTGGTCTGGAACGAACTGATGATAGGCCTCGCATTGACGTCCTCGCGCAGCGCCACCCTGCCCGTCGTGGCGTCTGCCTTTACGTCGCTCGGACAGGAAGTGCCGTGGGGCGTGATCAATGCGTCGACGGTCCTGCTCGCGCTGCCACCGATCATCTTCGTGGGCGTGCTGATCCGCTTGCTGAACTCAATGCTCAAAGGAAAATGAGGAGAATGTCGTGAAGGCACTTGTACTGGAAGAAGCTCGACGCCTGAGCCTGCGGGACATCGATTTGCCGCTCGCCGTCGGGCCGCGCGACGTCAAGGTCCGCATTCATACCGTTGGCGTGTGCGGGAGTGACGTGCACTACTTCACGCACGGCCGGATTGGGCCGTTCAAGGTCGAGCAACCTATGGTGCTCGGTCATGAAGCATCGGGCACGATCGTCGAGGTGGGTAGCGAGGTGGGCCACCTGAAGGTAGGCGACCGGGTTTGCATGGAACCCGGAGTGCCGCAGTTCGACTCGCGTGCGACCATGCGCGGACTCTATAACCTGGACCCTGCTGTGCGATTCTGGGCCACTCCGCCGGTGCATGGCTGCCTGACACCCTACGTGGTTCACCCAGCCGCGTTCACCTACCGCCTGCCCGACAATGTTTCGTTCGCGCAAGGGGCGATCGTCGAGCCGCTGTCGATCGGACTGCAAGCGGCCACGAAGGCCGCCATGAAGCCCGGCGACGTGGCGGTCGTGATCGGCGCCGGCACCATCGGCGCAATGACGGCACTCGCGGCGCTCGCGGGCGGCGCGTCGCGCGTGATCCTGGCAGACGTCGTGAAAGAGAAATTGCGCCATTTCGCCGGCAATCCCGCGGTGACCACCGTGAATGCCGCCGAGCAATCGCTCGTCGACGTGGTGCGTCGGGTGACCGAAGACTGGGGCGCCGATGTCGTGTTCGAAGCGTCGGGCAACGCGAAGGTCTTCGAAACACTGCTGGATCTGGTGTGTCCGGGCGGTTGCGCGGTGCTGGTGGGCATGCCGCCAGGCCCGGTCGCGCTGGACGTGGTAGCCATGCAAGCGAAGGAAATCCGGCTCGAATCCGTGTTCCGCTACGCGAATATTTTCCCGCGGGCGCTGGCCCTGATCAGTTCGGGAATGATCGACGTCGATCCATTCATCTCCCGCAAATTCGCCTTTTCAGAAGGCATCAAGGCGTTCGAGGAAGCCGCAGCCGGTCGGCCCGAGGACGTGAAGATCCAGATCGAAATGGACTGAATCATGGCGAATATTGTCTGCGAAGGACTGACGAAGCAGTACGACGGGGGGCAGCCGGTGTTGCATCCTCTCGACCTGCACATCGACGAAGGCGAGTTCGTCGTGCTGCTGGGGCCGTCGGGATGCGGCAAATCGACGATGCTGCGCATGATCGCGGGGCTGGAGGAAATCTCCGGAGGCAGCCTGTCGATTGGCGGCCGGGTAGTGAACGATGTGCCTGCACGCGAGCGCAATGTTGCAATGGTGTTTCAGAACTATGCTCTGTATCCGCACATGAGCGTGTACGAGAACATTGCCTTCGGCCTGCGGCGCCTCAAAACGCCCAAGGCGGAGATCGACCGCCGCGTGCGCGAAGTGGCGGCCCTGCTGAATCTGGACGCCCTGCTCGAACGCAAGCCGCGCGCCATGTCGGGTGGCCAGCAGCAGCGCGCCGCCATCGCCCGGGCGATGATCAAGACGCCCTCTGTCTTCCTGTTCGACGAGCCGTTGTCGAACCTCGACGCCAAGCTGCGGGCACAGTTGCGCACTGACATCAAGCGCTTGCATCAGCGCCTCAAAACGACCACCGTCTACGTGACGCACGACCAACTCGAGGCGATGACGCTAGCCGACCGCGTCATTCTGATGCGAGGCGGTCACATCGAGCAGGAAGGCACGCCGACCGAGCTTTACCGGTATCCGCGCACGATTTTTGGCGCGGGTTTTATCGGCACGCCCGCGATGAACTTTCTCGATGGCTCCGTGCAATGCACAGGCGAGCGAGTGACTGTCTCGTCTGCCGCCGGTCACTGGCAGCTACGCGCGAACCGTTTTCGGCGCTTGCAGGACGGGCAGACGATCAAACTGGCAGTCCGGCCTAATTTCGTACGGATTCCAGAATCCGGGACAACGGACGGAGATCTCGTGCTCAACGGTGCGGCGGAGCTCGTTGAAGTGTTGGGCGCGGAAGCGCTCATTACCGTTGACTGCTCGGGTGAACGTGTAACCGCACTGGTTCCGGCGAGTGCCGCGCCTCATACCGGAGATCACGTCAAGCTCGCGTTCCACGAACGGGATCTGCATGTTTTCGACGTCGCGACCGGAGAAAATGTTTCGCTCGAGCCGGCAGATGAGGCGGCGGCGCCCCTACCCGCCGCGCGCCTGCACGCGGCGTCCGGCCTCGGAGTACATTAGCGTGCAAGCGCGCGCATGTCACGCGAAGTGAGAGTTGCTGTGGAGGCGAGAACAATGAATCCGGATCTCGAATTGGTCCATACCCGTCAGGACGAGTCCTTTCGCGCCTGGGTGCACGACTATCCGCATACGGTCGCGAAATGGCACTTCCACCCGGAATACGAAGTGCACGTGATCCGTGCCTCCTCGGGGAAGTTCTTTGTGGGGGACCACATAGGGGACTTCCAACCCGGCAATATCGTGTTGACTGGCCCGAATCTGCCGCATAACTGGGTGACGGACAGCGACGGCGGTGCCAGCGTGCCGTCCCGCGACCTCGTGCTGCAGTTCTCACGCGATGCCGTCGACAGGATGGTCGCGGCTTTTGCCGAACTCAGTCCTGTGATGGCGCTGATTGACCAGGCGTCGCAAGGCATGCAGTTTCCGGACGCACTCGGCCTCGCGATCGCCCCTGTCATGCAGGAACTCTCCGGTGCGCACGGTGCGCGACGCGTCATGCTGCTGATGTCGATCTTCGATCAGTTAATCGCCTGCAGCAGCAGGAAGCTGCTCGCCGGACCGGCGTACAACGTCAGTGCGCAGCGCTATATGTCGTCGACCATCAACCAGGTACTGTCTTATATCCAGCAGAATCTCGCCGGAAACCTGCGCGAAGTCGACGTCGCAGAAATGGCGGGCATGAGCGTCAGCAGTTTTACGCGTTTCTTCAAACGTCACACCGGCTGCACGTTCATCCAGTATCAGAATCGGCTGCGCCTGAATGAAGCCTGTGAGCTGCTCATGTGTTCGGATCTCGGAGTGACCGAGATCTGCTACCGCGTTGGGTTCAATAACGTATCAAACTTCAACCGGCAGTTTCTCACGCAAAAAGGGATTCCGCCTTCGAGGTTTCGCGCGTTGCACCGACTCAACGACGCTCCGTCACGCGAACACAAGGCTGCGGCCTGAGACCATGCCAGGCGGCGCGGCCGCCTACTCACCGTTGGGAATACACCTTGAGTTATCTGGGAATCGACCTCGGTACGTCCGAGGTGAAGGTAGTGCTCACCGATGCCGACTCGAACGTCATCGCCAGCAGCCGGGCTGGACTGCGTGTCGACAATCCTCACCCCCTCTGGTCGGAGCAAAGCCCTCAGGACTGGTGGAACGCCACGCTCGACGCCATAGCGGCAATCCGCGCCGAGCACCCTCGCGTGTTCGGGGCACTGCGCGGTATCGGCCTCTCCGGCCAGATGCACGGTGCAACGCTAGTCGATCGCAGTGGCAATGTTCTGCGTCCGGCGATCCTCTGGAATGACACACGCGCATACGCCGAGTGCGTGGAGCTCGAGGCGCTCGTGCCCGATTCCCGCAGTATCACCGGGAATCAGGCCATGCCGGGCTTCACGGCGCCCAAGCTGCTTTGGCTCTCGAAGTACGAGCCCGCTGTCTTTCGTGCCGTGCACAAGGTGCTGCTTCCGAAGGACTACATTGCGTGGCGCCTGACTGGCGAGTTTACCTCCGACATGTCCGACGCCTCGGGAACCCTCTGGCTCGACGTCGCGAAACGGGACTGGTCGGACCGCATGCTCTCCGCGATCGGTATGTCGAGGGAGAACATGCCTCGGCTGGTTGAAGGCAGCGAGCCTGCAGCCCAACTGCGGGGAGAACTTCAGCGCGAGTGGAGCCTCGACGGCAGCGTGACGGTTTGTGGCGGCGCAGGTGACAACGCCGCGAGCGCAATTGGCATTGGTGTTGCCCGGCCGGGCGATGCGTTTCTGTCGCTGGGGACATCAGGCGTGCTTTTCGCCGCGACCGACGGCTATGCACCGAACCCGGGGCAGGCGGTCCATGCGTTTTGCCATTGCGTGCCGCAGCAATGGCATCAGATGAGCGTGATCCTCAGCGCAGCGGCGAGCCTGCACTGGCTGTCCGGTTTGCTTAAGAGCAGCGTTGCCGAACTGATCGAGATCGCACCTTCGGGACAAAGCGCCACAGCGCCTATTTTTCTGCCCTATTTGAACGGAGAACGCACGCCGCACAACGATGCCACTGCAAAGGGCATCTTCTATGGCATGACGTCAGCGCACGGTGCTCAGCATCTCGCCTACAGCGTGATGGAAGGTGTCGCGTTCGCGATGGCGGATGGATACGCCGCGTTGCAGGCTGCGGGAACGACGCTGAGCGCCGCCTCGTTTGTGGGCGGTGGCTCGCGCAGCGCATTCTGGGGGAAACTCTGTGCTTCCGCACTGGGCTTCGAACTCAATCGGAATGAAGGCAGCGAACTCGGCGCGGCACTTGGAGCAGGTCGCCTCGCTCGTCTTGCATGTGAACGGGAAACACTTGCTGCCGTGGTCAAAACGCCGGCCGTCGTTGAAAGATATGAACCCGACCCGGCGCTTCGGAGCGTGCTGGGAGACCGGTTCGCACGGTATCGGCGGCTTTATCAGGCATTGAAATCCGAGTTTCGTACCTGACCGGCTGGAGGACATCAGGCGCGAAGCGTTCGCCTGGCCATCCGCTGCCGCTTCACGAAACGCTTGCTGACCACCTGGTTGACAGCCGACTCGACGTAGCTCGAGAGGATCGGCTGGCCATGGTGGCAGGCGTTTCCGGTCACACTTCCCTAGTTCTTTCTTCTGTGCCGGGGCGTGGTTGTGTCCGCCACGACGGCCTTGTGGACCGGTGTCTTGTCCTTCCAAGCCCAGCAGCGCGGGACTCCGACAGCAATTCGGCTATGTCGACGACGTTCGCGGTTTGCCTTTCATGGTGCAATTTCTCTTTTCCGCTTCAAAGCGATGGCTCTTTGTCGTCTCCGCGCTGATTCGGTCCTAAATTCGTTACCGGTAACCAACCGCATTGCACGCGCCAAAACCAGTCGCTATACTGGCTCCGCGATCAATTGGCCTGACCAGAATAATTGGCCTGACCGCTGCAGCGATCAATACAGACCGATAGCGGCGCACTGCCAGTGAAGCCGCGTCATGTCGCGAAGAAAAACCATAGGAGACGACAGAATGTTCCGTAGAGGAATCGATGTCAGGGCCGCGCTCGTGCTCGCAGCGTGCATGGTCGGCAGCGCGGCGCACGCACAGGTCGCCATCGGCGATACGTCGCAAAAGAAAATCGCGCTATCCAACAGCTTCGCGGGCAACGCGTGGCGCCAGTCGATGCTCAAGAGCTGGAACACGGTCGCGCAACAGGCGGTGAGCGACAAGAAGATCGCCGCCGCGCCCGCGTTCACGACCGCTGAAAACCAGGTGACCGAGCAGGCGCAGCAGGTGCAAAACCTGGTCCTGCAAGGCTACAACGCGATCGTGATCGACGCCGTGTCGCCCACCGCACTCAACGGTACGATCAAGAAGGCATGCGCGGCGGGCATCGTCGTCGTGTCGTTCGACGGTGTGGTCGACGAGCCGTGCGCGTATCGCATCAATTTTGATTTCAAGGGCTGGGCCGAACAGGGCGTCGACTACCTGGCGACCCGCTTGAACGGCAAAGGCAACGTCCTGGAAGTGCGGGGCGTGGCCGGCATCTCCGTCGACAACCTGATGCATGAAGGCGTGCTCGAAGGGCTGAAGAAGCATCCGGGCCTGAAGCTCGTCGGCTCGGTGAACGGCGACTGGACGCAGTCGGTCGCGCAGAAGGCCGTCGCGGGCATTCTTCCGACGCTGCCGCAAGTCGATGGCGTCGCGACCGAAGGCGAGATGTCGTTCGGCATCGCGCAGGCGTTCAAGGCAGCCAATCGACCCACGCCGCCGATGATCATCGGCAGCACCTACCCGGAACTCCAGTGGTGGAACGAGCAGGCGAAGACCGGTTACCAGTCGCGCTCGCTGTCGAACCCGCCGGGCGCTGTGTCGTTCGCGTTCTGGGTCGCGCAGCAGGTGCTCGCCGGCAAGCACATTCCGAAGGACGTAACGATCAACGTGCCGCTGCTCGCAATCTCCGAACAGGAATTGCCGGCGAAGCTCGCAGCGACGCCGCCCGGCGGGCTCGCCGACGTGACCTACACGTTACCGCAGACCGTGGCCTTGCTCGACAAGAAGTAAGCGCGTCCGGTCACATCCCAGCAAGCAATTCGAGCAGGCAGTTCGCGTCGCCAAGCATGGAGGCATGTGAATGGGAGCAACATCAAGCAACGAGCAGCAGCGCGCGCTGATTCGCTTCGAAGGCATCGGCAAGGTCTTCGGCCGGGTACGCGCGCTCGCCGACATCGACTTCGCGTTCCAGCGCGGAGAATGCGTCGGGATCGCGGGACACAACGGCGCCGGCAAGTCCA
The DNA here is from genome assembly GCF_038900515.1 of Burkholderia sp. JPY481. NCBI lineage: Bacteria > Pseudomonadati > Pseudomonadota > Betaproteobacteria > Burkholderiales > Burkholderiaceae > Burkholderia > Burkholderia sp. JPY481. Next base: position 16,236 of record NZ_JAYMRT010000024.1, read on the forward strand.
CGCTGATGGCGGTGCTGGCCGGCGTCTATCCGCCGACGCAGGGGCGCATCGTCGTCGACGGCCAGCCCGCGCCGCATTACGACGCGAACGCCGCGCGCGATGCGGGCGTGCGCTGCGTGTTCCAGGAGTTGTCGCTGTGCGCGAACCTGACGGTCGCCGAGAACATGACGATCGTGCATCCGCAATTGCGCGGGCGCGGCTGGCGCCGCGAGGCGACCGCGCTGATGCGCGAGAAACTCGATGAAATCTTCCCCGGCAATGGGCTCAAGGGCAACGAGCTGGTTTCCGACCTGACGCTCACGCAACAGCAGATGGTGGAGATCGCGCGCGGCTTCACGGTGACAGACACACCGGTGCGGCTCGTGATTCTCGACGAGCCGACCTCATCGCTCGACGCGCATACCGCCGATCAATTGCTCGCGTTCGTGCGACGCGCCGCGCAACGCGGTATCACGTGCGTACTGATCACGCACATGCTCGGCGAGATCGAGCGTGTCGCGGATCGCGTGGCCGTGATGCGCGACGGCGGCATCGTCGGCGTGTTGCCGCGCGAGGCGTCGAGCCGCGCGGCGATCATCCAGGCGATGGGCCAGCAGCTCGAAGCGGACAAGACCCCCACGGCCGCGCGCTCGAGCAACGCGCGCGGCGGCGAACGCGCGTTCCGCTGGAACGTCGGCGCACATAAGCGCACGTCGATAGAGGCATCGCGCGGCGAGATCGTCGGCTTTGCGGGACTCGCCGGACAAGGGCAGACGGAGGCGCTGCTCGCGATCTACGAGGCCGCGACGCGTCACGGCGCCGCCCGCGTGAAGGCCGCGTTCGTCGCGGGCGACCGCGGCCGCGACGGCGTGTTTCCGGTCTGGTCGATTGCGCAGAATCTGGATCTGCGGTGGCTACTCGGCGGCGCGAAAGCGCGGCGAGGTCTGGTTGATCGCACCGCGGCGCGCGCGCTCGTCGAAGCGTGGCGCACGAAGATCGGCATACGCGGCGCGCCGATGAACGCGGGCATTCTGTCGCTGTCCGGCGGCAATCAGCAGAAGGTGCTGTTCGCGCGCGCGCTCGCGTCGGACGCGGAGTTGATCCTGATGGACGATCCCACGCGCGGCGTCGACGTCGGCACGAAGCGCGATATCTATCAGCTCGTGCACGACGAAGCGCACAAGGGCCGCACCTTCATCTGGTACACGACCGAAAACGAAGAGCTGTCGCATTGCGACCGCACGTATGTATTCCGCTCCGCCGCGGTCACGCGTGTGCTCTCTGCCGACCAATGCACGGAAGAAGCGCTGCTTGCGGCGAGCTTCGAGGAGCAGGCCGCATGACGCCCGCGCGCTTTACAGTCGAACGCTTCACTGTCCAAAACACTCAGGCGCGCCTGCGCGCACTGCTTCCGGCGATCTCGCTGATCGCGGTGCTGGTGCCGATCGTGATCATGCAGCCTGCGGTGATGAGCTACTTCGGCAGCAGCCTGCTGCTCAATCTCGCGGTGCCGATCGTGCTCGCGACGCTCGCGCAGCTCGCGATCATCACCGTCAACGATCTCGACCTGTCGATCGGTTCGTTCGTGAGCCTGGTCGCGTGCATCGGCGCGACGCTGCTCGCGAAAGAGCCCTGGCTCGGCGTGCTCGCGCTGGTCGGCTGCGTGCTGGCGTATGCGGCCGTCGGCGCGCTGATCGAGCTGCGGCAAATCCCGTCGATCGTCGTGACGCTCGGGCTTTCGTTCGTGTGGAGCGGCCTCGCGATCGTGCTGCTGCCTTCGCCTGGCGGCACGAGCCCCGGCTGGCTCGGCACCGCAATGAACTACCAGACGCCGTTGATCGCGGCGCCGATCGTGTGGTCTGTGGTGATCGCGATCATCGGCCATGTGCTGCTTATGCGCACCTCGGCCGGCGTGCGGATTCGCGGCGCCGGCGGCAATCCCCGCGCGATGCGTCGCTTCGGCTGGTCGCTCGTGCGCAGCAAGGCGACGCTGTACGGGATCGCGGGCATCTTCGGCGTGCTGTCTGGGCTGTCGTTGCTCGGCCTCACGACCTCCGCCGACGCGAATCTCGCGCTGCGCTACACGCTGCTGTCGATCGCGGCGGTGATCCTGGGCGGCGGCGAATTCATCGGCGGACGCGTGTCGGTGATCGGTGCCGTGCTCGGCGCGATAACGCTGACGCTTGCGGCATCGTTCCTCGCCTTCCTCAACATTTCGGCTGACTGGCAGGTCGGCATGCAAGGAGCGATTCTGATCATCGTGCTGTCGCTGCGCGTGCTGCTTCAACGCGGGGAGCGTCAATGAAATCGCAGACTTCGGACAGCGCGATCGGTGCCGGCGACGGCGTCTTCACGCGCTTGAGGGAACTTCAGGCGCCGTGGGCGTGGTCGTTCGTCGGCGCGGTGCTGGTGTGGTTCGGCATCGTCGGCGTGTTCGGCTTCGGCATCGCCAGCAACGTCGCGCAAACGGCGCTCACGTACGGCGTGTTCATGGTGTTGGTCGGTCTCGGACAGATGCTCGTGATCACGTCGGGTGTCGGCAACATCGACCTCTCGGTGCCGTCGACGATCGCCCTCGCCGGCGTGATCGGCATGCACGTGATGGGCGGATCGGACGCGCGCGTCGCCCTCGGCGTCGCAGCCGCGCTCGGCGTCGGCGTCGCGGTGGGCCTCGCGAATTATTTGCTGATCCGGTTGCTGCGCATTCCGCCGATCATCGCGACGCTGTCGTCGAGCTTCATCATCCAGTCGATCGCGATCACGCAAGGCCGGCAGCTGCCGCCGCCGCCGCCCGCGCTCGGCGCGTTCGCGACCGGCCGGTTCGTCGGCGTGCCGTACATCGCGCTTTTTGCGCTCGCGCTGTCGGCGGCGCTCGCGGTGCTGTTGCATCGCGCGGTGTATGGCCGCAGGCTTTCGGCGATCGGGCAGAACGCGCGGGCCGCGTGGCTCGCCGGAGTCGACGTGCACCGCACGCGCTGCGTCGCGTACGCGTTGTGCTCGATGATCGCCGCGCTCACCGCGCTGCTGCTCGCGGCGACTTCGGGCGGCGCGTCGCTCGACATGGGTGTCGAGTACATGCTGATCTCGATCGCCGTGGTCGTGATCGGCGGCACGCTGGTCGCCGGAGGCAAGGCGACGATCGTCGGCGTGTGGGGCGCGTCGATGTTCCTGTACCTCACCAACGCCGCGCTCAATGCGCTCGGCGCCGACGCGGGCGTGCGCGCGATCGTCTACGGCGTGCTGATCGTCGCGGTGACGGTCGCGGCCGGCGGAAAGACCGTGCGGTGAAGCCGCGCGAACCCGCATGAACTGCTTTTCGAATCTCCACAAAAAACGAGAGGGGACATGAAATCCAGCGACTACGAAGTGCATGACTCGCGTTTCAGGCGGCTGCTTCAGCCCAACGCGTTCCTGGCGCGCGTCACCGATCAGAGCCTGTGGGCCGAAGGACCGGTGTATTTCCCGGCGACCGACCTGCTCGTCTGGAGCGACATACCGAACAACCGGATGCTGCGCTGGGCGCCGGGCATGGGCGTCGGCGTGTTTCGCGCGCCGTCGAACTACAGCAATGGCAACACGCGCGACCGCGAAGGCCGGCTCGTCACCTGCGAGCACGGCACGCGGCGCGTGACGCGCACCGAACACGACGGCAGCGTGACCGTGCTCGCGTCGCACTATGAAGGCAAGCGGCTCAATTCACCGAACGATGTCGTCGTCGATTCGAGCGGCAACATCTGGTTCACAGACCCGGACTACGGAATCCTGAGCGACTACGAAGGGTATCGCGCTGAGAGCGAGATCGGCCGGTGCAACGTTTATCGTGTGTCGGCGGACAGCGCACGAGTGGAACTCGTCAGCGACGAGTTCGTGAAGCCGAACGGTCTCGCATTCTCGCCGGACGAATCGCGGCTCTATATCGCGGATTCCGCCGCGTCGCACGACGACGACGCGCCGCGTCATATCCGTGTGTTCGACGTGGCGGGCGACGGACGTTTGCGCAATGGACGGGTGCTGGTCGGGATGAAAAGCGGCGTCCCGGACGGCATGCGCGTCGACGAGCACGGCAACGTGTGGACCAGCGCGGAAGACGGCGTGCACTGCTATGCGCCGGACGGCACGCTGCTCGGTAAGATCCTCATTCCCGAGGTAGTCGCAAACCTCACGTTCGGCGGAATCAACCGCAATTGCTTGTTCATCGCGGCGACCTCGTCGATTTATTCGCTTTACGTCGGGGTGCGCGGCGCGGAGCGTTGAAGCGTTACACCATCAAAACAACCGGAGACAAAAATGAAGATGACAACAATCGCCGTAGCGCTGTGCATCGCCGCCGCATCGGCAAGTGCCTCGGCTCAGGTCGCGACGGGCGACACCTCGTCGCAGAAGCTCGCGCTGTCGAACAACTACGCGGGCAACAGCTGGCGCCAGCAGATGCTCAAGAGCTGGGCTAACGTCGCGGACCCCGCGGTCAAGCAAAAGATCGTCGCGGCCGCGCCGAGCTTCACGACTGCCGAAAGCCAGGCGACCGAGCAGGTCCAGCAGATCCAGAACCTTGTTCTGCAGGGCTACAAGGCGATCGTCGTCGACGCCGTTTCGCCGACCGCACTCAATGGCGTGATCAAGCAGGCTTGCGGAGCGGGCGTGACGGTCGTGTCGTTCGACGGAATCGCGACCGAGCCCTGCGCGTACCGAATCGCGGTCGACTTCCAGGGCATGGGCCGCATGCAGGTCGATTACCTTGCGAAGCGTTTGAACGGCAAGGGCAATCTGCTGGAGATCCGCGGACTCGCGGGCGTGTCGGTGGACGACGAGATCCACCAGGGCGTCGTCGAGCAGTTGAAGAAGTATCCCGGGCTGAAGATCGTCGGCTCGGTACACGGCGACTGGACGCAGACGGTCGCGCAAAAGCAGGTCGCGGGCATTCTGCCGACCTTGCCGCAGATCGACGGCGTCGTGACCCAAGGCGGCGACGGCTTCGGCGCCGCGCAGGCGATCAAGACGGCGGGACGGCCGACGCCGATCATCATCCTCGGCAACCGTCAGGAAGAACTCGCGTGGTGGGCCGATCAGAAGAAGAGCGGCTACGAGACGATGTCGGTGACGATTCCGCCCGGCGCGTCGACGTTCGCGTTCTGGGTGACGCAGCAGATTCTGGCCGGCAAGAAGGTGCCGCACGATATCCGGATGCCGGTGCTCGAGGTGAAGCCGGAAGAACTCGATGCGGTGCTCGCGAAGACGCCGGCCGGTGCGCTGGCGAACAAGGAATACACGCGCGGCGAGGTGGTCGCCGTGATTGATGGGAAGAAGTGAGCTGGCGGCACCTCGAGCACCCACACGGCCATCGCTCTGAGCCACAGACGACGCCCGGATCGTAGGAGCCGCACCGGTGTCTTTGACGGCTAGCGGCTATGCGAGCGTCGTTTTGGGCAACGCTTCAGCCGCGCGACGGCGCGGCTGGGCGTCGTGCTGACATTCACGAAGCTTTCCTCAAACTCGGCTGTTGCCTGATCTGCTGGAACACTCTGCAGCGCGTGCAGCAGTCTTGATGAAACTGTCTCTTAGGCCGGAGAGACTCTGCTTCGCGGCGTGGCGGGTTACCCAGAGTCGACGAATGGAAAATACCCGATAAATTACAAACCCCCAACCGGAGACGTTTCGCACGATGAACAATAAGTTTGCCTTTCCCCGTGTTTCGATGATCGTCGCAGCTGCGGCGCTGGCCTTCAGCGCGATGTCGGCTGAAGCGCGCGTGTTCCGCGTCGCCGAAGTGCACGGCGACACCTTCCCGACCAATGTGGCGGTGAAGCATATGGGCGAAGAAATCAGCAAGGCGACCAACGGCAAGGACACCGTGAAGGTGTTCGGCAACAGCGCACTCGGCTCGGAGAAAGACACGATCGACCAGGTCCGCATCGGCGCACTCGACATGACGCGAGCCAACGGTGCTTCATTCACCGAGATCGTGCCGGAAATCATGATCCCGTCGCTGCCGTTCCTGTTCCGTGACATCGATCATTTCCGCAAGGTGATGTACGGCCCGGAGGGCCAGAAGATCCTCGACGCGTTCACGGCGAAGGGCATGATCGCTTTGACGTTCTACGAGAGCGGCGCGCGCTCGATGTACGCGAAGAAGGCGATCAAGTCGCCGGCGGACATGAAGGGCCTGAAGGTCCGCGTCCAGCCGTCCGAGCTGGTTGTCGACGAAATCAAGGCGATGGGTGGCATCCCGACGCCGATGCCGACCGCGGAGGTGTACACGGGCCTGAAAACCGGCATCGTGGACAGCGCAGAAAACAACTTCCCGACTTATGAAGAAGGCAAGCACTTCGAAGTCGCCACGGTCTACTCGGAAACCCAGCATACGATGACGCCGGAAGTTCTGGTGTTCTCGAAGAAGGTGTGGGACACGCTGTCGCCGCAGGAGCAGCAGATCATCAAGAAGGCCGCGGCCGACTCGGTGCCGGTGTATCAGCAGTTGTGGACCGCACGTGAAGCCGAAGCGCAGAAGACCGTCACCGCAGGTGGCGCAACGATCATCCCGGCAGCGCAGATCGACCGTGCAGCGTTCGTTAAGGCGACCCAGCCGGTGTGGGCGAAGTACGAAAAGACCCCCGAAATGAAGCAGATCGTCGACGAGATCCAGGCGATCAAGTAAGTCTCGCTCCCTGGCGGCAATGGTCCCGCGAGATTCTTCGCGGGACCTGTAGCGCAACAATAGAAACGGGTGCCAATCGTAACGACTTCCAGCTGCCGCATAACAGCTTTTCTCGGAAACATCTCATTGAGGATAGAACCACCGACCAGTGATTAAATTAATGAGAGTGTATGGGCATGGGATGTGTTCAGCGAGATCCAATTCAGACGCCATTCGCAGACTGCATCGTCCAGCGATGGCTCCCAGCGCTGCCAGACCTGCAACATGAGATCGATGCTCCATTTGCAAACTTTCTGGAATCGTGAGATCTGCCAGGAGTATTCCCCTCTTCCGGTTTTTTCCGACGCACTGACCCTTCCTACGCAAGCCTCCGTCAAATCCGATTTGCCAGGTGAGCGCAATTCCAGAGCGAGCACAACCCACTGCTGCCCTCGCCCCCGACCGGCCTTTTAGGGCAGCAACCAGCGGACTGAGATGGGCCATCTCGACTACACATAAGACGACCATTCAATGTGGGCAACGCACCGGGCATCCACCACTGCACGCGTCACTCACACTTGCGAATGCCGGGGGGCAAGCTGTGACGGCCAGGTGTAAAACGACTTCAGCGCTGGTTCGCCTGGCTGACCTTGACGAAATGAGTGCGTACCTGAATGGCGACTTCGCATCCCATGTCACATTTTGTTCCGTCAAGCGCGGGCGCGCCGCTAGCTATATGCTGAGCGCTCGTGACACCAAAGATCTCATTGCCGTTGTCGACAACGACCATTTTTTGCGTAAGCGTGCTCCCATTGTGAAAGTCGAGTCGCAGGTCGCCAGTACAATCCGCATTCACGGTGTATGTGAGCGTTTCGTTGTCCTGGAATGAATCGGGCGGCGAGCCCGGCCTGACTGTGCCGTTGAGCATGGCATAGTCAATCTGTGTGCCGGCTCCGGCACCATCAAATTTCGCAAGGGCAACGCCGTCGATAAGGTTGGGAGTGGCGTACCGGTGGAGCAGCTGACTCGGTGCGGTCCCCGTGAGGATGCCGAGCGCCTCTTCGTGGACTTCGACGCCGTATGCGCCCCTCAGGCTCGCGGTTGTGCATGCGTGATTCTGCGCCTGGACCACACCGCTCAGTGACGCCAAGATAATCGAGGCGGTTGCGGCTTCTTTCAGTAGCCTGCCAGTCATCTTCGCCTCCTGTCTTTTGCCGATTCAGTCACAAAATAAGTATCTAGTGACCACTGTCGGCGTTGCATTTCGGTAGATGACCGCAGGTAGCCGACACCGAGCGATCCATATTGCCGCTTGCACTTGTGCTCCCTGAAACCCCGCCATATCCGGAGTTACTGCTAGCATTGGTCGATGCCGGTTGCTCATCTTGTTGCGTGGATGCATCCTGAGCTTGGGCCAAGCTCGCAAGCGAGAGAACGCCCAAGAGCGCTGCAGACGCGAAAATTGTCGTCTTCATGGCTTACCTCCTTCAGTAGGAAATCAGGTTCAGTTACGGCGGCTGCTTTGGCCTAGCCGGAGGACGTAGCAGCCGACATCAGTTGCCGATGCACGGATGATCCGTATATGCGTATTCGCGATGCTGTCGGTTCGAGCATGCGTTGGATATGGGGTGGGTTCACTTTAATCTCGGCATCAGGATTAAAACGAGGTCGGTAACGACACTTGAGCTGGAAAGATCGGCACATGGTGTCTACAAGGGGGCGCCCCGATTAACCCAACGATAGTTCGGAAAACCGACGGTGCGCGTGTATGCACTGCGTGTCCCCACCGTTCGATAACAGTGCGGTTTTCGCAATATGCGTGCGAAAAGAGAAGAATTTGAAATATCGCGCGGTGAATTACACCCCCCCTTGTGTCGAATTATGCTGCATTATTTTGCGGAGCAATCCCGTCAGTTGTAGTGAGATCGGTTATTTGATGTTCGGCATCAAATGTTCCTTAGTGAGCGAACAAATGCTCGGTGTCGCTTTGCGACTACTCGTTACAGTGACTTCTTAAGAGTACACGCACACGCTGGGAATGGATGCAGGTCGACGCGTTAAACGCGCTGCCAGCGCCGAACGTCGCGTTGGGCGGGCGGTGCTCCAGGCCCCCGGCGCCGCGGGCACAAATCTCCCGCGAGCTTCCGCCACGTGGACCATACATTTGTTCGGCATGTAACAGAACACTTGTTCCCATCGACGTGCTCGCGGACCGCTAACACAATGGGCGTATGCTGAGCGTGACCCTCCGAGGAGGCCTTCGATGGCGTCCAGTACGCAAACTCGATGTGATTCTGATGTGGGCGAAAAACCCGGGGCCAGAATGTCACTGAGCGCAAGCAAAACAGCTCACAAAATCGCGTGCCGCAGATTCGGTGAACTTGTTGATCTTGTCCGAGGGCCGATTGCGGCACTCAGTGCCGAGCAGAATCTCCGCGTCAAACGCGATTTATTGGAATCACTGTCTCGTCGAGCGGTATATTGGATGGCGTTGGCGCTGTTAGGAAGCTTGTTCGAGCTCAAATCTGGCTATTGGATAATACCCGACTATTGGATCAAGGCGTCGGATATTTATCGTTTGTTCCGTGTGGCCTGGATCTTCGGACTGTGGGGGATGGCCGCTCCCATGGCAATATATTTACTGAAAAGGACCATGGCGCTTCCAAAGCACGCGGACGTCAACGCGGTCGAGCAGATGCACGGGGCATGGGCTGCATTGGTCATACTGACATCGGTGTGGTGGGCGGCGGGTAGCTTTGGGTTAATCCCCCTCCAATTCCAGTTTCATGGTACTGGTTCCGGCAGGATTGGCTTCCTGGAGCTGACGCTGATCAGCTATACATTTACTGTGCTGCTGCTCGCTCCTAGTCTTCGTGCAACTTTAGGTTCACTCGTGCTGGGCTCTATCCCATTCGGATTTAGCGTGGGAAGTTATCTGTTATTTGCACGGCCAGTATGGTTTGCCTGGTATATGGGTCAACTAATTGGCTATTGTCTCATCGCATGGTTTCTTTGTTACAACCAGGAGCGCGCATGTGTAAAAGAGATTATTCTCGAAGAGGCGCGATCGCAGGCGGAGGCGGCAATGGCGGAGAAGAACCAATTTATCGCTGCAATAAGCCATGATTTGCGCCAGCCGCTCACAACGCTCGGCTTGAAGTTGAACTATATCGAGCGGACCATTGAATCGACCAGGCTGGCCGAAGACGTCTCGATTGCGCAAAGGCAAGTGGATGCGATGGAAGGGATGATTAACGGCACACTGGATATCTGCCGTCTCGAGTCCGGCACCTGGAGTGTAGAAATTCAGGAGGTGGGGCTGCCTTCCCTTTTACACGGCATAGTTGTGGATATGCAGCCGCTAGCCCTGGCGAAGGGGCTGAAGTTAAGACTCCATAGCCGGCCCTATCTGACCCATACGGATCGACACGCGTTGGACCGGATCGTCCGAAATATGCTGGCCAATGCCGTCCGTTACACGCCTTCCGAACAGGGAGGAAAGAAGGGGCATATTCTGGTGGGTTGCCAAAGGCGGGGCAACCTCGTCAGGATAAGCGTCTGGGACAACGGAATCGGTATCCCCGAAGATAGACAGGCCGATATCTTCAAAAGCTATGTACAGGTCGATAATCCCGAGAGGGATCGTGAAAAGGGATTCGGTCTGGGTCTGTCCATCGTTCAGGGTCTCGCGAACCTTCTTGGTCACAAACTGGACATGAATTCGACGCCAGGACGGGGATCGCGTTTTTCGGTTACGGTCCCCTTCGCAGGACGCATACCGCCTGAGTTGCTGGAGGTTCAGACGGTTGAAAGCGGCGACCTGGACCTGACCAATATGGTCGTGGTGGTCATCGAGGACAATAACGACTTGAGAATCGAAATATCGATGCGCCTGATCGAGCATGGATGTTACGTCGTGGCGGGAGAATCATCATCCGACGTGATCGAGCAGTTGCGCATCGAAGCCTTGGCAAGTGGTCCGCACTTCATCCTCTCTGACTACCGGCTGAAAAACGAGGACGGTATTGCCGCGATTGCGGCAGTCCGCGCTGCTACCGACGCTTCGACCCCTGCGATCCTGTGGTCGGGAGACACCTCGTCAGCTGTGCTCAAAAAAGTAGCCGCCAGCGGCATGAAGCTTTTATCAAAACCGGTTTCTGAACAGACCTTATTGGCCTTGCTGGCGAAACATAAGCCAAAAACATCGACCGAAGGCAGGTGAAGGTGATGGCGGTGAAACGTAACTAGCACAAAGGGGCGTATGCTGAAAGTGCCCCTCCGAGGAGGCCTTCTATGGCGTCCAGTACTCAAACACGATGTGATTCTGACGTGGGCGAAAAGCCCGGGGCCAGGATATCACTGAGCGCAAGTGAAACAGCTCACAATGTCGGTCGCCGCAGATTCGGTGAATTTGTCAATCTTGTGCGGGGACCGGTTGCGGCACTCAGTGTCGAGCAGAACCTCCTTGTCAAACGCGATTTATTGGAATCACTGTCGCGTCGAGCGGTGTATTGGATGGCGTTGGTGTTGTTCGTAAGCTTGTTCGTGTTCGTACTTGGAAATTGGATCAAGACGTCGGACATTTATCTTTTGTTCCGTGTCGTCTGGATCTTCGGTCTGTGGGGGATGGCCGCTCCCATTGCAATATATTTACTGAAAAGGACCACGGCGCTTCCAAAGCAAGCGGGCGTCAACGCGGTCGAGCGGATGCACTGGGCATGGGCTGCATTGGTCATACTGACATCGTTGTGGTGGTCGGCCGGTAGCTTTGGGATAGAGCCACCCATTTTCTGGGCCTACCACGGTGATATTCATATTATTTTTCACAGGACTTTCTTCCTAAAGCTGACGCTGATGTGTCATGTATTTACTGTGCTGCTGCTCGCACCTAGTCTTCGTGCAACTTTAGGTTCACTCGTGCTCGGCACTATCCCATTCGGATTTAGCGTGGGAGGAAGTCTGTTAATTAATCGGCCAACTTTGTTTGAGTCGCTTACGGCTCAACTAATTGGCTATTGTCTCATCGCATGGTTCCTTTGTTACGATCAGAAGCACGCATGCGTAAAAGAGATTATTCTCGAAGAGGCGCGATCGCGGGCCGAAGCAGCAAGGGCGGAGAAGAACCAACTTATCGCTGCAATAAGCCATGATTTGCGCCAGCCGCTCACAACGCTCGGCTTAAAGTTGAATTATATCGAGCGGACCATTGAATCGACCAGGCTGGCCGAAGACGTCTCGATTGCGCAAAGGCAAGTGGATGCGATGGAAGGGATGATTAACGGCACACTGGATATCTGCCGTCTCGAGTCCGGCACCTGGAGTGTAGAAATTCAGGAGGTGGGGCTGCCTTCCCTTTTACACGGCATAGTTGTGGATATGCAGCCGCTAGCCCTGGCGAAGGGGCTGAAGTTAAGACTCCATAGCCGGCCCTATCTGACCCATACGGATCGACACGCGTTGGACCGGATCGTCCGAAACATGCTGGCCAATGCCGTCCGTTACACGCCTTCCGAACAGGGGGGAAAGAAGGGGCATATTCTGGTGGGTTGCCAAAGGCGGGGCAACCTCGTCAGGATAAGCGTCTGGGACAACGGAATCGGTATCCCCGAAGATAGACAGGCGGATATCTTCAAAAGCTATGTACAGGTCGATAATCCCGAGAGGGATCGTGAAAAGGGATTCGGTCTGGGTCTGTCCATCGTTCAGGGTCTCGCGAACCTTCTTGGTCACAAACTGGACATGAATTCGACGCCAGGACGGGGATCGCGTTTTTCGGTTACGGTCCCCTTCGCAGGACGCATACCGCCAGAGTTGCTGGAGGTTCAGACGGTTGAAAGCGGCGACCTGGACCTGACCAATATGGTCGTGGTGGTCATCGAGGACAATAACGACTTGAGAATCGAAATATCGATGCGCCTGATCGAGCATGGATGTTACGTCGTGGCGGGAGAATCATCATCCGACGTGATCGAGCAGTTGCGCATCGAAGCCTTAACAAGTGGTCCGCACTTCATCCTCTCTGACTACCGGCTGAAAAACGAGGACGGTATTGCCGCGATTGCGGCAGTCCGCGCTGCTACCGACGCTTCGACCCCTGCGATCCTGTGGTCGGGGGACACCTCGTCAGCTGTGCTCAAAAAAGTAGCCGCCAGCGGCATGAAGCTTTTATCGAAACCGGTTTCTGAACAGACCTTATTGGCCTTGCTGGCGAAACATAAGTCAAAAACATCGACCGAAGGCAGGTGAAGGTGATGGCGGTGAAACGTAAGGCGTGGAGTCGCAGCGATCTTCACGGCAGTCCCTTAGCTGGCCCACTTCCTCCGGCCAGCTCGGCATTGACTTTAAGTGCAGCTTCAACCCGGTTCCTGACTTGAAGTTTGTCGTAAATAACACAGGAGACCTGTCTGACGTGTCCCTCGGTGATGTTAAGCTCTCTTGCGATCTGTTTTCCTGACAGGCCACCTGCAATGCAACGCGCCACGTCCCACTCCCGTGGAGAGAGTCCAAGATGATGCTGATTGCGGATAGCTGAAGGCGCTTGCGTCGGGCAGGCAAAGCGCATCAAGAGTTCCTCCGGAATCCAGAGTTCACCTCCTAAAATCCTGCTCAGTCCAATGAACATTTTTTTGTGTGCGCCTCCCTTCAAAATGATTCCTCGAGCAGCGTAATCCCGCATGCACATTCGCAAGATTTCAACTTCATCATCGTTTCCAGGAGCGAGTCCCGTGCAGACGACCACGGGAACATTGGATGGATTGCCAGCCTGGAAACGTTCCAGCGTCGTGGCGCCACGGTTCTCACCGTCCAGGTTGAGATCCAGGAATACGAGGTCTGGCGGAGGTGCCTTGCTTATTTCTTCAAGCGCGCTGGCAAGCGTGAATACGGGTGTGACTTCGATTGGGACTACGCTCAACTCCGATGCGTGGGTTTGAACATATTCGGAAAGAGCAACACAAAGAATTTCGTGGTCATCGACCCATAGAATTTTCATGGCCGCTTCCCCCTCGATACCTCAGAGAAAAACAATCGATTGCGCTACGTTTCTGCGCGGCACCGCTTGATAGTTAACTCACTGGCATTCTCCGACCGTCGAAATTCGTGCATGGAGCGCCGCAGTATGCGCGTTCGCCCGGGTCAGGTCGGTGGGCTCGAGGCAGTTTTGGCCGCCTGGCGCTGCGGCGCCGCAGCAGCGTCGACAGCACCGCGCGATCGAGCAAACCTTTCAGAGTCGTCATCGCCTGCTTCGCCTCGTCGAGGGTCTGATTCTTGCTACACGTTACCGGGCCGGTGGCGCGACATAACGAAGAGGATACATCGCGTCCCGGAAGGGAGGAACATTACACTGAAATCCCCCGTCAAAGAACTCGCATTTGGCCGGCGTTTCCGGGAACGCATCATTGTCTCGTCGCGGAAATCGCCTTTGCGGGCACGCCGATCGAAATCGTCAACGGCCATCTGCGGTCGTGCTCGCGGGATGGCCTCACGAGCTGTTGATCTCGGGATCGCAAGCGGCTAAAAAAGCCAGCCGACCATCTGCGTGCGTTGTGGTGCATTGGCAGCAATCAAGCGTGCTTCTTCCGAAGGTCTGCAACGGCCAACGTCGGGCAAATCGGTTCATATGAACGGACGGCCGATCACCCTGAAAAACGACAGCGAGGCCGCCTTATATCGAAAGGCTAGTCCGGGTCATTCGAGCGAACGCGTAGCGGATGTTTGGAGCGCCGGCATACATAAGGTCTAGACCAGGATAGCGGACGAATTCAACTGGCTTCGTCAACGGCTGAGCGCTTCAATCTTTCGCTGCGAGCCGTCCGGCATCGCCCAGGATCGTCATTGACCTAGGAACAACAACTGACTCGCCGCTTCTACCCATGAATGGTCGGCCATTCCGGTTGTTGCCCCGACCTTATTTTCCGCGCAGCACTGGAATCCCCAACTGCGCCATGACTGTGGCGATGTGGTCCAGGCATTTCTCGACGTTCGTGTTGTACCGATCCGATAGCGTCGGGTCGGATCGCTTCGGATCGGTGTACTTTCTCTGCTTGATGTCCAGGTAGCCGGCCGCCATGTCTAGCTGACTGGTCTGTCGCTCGCCCTTAATGAAGTTAATGATGCCAAGGCTCCGATCCTTGCGATGCGCCGTATCGAATCTGTCATTAAGGTTGAATGAGACCGATCTTTTGATTCCGGTGCTTTTTAAATCCCAAACTGGCCGTTCGCCGACGGTGGTCGTGTGTGCCATGTGCACATACTTCGCGCTGTCTACACGGCCCGATGCCGCTGCAGTCGGATCGTCCTGACCGTAGTAGGCGAGGAAGTCATTTTCCGTGGAAAAATGCTCGATGGCGGCGCGGCACATTTTGCAGGGCTTAAGCGTCGAGTAGATGCGTGCGCCTGCCGGCAAGCGCTTGCCGTACATCAGCAGCGCGCTGGTTTCCGCGTGCAGCAATGGATGGTCACTGTTCTTCTTTCCCCAGGCCAGGATCTGCCCCTGCGAGGACACAATCAGTGCGGCCACGCCGGTGTTCCCTCCCTTACCAAGGAGCAAGCGGAACGCCGCCGACAGATACAGACGGTGGACGTTGTGGACACCTGTATGAGGTGCGCTCAACTCGGCCGGGGGAGTGCGCTGAGAGATGTCGACGTTCGGTCCCGCGACATGGAGCTCGTCGGCCAGGAGGCGGACGTCGCGGGGCATCAAGTCGTGCCCCGTGCTTGTCCCGGATAGGACGTAGGCGCCGTTGATCTCGACGGACGAAATTTTTTGGAAACCGACTTTCGTCTGCTGATCCTCATCCGTGAGCAGGCCCAGCGCGGCTTTTTCCCAAGCGGTAGCGTCCTGATCGCTCTGAATCTCCTTGATCTGCTTTGGCGCGAAGCTGTTTAACAGAAGACGCATTCCCGGCGGGATGAGGTCGTCTTCGGTCGCGCAATAGGCGCCACGCTTGCTGCCATATTTCGGTACGGTGCGTGCACTGCCCATCTTCTTTCTCCAATGAGGCCGGTCGAGCGCGCCAGCCGCGCGACGTCGATATAGGCGATGACCGGTTGCTTTGCGCTGTCGAATTCTCCGCATTGAACTTCAAGCAACGGTCGACCATGGAGGCTCGGTGAGCGAGCCGATGCGCAATCACGCTTGCCCGCGACTACCCTATTTCATACTCGAGTTACTCGAGTCGTTTCGATAGTCGCCAGCCTTAACCGTGACCGCCGAAAAAGCCACCGGCGCCGCCGCAAGTGAGACTGCGCCTATCCTGCTTTTGAGCTTTGGCCAGCTGGTGGGATCGTACTTCGCCGTTTCCTTGACGCAGCACCATTTTTCACAGGTGGCATGCGCCGCCAATATCTTCGTGGCCTCGGCCTCGTTTGAACCCTTGTGCCCTCCGTATTCCTTTACGGTATCGCTGGTGCCTTTCTTAAGGCTTTCCTTCAATTTATGCATATCGACGGACTGCTTTTTTTCCAGATCTCCGATCCATTCTTCCACGTGATCCAGAGCTGTTTTGAATTTCCCCAATTCGTCCCGAAGTCTTTGATTTCGACGTTCGACCTGTTGAATCAGAAGCGCCATCGCATAAATGTCGTCGCAGGTCCGGTCCGCAGGCTGCTTTTTATTGAACTCCGCGATGCCGCCGTTCAGCGACTCGAACGCATGTGCGACCTTCCATCGATACCGGTCGAGGTTTTCTACGGTCAGATCCTTGATTTCAAATTTTGCCAGGTTGGCCTTATCCCCGGCAGCTTTAGCAGCATCGAGGTTACTTTCGAGCCTTTTCCCGCGAGCGAAGTCACTGACGCCCTCGATGATCGCTCCCGCGACCGAGCCGACAACGGGCACAGGGATCAGGGACAGAAACAGCTTTCCGATGCCAATGGCAGCCCCAATACCCTTGCTGGCGGCAGACCCCCTATCTGACGAAAAGAGGCTGGTAAAAGCACTGCGGGTGCTGTGAAAGAGCCTTGAATGAAGAATCTGCTCATCCCAGCTTTTGTTATTGACTTCCGCTTCAGCCTGCACAAACGGATCTGCGTTAAACCGCTCAGCCATGTCACCCCCGATCAAGCTTGATATGAACGTACTGTTGTGAGTTCGGAAAATTCAAAATGAATCCATTATTCGAGTCCGAGCATCGCAAAGAATCGCGAGGTATCTCCTTCGGTGCGCAAGACCTCGCGCATCAGATCCGGCAAAGACATCGCACCCCACGAGACCGCACGCCGCAGCAAATATGGAGTCGGGCTATGCGGCTCGTGCTCGGCCAGGTAACTGGCCACGAGTTCGATCAGGTCATAGGCCTGCGCGCGGCTCTCCACTCTCGCGGGCGAAGACCTGACAGCAGCGTTCGGCGACGGTAATTCCAGCGTGGCATTGCTCATGGCGTTTTCCATCGATGCGAGGTGTGAAGCCGCGCTCGACGCACGCGCGGGGTTGTTGCCGGCGTCGTCCGCCGCGATTGTCTGCGGCGCGGCGGATAGCGCCTGAGAACCGCACAGGCTGCTCACGGCGCGTGTCAGCCGCATCAGAACGTCATCGACCCGGCCAAGATGGGGCGAGTCTTCCTGCAAAAATTCATCGAGCAGGTTCCCGAAATTCCCCCACGCCGCTCGCGCCAGTTCCAGTTGTTGATGAAGCGATACGAGCGCGGGAAGGTTGCGCCCCCGCTTCACGTGCTTGTCGAGTAGATCGCGTGTGAGGCTTGCCGCCCCGGCATCGCCGCCGTCCAGCACGACACGCTGCCACTCGTCGAGATTGACCTGCGCCGGCTCGCGCTCGTCGATGACAAGTAGCGGCACGTGCAGCGTCAGCACGAGAGCGAGCGTGTCATTGAGCCAGACGAATGGCGCCACGCGTGCATCGGCATCGCCCGCTTCGAGCATCGGCCATGCACTTGACCAGTAACGCTCGGCGAGTGCCGTCAGCAAGCGTGTGCCAGTCATCAGGCCTTCGACACCATGCAAATTCGTCCATGCCTCGCACAGCCAGGCCGCGAGCTGAAAGTCCTTGCTGCGCGTCGCGAGAGCGTCGCTGCTCAGCGCCGCGACGCGCTTCCAGTCCGCCTTGACGAGCGGGCGCTCCCATTCGCCCATTGGCACGCTCGCGTCATCCTGGTGTCGCGCTTCGCGGATCTGCTGGTACACCGGGTCATAGCGCAGCGAAACGCCTGCGCCGTCTTCACTACCGGGAACGGGCGCCAACAGCGCGTCGAAATCCACGTTGAGGCCCGGCTCGACTTCCATAGGGAATGCCTGTTTCATAGTGCGCTCCATTCCGGCGCGTGCACCGGGAAACTGCCCGGCCACGGCAGCGGTGTTTTCTTGCCGGCGGGCATCAGCGCGATCCGCAAATACACGCGCCCATGGGCCTGCTTTGGCAATAACGAAAGGTCGACGGGGTTCGCCGTGCCCAGCGGGAACTCGATTTTCAACAGTTGCGAAGCGCGTTCGCCGCGACCGCTGGCGTCCGCCGCGCGCTGGCGGTTGATGAACGTGATGAGCGCCCACGGATCGGAGAACTGCCAGGTGAGCGTGCGCCCGTCGGTCGAGTAGGCGCGCTGCTGCGCGTCCTCTGCCGCCGCCAGCGGCGAGTCCTTCGCGAAGCGCAGCACGAGCGAGACCGGCGTGCCGAAGTCCCAGTGCAGCGCGTGCGGGGCGTCATTCATCGACAGGCTTTGCGAGCCGATGGTGAGCGTCCAGTCGATGATCTGGTTCGCCGCGACTTCGCCGTTCCGGTTCGCGCGAAACTCGACGTTCACGTCGTAACCGGTGGCCGCTCCATCGTCGGACGGATAAAGCGGCGCGAGCAGCGTCTTCACTTGATCGAAGTTCTCGATGAACTGGCGCACCTTGTAGTTCGTCATCGCCGACGACGCTCCCGCACCCGACGCATGGAACGTCTCCGAGACCGGCTCGTAGTGCTTGAGCACCTGCCCCAGTTCGCCGAAGTCGACCACCCCCGGCATGCCGGTATTGCGCGTGGCCACGCGCAGCATGTCGCCGTTGTCGAACGGCATGCGCCCTGCCACGCTCTCGTTGAACGCCGTGGCGAAATTGCCCCACTGCCGACGCATGTCGAACACATAACCCTGGTTGCAACGCGCGAGCAGGCGATCGTACAGCCGTGCGTGCAGCGTGGCGAAGTAGTCATCACCGCCGCTCGTGGTCGGCCGGCCGGTGAACTTCGACATGCAGCCCGCCGGCCCGGGATCGGCCGCCACCGAGAGCGCGAATTGTTCGAGACGCAACAGGCTGCTGTTCGGGTTCTTCAGGCGATAGCGCTCCAGGTCGCGGTTGATTGCCTGCCAGCGCTGCGCGAGCGGCGATGCGGCGTCGCTCGCATTGAGCGCGGCGAGATACACCGAAGCCTGCTTGCCGAGCATCAGCGCGCGCGACGACTGCTGGTCGAGATACGGCGCGAGCGCGGCCGCGTCGGCTACGCCGAACGCCGCGAGAATCGGCGAGCGCGCGCTGTGCGCACTGTCGGCACTCGCCTCCTGGCGCGTCGCGTACAGCTCGGATTGCGTGAGCGCGTCGTCCACGCGGCGCAGGTGCGCCATCGCGTCGTTCGAGGCGAGCGTGTCGATATCCTCCAGCTGCGCGTTCGCGTGAAGCTCGGTAAGCAGCGCCTCGATCCGCGCGAGTCGCATGCGCGCCGCCTCGAACGCCGCGCTGTCGACATCGGCCGGCGCCGTGGTCACGTTTGCGGCCGCCGCGGTCTGGTCGAGAATCAAACGCGCGAACTGGAGATCGAGTGCGGTCTCGATGCCGGGACGCGCCGCCGCCGGCAGATTCGCAAGACCCTCGGCGAGGAAACGCTTGCGCACGTCGCCCAACGCGAGCGCCTGGTCGAGCTGCGCGCGGTCCCACACGATCGTCGAGCCGTCGGCAAGGGTGGGCAATTCACGGTTGCGCGGCGCGACCATGAACGGCTGACTCAACAGCCCCGACAGGCCGTCGCGCAATGCGGCCCGGCCCGGCGAGATGTTATAGCGCGCGTCCTTGTCGATCCAGACGATGCCGCTATCCGCACTGCCAAAGCGCAGCGAAAACTCGCTGCGAAAGGCCTGGAAAGCACTCTCGTCGCGATGGCGAATCTGCGTCGCGAGGTCAGTGCCGAGCAGGCGGCTCTGCGCCACGTGCGCGAGCGTGCGGTCGTACGTCGGCCCCGGGGTGAACTGCGTCTGGTGAATCCATCCGCCCTTGCCCGAAGCGAGCAAGTCGCGCTGCGTGTCGATCCCTGCCACCACCGCGCGATAGCCGTCCGTGAGCTTCGTGAAGTCGCCTGCGCCCGAGTCGGCTACGGTCAGGCCGCCCAGTCGATCGGAGATGGCGCGCTCGGCGACCAGCAGCGGATTGCCCGTGAACAGGGCGGCGTCGAGTTGCTGCGCGCCCTTGTCGAGCGTGCAGCGCAGCGCCTGCTGCACGGCCGCGAGATTGACGCCGGCCGTACCGTTGCCGGTCACGCTGCGGCGGTCCTGATCGCGGTAGAAGTAAGGCACGCTGCCTGCCACGTTGCCCTGAAGGTCCGCGCCGAGCGCGTAGCGCACCACGAGCCGCAACGAGTCCGCGTTGTCGGCCGCCGGTTGCTGCAATCGCTGCAGCGCCTGCAGCGCGGCGTCGAGTTGATCGACGTTGTGCACATAGAGCTGGAGGGCGTGCATCTGCGGCAGATCGTCGAGCGCAAGGCCGAGCGGCGCGCCGACGCGGCCAGCATCGGGCGCCGTGCAGTCGTCGCCGATGATGAGCTGGCCCGAACTTGGATCCCGCCCCACGCCGGTGAGCTGGCTGACGTGCGCGTACATTTCGCGCTCCAGTGCAGCGACTGCGATCTCGCCGAACTCGCGCTCGAAGCGATCCTTCACGCGGGCGTTCAGGTCATCGACGAAGCCCCACGAGCCCGGCATGAAGATCGTCCAGCCGCTGCTCGTCCTGAGGTTCTGGTTCATCGCGATCAGCGCGAGCGCCTTGCGGCGATACCAGTCGGCGGGCAGGTCCTGGCCTTGCTGTGCGGCGTTCGCCCGCTCAGCCGAGTCGCGCCGCAGCGCGCTAAGGGCCGCAACCAGCTCGCCGTTGCGATGACTTAGCTGCACGGTCGCGATGACGAGCCCGAGCGCCCAGCCTCCCAGCAGAGCGATGCCGCCCCAGCGTAGTGCTCGATTGAGCACGGGACGCGTGAGGTGCTGCGAACGGGACGGCCGCGTGAGGCCGTATTCGAGGAAGATCTTTTTCTCGAACAGATCGCGCAGAAATGCCGGCTGCAGCATCAGATCGTTGAACTGGCCGCCAGGCTCGCGCCGGCCGTCGCCCATCTGCGTGCTATCAGCGTTTTCCGCTGCATGGAGAGGCGCGCTCCCCACATACGCCGGCAGCGCGTCGTGCGACTCGCCGGACGGCGCTTCGAGCGCGGGCAGTTCGTCGCCCTCCACCATCGGCTTGGTGGCCTGCGCCACGCTCCACTGCGCGAATTCGCTCGCGTCTCCGGTCAGGTAGATGCCGCGGAAGAAGAACGGCTCGTGGTACGCGCTCGCGCGCAGCAGCTCGTCGACGTAGAGCTGGAGCTGAGCGCGCATCGCGTCGATGCGCGAGGGCAGTTGCAGGAACTGGCGCGCGTCGAGGTGCGACGAATCGAGTGCGAACAACTCGGCGCTCGCGTCCGAGACCGAGCGCATGATGCTGTTCATCGCCGTGTCGACCCAGCCTGGCTGATAGGTGGTCGAGAGATCGAAAGGCGAAGACCAGCCGAGCATGCTCGCGCGCAGCGGCTCGGGCAGCGCGCGAGCGAACGTTGCGAAACCCGGTAACGACTCGCAGCCGGTCACGACCACGTACACGGCAAAGCGCATCGCAAAGCGGTTCTGCGCGAGCCACAGGCGGCGATGCGCGAGCTTCGCATGGCGTACGAGCTCAAGGCGTGCATCGGTGTCGTCAGCCAGCAGAGTGGCGGCCGGCACCGTGATCACCACCGAGTCGAACGGACGCTGCTGGCGATAATTGCGGCACAGGCTCAGAAATTCGTCCCATGGCTTGCCGTCGCCATCATCGTCTGGCGAGCCCAGATAGGCCGCCTTGATGTCCACCACGATGCCGCGATCGAAGAAGTGCCACGACATGCCCTGCGTGGCCGCGGGGCTCGCCGCGTCGGCGCCGAGGACGCTCGCCACGCCCGCCTGGGCGATTGGCAGCGGACGCGGATCGTCGCCCTCGTTGAGGATCATGATCCACGGAATGTTGTAGCGCTCGGCGCGCGTGGCGATGTTGCCTTCGATGAGTTCAACGGCCTGGCGGAAGGCGCTGCGCAGCGAATCCGAGCGCAGGCGCACGATCTTGCGCTCCGCGGTGGGCTTCGTGTGCGAGCCATGCAACGCGAAGTAAATCACCGCGCCGAGCACCGCGCACGCAACGAGCGTCAGCACCGCGATGGAAAGCAGGAACAGGTTGCTCGTCAGCATGAACGCGCCCCCACGAATAACAGGTTCGACGACGTCATTGCACGCGCTGGCATCGCATGATTCGGCTTCATCGGTTCACCCCCGTCACCGTGTCGGCATGCAGGGCTTCGCGCACGGGCCACGACTGCCACAGCCAGAGCACCTCGGAAATCGCCAGCAGCGACACGGCCACCAGCATAAAAATCATGGCCCAGCGGCTCACGGTCGGCAGCTTGCGCGGCGCGACGTGTGAGAGCGTGTTCGCATAGGCGATCTCGGAAAGCACGCGGTCGCGGCCGCCCAGATCGGCGCGGCGTTGATAGACGAACTCGTAGAGTTCCTCGCGGTAGCTGCGCAGGCGCTCGGCGGCATCGGCACCGCGAAAGCGGCCCTGGAAGCCCATCGCGAGCGAGAACAGATAAAGGCGCGCGATGCTGCGGCGCGATGTTTCGCGCTCGGACAGCAGTTGTTCGATGCGGCGGAACACGAGGTCGCCCGCCACGTTGGTACGGAACAGCGTCGATTCGAGCAGATACGCGGTCCAGCGCTCCCGTCCGGCCCACGGCGTATTCAGCAGGATTTCGTCGGCGAGCACGGCCTTCAGATAGCGCGCGTCCGCGACGATCTCCATTTCGAAGCGCGTACTGTCACGCCGCGATTGCAGCGTCTGGATCTCCAGCAGGTTCAGCAGGTGACGGCTCAACCCCTGCGCGGCGAGATCCGGGTCTGCGTCGGGCAGCTCGGAGAAGCGCGCCTGAGCCATCATTAGCTCATCGAGGAAGGTGCGGAACTGCTCCGTCACGAGATCGTCTTCTTCTGCTTCTGGTCGGATGCGTGCCATGCTCAGCGTGCCTTCGCGTTTAACGTCTTCATTGCAGTCATCGTTGCTTGCATCATCCCTTCACGAACAGCAGCATTTCCTGCGGCCGCTGCGCGCTCGTGCCTTCGTTGGGATTTCCGATCACAAGTGTTTCGCTCGCGAGCACGAGCGCGGCCTCCGCCGTGACCTCGAACAGCAGGTAGCCCGAGCCTGAGCGCAAACCGAGATCTTCCGCATAGTCAATGCCGCGCCGGGCCGCGCCCAGCACCCGGCGGCTGCGCAGCGAGGCATAGACCGACTGCGAGCCGATCACCGCGCCGTCCATCCACGCGAGCAGGTCGCGATCGGACTGGCCACGCAGGCCCACGACGAGCCGTTCGCCGATCCAGTCCGGATGCAGCGTGATTTCGAACGCGCCATGGCGGAATTCGAACTTGTGCTCGCGATGCTCCTCGTTCACCTCCGACATCGACTCGCGCAGCGAGCGCAGCAAAGGCGTGAACACCGAGAGCGGATCGCCGTGATCGTAGTCGGGCGGCACGGGTGGTAGACCACCGGGCTTGAGCATGGCGAGCGAACCGTTGAGTGCGGCCAGCGCGTGATACAGCGCAAGCGGATGCAGATGCGGCGTGCGCAGCACCGCTTCGGCAAGCGGCAGCGCGCTCAGCAGACTGCGCAAGCGGTCCTTCAGCTCCAGTTGCGTGAGACGATCGTCGACCCGCGACGAAGGATTCGCGGTCTGTCGCGCGACGAATGCTGCCTTGCCTCGCAACTGACCCAGCAGCGAGGCCACGCTCGTCCACAGTGGATTGTCACGGGCGACTTCGAGGAGCGGCGGCTGGTGTTCGCCTAGCCGCACCACTTCATTGTCCTTGTAGAGCGAGCCAAGCCGCAGCCACACGTGCATCGCGGATGGCAACTCGCCCGCCGCCAGCGCAAGGTTTGGGACGAGGCGCGCAATGTCGGCGGGCGGCGCGTCGGATACCAGGTCCTCCACGGGCGCCACCGACGTCGAGCGAAAGCGCCGGACCTGCGCCGCTCGCCGCATCGTCGACGCGCCGGGCAGCACGAGATAGAAGTCGAGCGGCCCGTTCGACAGCGCGTCGGCGAACGGCTCCAGCGACAATTCCAGCCGCTCCGCACCCGCGGCCTGCGCATGGTAGGTGACGGCCGTGCCGTCGGGCAGAATCGCGTCGAGCTCCAGCACGCGCAGCAGGCCAGCGGGCAGCAGCCCGTTGTCGAACACGAGGCGTCGCACGCCCCAGCTGAACGGCGCCGCCGCGAGCGTCTGCCACGCCACGAGCGCATCGGTGCGCGACGCCATCTGCTGAAAATGCTGGGGCGAGAGCAACATGCCCTCGAACCACTCGATCCGCTCGGGTACTGCCATGTTGCGGTCATGCATCATTTCGAATCCACGACGGTAAGGTTGTTGCTGTCCAGCTGCACCACCATGTGGCCGCTGAAATGCTCGATCCGCGCGCGATGGGCGCCCGGGTCCTGATAGTTGGCGAACACGAACGCGCCCGCCACACGCGAGCCCGCGAATGCATCGCCGCTCACGTCCAGATGCAGGCCCGGCACGATCTCCCAGCTTCGATAGCGCAGGTTCTTCGGATACGTTTTCACGAGGTCGTCGCGCGCCGTGAACCATTTCGACGCCGGCATCTCGGCGAGCCGCGCGAGCATCGCGGGGTCGCTGACGAGCACGACGTCGACGGCGACGGGGCTGTTGTTGTTGATGTCGTCACTGGCGGTGAAGGTCACTTGCGACCATTTCGCCTTCTCGCCGCTCAAGCCGAGCATGCTGCAGCCGCCGACCGCGAGGGCGACCCCCGAGGCCGCCAGCAACACGGCCGCACCGCGCGCGAGCCGTGCGCGCAAACGCAATCCCACCTTCTTCATCTCGCTCCTACTCCGATTCCCATCAGCAATATCAGCGAGGCCACCATCACCGCGCAGCCCGCCGCCAGCGCGAGTTGCCCGCGCGTGAACGTGAAACGCAGCACGGGGCTCAACCCCGCGGCGCCGCCTTGCACCTGCACGGCTACCTGACGCTCGGAAGGCAGTCCGGCGGACACCAGTGCGATCACCGTGCAAACCGCAAGCAGGCTCAGCACGTTGCGCGGCCCTTCACAGATCAGATCAACGGACACGAACAGCACGGCCGCCGCCTCGGCGGGCAGATGCAGCATCGACAGCACCACGCCCGTGTACCCCACCGCAGCCACACCGCTCTGCCCCGCCGAAACGAAGGCCGCCACGACGGCCGCGGCACACACGAGCGCGATTTCGCCAGCTCCGAGCGGCCGCTCGTAGAGATTGGCGACGAATACCGTCGCCAGCGCGTAATAGAGCGCCGAGCCCGCGCGCACGAACACCGAGCCGAACGGCACCACGAGTTCCGCCACTCCACGGCTGAAACCAAGGCGCTCACTCATCGCCTCGATCGTGTGCGGAATCGGCGCGGTCGCACTGCCCGAGGTCAGGCCGATCAGCAGCGGCGCCTTCAGTCCGCTCAGCACTTGCAGCAGCGGCTGCCTGGCGCGCGCCGCGATGGTCGCGAGCGCGAGCATCGCGAGCACGAGAGCCGAGAGTGCGAAGCACAGCAGGAAGCTGCTCATCGCTTCGAGCGTCACCGCCTGCGTGTGCGACGTGAGATGCGCGGCAACGCCGAACACCAGCACCGGAATCAGCAGGTTCGCCTGCGCAATGATGGTTTCCAGCGCACGGTAGACGCCTTCGAACACGCTGCTCAGCATGCGCGTCTGCTCGCGCGAGAGCGCCGCGAACGCCAGGCCGAACAGGATCGTGCCGGTCAGAATGCCGAGCGAATGGCCCTGCGCCAGCACGCGATAGAAGTTGTCGGGAAAGATATCGTCAACGCCGATGAGGCGCGACCCGGCGCTGGCGCTGCTCGCGCCGCGGTCGAACAGCGCGACCCGCACTTCGTCCGCGCTCGCGCTCTTGCGCACGAGTTCGCCGAGATGCGCATGCGCGTCGGCTGACAGATGCTGACCGGGCATGGCGAGCACGCCGATCAGCGTGCCGCCGATCCCGCTCAACACCACGAGGGCGAGCGCGAGCAGCATGATGGTGCCCACCCGTGTGCGCGGACGCGGCAGCGCAATCACCTGGCGCAGCCCAAAAAACGTCGCGACGACCAGCAGCGGAATCGCCGCCATGTTGACGACAGAGAGATACAGTTGCCCGACAAAGTACGCGGCCGCGCCCGCCGGTTCGGCGAACACGCCGCACAGGCCGCCCGCCGCGAGGCAGACGATCAGTCCGAGCGTACTCTGCGAGAGCATATGCAGTGCTTTCATGCGGGACGGTTCCAGCCGCGCTCGCACCCGTATTTCACAGTGGCGCGCGCGAGTTCGAGCGAGCTGTCGATGAGGACGAGAGGAGGCGACGCGATGTGCTGAGCCGCCAGCGGAATCTCGGTGCAGGCCATGAGCGCCGTGTCCACACCCCGACTGGCGAGCGCCATCAGCACGTCTTCGAGGTGGGCGCGGGCCGCATCGAGCTTGCCCGCCTTCACCTCGCGGATGCAGGCCGCGACGCGCAACTGCATCGATGCATCTGGCAGCACGGGCTCGATGTCGAGATCGGTCAGCGCCTGCTGGTAGAAGCCCGAAACGAGCGCGCCGCCGGTGGCGAGCAATGCCACGCGGCGCGCCGCGCGCGGCACGGCCGCCACGCACGTCTGCGCGATGTGCAGAACCGGCGCCTTGCTGCGCGCGCGCATCGGCTCATACCAGTGATGTGCCGAGTTGCACGGAATCGCAATCAGCCCCACGCCGTTCTGGTTCAGCAGATCGATGCCGTCGAGCAGCGCCGGCAGCGGATCGGCGCCGCCGTCGATGATCGCGCTCGAGCGGTCCTCGATGTGCGGCAGGTTCGCCACCAGCAGCGGCAGATGCTCCTGGTCGCTGTTCGCATGGGTCAGGCGCACGATCTTGTCCATGAAGTCGACGGTCGCAAGCGGCCCCATGCCGCCAAGAATGCCGATCATTGCCATTGAGGCTCCTAGATCTTGAGCGGACGCGGGCAGATCACGGAAACAGCCGCCGCATTGCCGATCACGAGCACGAGCGTGCGCAGCATGTCGCAAATCGGATCGACGGCGAGAAACAGGATGAATGCGGCCTCGAACGGCAGGCGCAGATAAGCGCACGTCATGCCCACGAGAGAGACGGTCACGAGACCCGTCATGCCCGCCGACGCGAAGCCCGCGAGCACGGAGGCGAGCAGCACCGTCACCACCTCGACCAGCCCGAGCGAATGCCCGTAGAGCTGCGCGATGAAGAGCGTCGCGCACACGTAGTAGACCATCGGTCCCACGCGCAACAGCGAGATTGTGAGCGGCACGAGCAGTTCGACGCGTGAGCGCGCGAAACCCAACCCGTCCACCAGGCTCTCGATCATGCTCGGCATGCAGGCCGCGCTGTTGCGCGTGGCGAGCGCGAGCGCGAACGGCGCGCGCAGCGCGTCGAGGGTTTTGGCGAGGCTGTGGCTCGAACGCTTCCAGATGATGACGGCCGCGAGCACCAGCAGCAGCGCCGAAGCGACGAAGAACGCCAGCACGAACTGCAGCATCGCATGCAGGGGGCCCACGCCCGACTTGCCGAGCTGGGCCGCGCTCATGCAAAAGAGAATCAGCGGCAGCGGGTAGCTCAGCCAGTGCATGAGCTTCTGGCACGCGTGATAGATGGTTTCGAGCGACTGGCTCAGGCCCACCGAGATCCGCTCCGGCACACGGCCCACTGCCAGGCCGAACAGCAGCGCGAACACGAGCGCCTTCAGCGCGTCGCCGTTGGCGAGCGCCGCGAAGATGTTGGTGGGCACAAGGCTCGCCAGCACGTCGGACAAACTCAGCGACTTGGCCGGGAGATCGGCGCCATAGAGGTTCATGACCGTGTCGCTCGATGAAGTGTCGTTGCCAACCATCAGGCCGAAGGTCTGCATCGTCGCCGTGGAGATGTTGGCGCCCGGGTGCATGACGAGCAGCACGATCGCACCGACCACGGCGACCGTTGCCGATGCGCCGAGGAACACGGAGATCACGCGCATGAGCAGCCGCGACGTGCCGCCATCGCGAAAGAGCCTCTGCAGGCTGAAAATCACCGCGGAGATCATGAACGGCAATGTCGTCATCTTCAGCAGGTCAACGTAGATGTCGCCGATGAAGCCGAGCTTTTGCGCCAGTTCCGGCAGAAACAGGCCAAACGCGCCGCCAAGCGCGAGACTGCCGATCACCACCCAAGGGTTGAGAACGAATGCGTAAATCCTGCTGGAATTCATGGTGGTCTCTCTCGTGCTGTTTCGCACTGTTTTTGGATTAGTGGTCCGCGGCCTGGAGAACCGCGCTCACGTCGAGCTTGACGCTGCGCTCGGCAAGAAACTGGTTGACGAACGAAAGCAGGGCCGGGTCGTTCACGTTGACGCCGATCGCGAGCGTGTCTTCCAGATCCTGCAGCGTCACTACACGCAGGCGCAGCGAAGCGGTCGGATCGACCTTGAGCACGCGCTTGACTTCGAATTCGTCGCGATAGGCCGCCGTGATTTCGCCCGCGTTGAGCGCCTTGAGTACATCGTCCCAGGTCGGATAGCTGCGCACCTGGGCATGCGGGAAATTGTTCACGACGTAGCCTGCGTACGACGAGTTCGCCACTACGCCGATAGTGCTGTCGAACGAGCGCACGACTTCGGGCACCGAGCGGCCGTGCGCGAGTTGCGCGAACTTCACGCGGTTGAGCAGCAGCGCACGATTCAAGCGCAGGTAAGGCGAGCTGAATGCGATCACCGTCGCACGCGTGAGCGTGCGCGACAGTTTGCTCACCGCGATGTCGGCCTGCCCACGCGCGAGCAGGCTCACGACGTCGTCGAAGGTATGGGCGTCGCGGTTGAAACGCACTTTCACGTGGAGCTTGCTCGCCATTTCGCGCGCGAGATCGATGTCGAGGCCTTCTAGCTTGCTGTTGCGCTCCTCGAAGAACGGCGGCTGGTCCACGCTCAGCACTGCAACCACCAGTTCGCCGCGGCCGATGATGCGAGCAAACTCGGGCGCGAGCAGGCGGCCATCGGGCATCTGGACGAGACCGGTCGAGGTGGTGACGGGCACACTCGCCGGGGCCGGGGCCGCGATTGCGTTCGCGACGACGGGCGCGCTCGGGCTAGCCGGCGTCGCAGCAGCGGTACCGGCTGCGACGGCAAGCGCGGCGCCGGCCAGCGATGCGCCGATCCCGCGCCACACGGCGCCGAGCTTGAGGGCGGTTCGCGAGCCGCGCACGTCATTGGACAGAAAAGCGAAAAAGAAAGACGACATGGAATTGGCGGTCTCAAGGAGTCGAAGAAGCGGGTGCGGGTGCAGCGGCCAGATCGCCTGTGTCGAGCGACGACTGGGCGGCTGCGCCGGACTGCGGCGCGACGGAAACGACGACGGGCGCGGCGCTCTGCGCGGGCGAGCGGTTCATGCGAGCGCCGATCTCCATACCGAGCAGGAACAGCAGCACGCATAGCAGGAGCGCGCAGCTCACGGCGATCGTCACCATGCGCGAAGTCATCGAAAAAACGTATTGCATATCTGTCTCGCCCTCAGGCGGTTAGCGTGGTGAATTGCGCGGGTGCGACGACCTGGATGACGCCGGCCCACATACACATCAGCTTTGAGGAGTTCTGCAGCGCAGGCATCGCGCCGATCGTGACCGTCGGCGAGCCCGGCGCCCACGGCGCGACCGTCGCGGGCACGCATGGCATCGGCGTGAGCGCGCCCAATGCCGCGGCCGTGGCAGCGGCCACCATGGGATTGGCCATCGAACTGCATTGCCCGAACGGCATGATGTTGACGAACGGCTTGGAGTCCGTGATGTTCGCCGCCGGCGCACCCGCCATCACGCGGTTGAGCGGCAACACCTGCAGCGTCGCGGGCGCGGCGCCGAAGCTGCACTGGAGCGTTGCGCCCGAAGTCACCTGAATTCCCATGTCTACCCTCTCACCCACTTTTCCAGTTGCTTGACGATGCGCGGCCCACGCGCGGCGTCGCGGTTCGCCGCGGGTGCGTCGAGCGCTCGCCAGTCGCCTTGCGGCTTGCCCAGGCGATAGACGCGCTCGTGTGTCGCGGTCCCGTCGGGTGCGTAACGGCGTGCGGTGCCATGCAGCAGGTCCGCCCGGTACGGCAGGCTCTGCGCGAGCGTGCCGTCGGCGGCATACTCGCGCGTCTCGCCTTCGAGCCTGCCTTTCGCAAAGCGCGCGCGTCGTATCACCACGCCGTCATGCAGGAAGAGCGCATCGCGTTCGAGCTTGCCAGCCTCGTAGGTCATGCGCGACGTCACGAGACCGGAGGGTGCGTACGTCGTGCTCTCGCCGTGCAGCACGCCGGCCACGTATTGCTGCCTGCCCGCGAGGCGCCCGTCCTGATACACCGACATTGCGCCATCGAGCTGGCCCATGCGGTACTGCGCTTCCTGCACGGGCCGCCCCTGCGCGTCGAACGTTCGCAACATGCCGTCGAGCAGGCCGAATGCGTAGCTCGCGCGCAGCAGCGCACTTCCGTTGGGGGCGTACTGCACGCTCTCGCCGTGCGGCACGCCGTTGACGAGCTCGGCGCGGCTCACGATGCGGCCCGCGCCATCGTGCGTCTCGGCCACCGTCGGCTGGACGGTCTCGGCGGACCCGGCGACGGACAACACGGCGGTAGCAGGCATAGGCGCGGACATGGCGTTCTCAATTGAGCTGGACAATGCCGCCCTTGAGCGCGAGCTGACCGCCGCCGTCGACCGTCTGCTGCGCCGAGGCCTTGTGCGAAATCGTCATGCCCTCGGTGCTCAGCGTGGTCGTGGCCTTGCTCGTGTGCGTGGTGCCGGCTTCGCTCGCGAACGATGAGCCGGCCTTGATACTGACCGAGCCGGTCACCTCGATGACCAGATTGCCACCCACCTTCAGCGTGTAATTGCCGTTGACGGTATGCGCGTGATCGCCCGTCACGCTGTGCGTGAACTTCGCGTGATTCGTGTGCGTTTCGTCGCCTGTCACATCGAGCGTGCGTGTGCCCTTCACCGTGTGCGACTCGTTGCCCTTGCTCACCGAGATCGTGCGATTGCCCTGCGTCACGGTGTGCGTTTCGTCGCCGGCCTTCACGGTGGTCGAAACAGCGTTCTCGACCTCGACGGTCATGTCCTTCTGCGCGTGGAAGTACAGCTCTTCCGAATCGAGCTTGTCCTCCATGCGAATCTCGTTGCCCGCCGTGCCTTTCTTCGATGAGCGGGAGCGCATCACGCTCTGCGTCTGGTTCGCCGGCAGCGTGACGGGCGTCGCGTTCTCTCCGTTGTAGACACACCCGGTGACGAGCGGCCGGTCGGGGTCTCCATCCACATAGCTCACGACGACTTCCTGCCCCACGCGCGGCAGGAACAGGTGTCCCCAGCCCGGCCCGGCCACCGACTGCGCCACGCGCACCCAGCAGGAGCTGTTCTGGTCGGCCTCTTCTGTGCGGTCCCAGTGGAACTTGACCTTGATGCGGCCTTGCGCGTCGGTCCAGATTTCCTCATCGGTGGAGCCGACCACTTTCGCGGTGTGCGTGCCCGCCACGAGCGGCCGGGGCGTCGCGAGCGGCGCGCGAAACGGCACGGTGACAGGAAAGACCTCGAATTCGTTGCTGTAGGCGGTATTCGAAGCCGTATGCCGCACCGAGCGCGCGACATAGCTCACGTTGAGCGAACTGTCCGGATGCCCGCCGAGCGTGAAGGTGGTGCCGGCGGCGAGGCCGTAGTACCCGCTGGCGCCCTGCCCGACCTGCTGCGTGACGTTGTGCGCCTCGAGTTGCATGGTCGATAGATGGGTCGCCTGCCCGGCCGTGGCGACACGGCCGGGAAACGTATAGCGCGCGCCGGTCGGCAAGCTCGACGAACCCTTCGACGATGAAATCATCGTCGAAGGCTTGGTGTAGTCGTAGTCGCTGACGATGTGCTCGCCGGGTATGACCCCCCGCGCCATCGCGAACGAATCGAGTCGCTTCGCGCTGCTGGCGGTATTCGCGTCGGCGGCGAAATACAGGTCGCCGGCCGGGGTTGTGTCGTGACCGGAAGGGTCGTCGGCGAGCACCATCGTGTGCGCACCGTCCGCGAACGTGAAGAAATAGAAAACACCTTCCTCTTCCATCAGCCGCGAGATGAAGTGGAAGGCGCTTTCATCGTACTGAACGCAGTATTCGCGCACGCCATAGGCGCTGCTGCTCTTCGTGCGGTCCTCGAAGGTGACGCCGAAGGTGCCCAGCACGCTCTTGATGATGTCGAGCGCCGACTGGTTCTGCCAGATCACGCGGTCTCGCCCGAGCGTGAGCAACCAGAGGCGCGGCGCAAGCTCCGCCGAATAGAAGCCGTGCTGCGCGTCCGCTCCCGCGTGTGCGAAGCGCGTCACGATGCCGTTGAAATATCTTGCGACACCGCTCTGGTCCTTGAGCGTCACCGTTACGCTTTTGCCGACGATCTCGTCGGGATCGAGCGCCTTGTTAGTCGAACGCATCCGCAGATCGAAGCTGAATAGCTCCGAGATCGCTTCATGGCCCCCAAAACCGTCGAGCAACAGCACGTCCGCGCCGAACGGCGTCGAGACCGATGCAAACCAGTTCGACTGGCTGGGCGTCGACATGCGCTTACGCCTCCTCGCTGGACAGGAAGCGGAACTCGATCGCGCCGGCCGGCGTCAGCGCGAGATGCACGCCGCCAAATGGTTCGGAAATCGAAATGCGCTCGAGGACCTGGCGCGCGAGCTCCGGCAGCACCGACTGCGTGAGGATGTGGTCCACGTTGCGCGCGCCGCTGTCCACTTCCTTGCAGCGCTGCGCGATCAGCGTGGCCACGTCTTCGTCCCACGTGAGGCCAGCGTGATGGTTGCGCTCGAAGCGCTGCGCGAGCCGTTCGAGCTTCAGGTTCACAATCGCGCTGATCTGCGCGTCGCCGAGGTGGTAGTAAGGCACGAGCACGAGCCGGCCCAGAAAAGCCGGACTGAACTGCCGCAGCAGCGCCGGGCGCAGCTTCTCGATCAACTCGTCGGGCGGCGGGCGGCGGCCGCCCCGGCTCGCTTCGGTGATGACATCCTGCGCGGCGTTCGAGGTCAGCAGAATGAGCGTGTTCTTGAAGTCGATCGGCACGCCTTCGCCGTCTTCCATCACGCCCTTGTCGAACACCTGGAAGAACAGCTCCAGCACGTCGGGATGCGCCTTCTCCATTTCGTCGAGCAGCACGACGCTATACGGACGGCGGCGCACGGCCTCGGTGAGCACGCCGCCACGTCCGTAGCCGACATATCCCGGCGGCGCGCCCTTGAGCCCGGACACGCTGTGCGCCTCCTGAAACTCCGACATGTTCACGGTGATCATGTTGCGCTCGCCGCCGTACAGCATGTCCGCAAGCGCGCACGCTGTCTCGGTCTTGCCCACGCCGCTCGGCCCGACGAGCAGGAACACACCCACCGGCTTGCCCGGATCGTCGAGATCGGCGCGGAACGTGCGCACGCGCCGCGCGATCGCGTCGAGCGCTTCGTCCTGGCCGACTACGCGCTCGGCAAGCTTGTCCTGCAGATACAGCACGGTGTGCAGTTCGTCGGCGAGCATGCGGCCAACGGGGATGCCGGTCCAGCCCGAAATGACCTGGGCGACC
The DNA here is from genome assembly GCF_038900515.1 of Burkholderia sp. JPY481. NCBI lineage: Bacteria > Pseudomonadati > Pseudomonadota > Betaproteobacteria > Burkholderiales > Burkholderiaceae > Burkholderia > Burkholderia sp. JPY481. The sequence goes on from NZ_JAYMRT010000024.1 coordinate 49,752, forward strand.
GTCTCCGAGTCCACGCATACGGGCACCATCGGCTCGTCGTTCTGCATGGCTTCGAGGCCTTTTTCGAGGCGCGAGAGATTGACCGCGAGCGATGCGGCATCCTCGCCATCGGCCGCGCTGTCCGGGTCCGACAGATAGCCGCGGATCTTCTTGCGCCACGCGAGGATCTCTTCCACTGCGCGCTTTTCGGTGGCGAGCTTGTCGGTGAGGCGCGAGCGCTGCGCGCGCGCGTCGTCGAGCTGCTTCGTCGTCACAGCGATGGCGTCAGCACGATCGGCGCCCGTGGCCGCCTCGTGGCGCAGGATGCGAAGCTGGTGCTCGGCCGCTTCGATCGTGCGGCCAAGCGCCTCGATTTCCTCGGGCGTGCCGCTTTGGCCGATCGCCACGCGGGCGCACGCCGTGTCGAGCACGCTGATCGCCTTGTCCGGCAACTGGCGCCCGGAGATGTAGCGATGCGAAAGCTTCACGGCGTCGCGCACCGCGTCGTCGAGGATTTCCACGCCGTGGTGCTCTTCGAGCTTCTGCACCATGCCGCGCAGCATGTCGATCGCGACGGCCTCGCTTGGCTCCTCGACCTTGACCACCTGGAAGCGCCGCGCGAGCGCCGGATCGCGTTCCACGTATTTCTTGTACTCGGCCCACGTGGTCGCGGCGATCGTGCGCAGCTCGCCGCGCGCGAGCGCCGGCTTGAGCAGGTTGGCCGCGTCGCCCTGGCCCTCGCTGCCGCCCGCGCCGATCAGCTGATGCGCCTCGTCGATGAACAGGATCACCGGCACCGGCGACGCCTTCACTTCCGCAATCACCGACTTGAGCCGGTTCTCGAACTCGCCCTTCACGCCCGCGCCCGCCTGCAGCAGCGCAAGATCGAGCGAGCGCACCGACACGTTGACGAGCGCAGGCGGCACGTCGCCCTGCACGATGCGCTGTGCGAAACCCTCCACCACGGCCGTTTTGCCCACGCCCGCCTCGCCCGTGAGGATCGGGTTGTTCTGGCGGCGGCGCAGCAGCACGTCGATCAACTGGCGGATTTCGGCGTCGCGTCCGCGAATCGGATCGATCTTGCCTTCACGCGCGAGGCCGGTCATGTCGACGGTGTACAGCTCCAGCGCCGACTTGCGGCCGCTCCCGCCAGCGCCGCCCGCGATGTTCGGCATCGCACCCGCCTCTCGCGCCACAGACGATGCGGACGCGGACGCCGCGCCAGGCTGCGCCGCTTCGGAGTCCTGGCCGGGCATGTGCGAGCCGCCCGCATCTTCGGACGAGCCCGCGAGAATCGCCGCGAGCCGGTCGCGCAGGGCCGCGCGCGGGAAGTTGAGGAGCGCCGGGGCCGATTCGAGCAGCATGCCGCGCAGAGTGTCGACTTCGAGCAGCGCGAGAACGAGCGTGCCCGAGCGGATCTGTTGCTCACCGAGCAGCATCGAGCTGAGCAGCCACGCTTCCTGGAAGAGCGGCGAAAAGTTCGGCGAAAGCGCCGGCGTGCGGCCATTGCCGCGCTTGAATCCATCAACGGTCTTCTGCAGCTGCGCGCTCAGCGTTTCGGGCTTGACGGCGAAGTGCGCAAGAATGGCCTTGAGGTCCGGCGCATCGGATTCCAGCAGCGTGAGCAGCAGATGCTCGACGTCGACGTTGTAATGCGTCTGTCGCACGCACAGCTGCGCGGCCTGTTCCATCGCGAGCTTGCATTCCGGATTCAGGCGGCTCAACAGCGTGCGAATATCGATATCCATGCGCGGATTCCTTAGTGAACCTTCGTCGCGGGCGCGGCGGCCTCGCGCAGCGCGAGGCGCACCGGTGCCGGTGCGTGAGGGGTATGGCGCGAGCCGCCCAGCCACGTCGTCCAGCCGAGGCGGGACGCGCGCGGCCCACCGACTTCGCAGGCGGTGGTTTGCGACGCAAGGTGCAGCACGAACTGCACGTCGAAATCCTGCTGCAGATACGCGCGAATGAGCCACGCGGCGAGCGCGTGATCCGCGCCGCCGGGCAACAGCGCCTCGAAGCGCGCCCTGCTCAGGCCGGGGAATTCGAGGCAGATGCCGCTCGCCTGGTCCCACGTGCGACGCCCGAGCACGGCCACACCGGTGAGCCGCGCCGAGCCCGCGCGCCCGAGGCGCAGCGAGTCGGCGCTGTCGACCTCGCGCCAGCCGCCGACGAATTGCTCGCCGCGCACTTCGAGCCCGAGCCGGTCGGCAAGCATCGCGATGAGGCCCGTCATCGAGCGTGGCGCGGCGCTCAGCAGACCTGCGTGGCGCAACCACAGGCGCGCGTCACGCGGGCCGCGTATGCCGTCGCGCAGGCCCAGATTGCTGAGCGCGTCGAGAGAGGCCGCGATCGCGCTCGCGTGTGGCGAGCGCCAGTTCAGCCCGGGCGCATGCTTCTTGCGACTGCGATACAGGAACGACAGAAAGCGGTGATTGAAGATGTCGAGCAGGTCCGCCGTCGCCGTGTCGCGCTGTGCGCGGCGCTCCAGCACGAGTTCGGTGTACGCCATTGGCAACGGGCCGTTGGCGCCCGCGAGCGTAAGCACGGGCGTGGACAATGTCCAGGTTGCGCGCGGCGCGTACGACACACTGGTGCCAGCGGGCATGCCATCCTGTTGCGCCGCCGTCTTCTCGCGCACGCTGTGGACGTCGCTCGGCTCGAATGCAAGCGAGACGTGGCCAGTGAGGCGGACGGCTTCGCCTAGCCCATTGCCGCGGCCGAGCGCACGCGCCCACGGCGCGGCTCGCTCCAGCAGACTGATCGCCTGGAACAGATCGAAGCGCTGCGGATTCGCCTTGAGACGCGCGATCAGAGCAGCTGCTGGCAGCCTGTCATCGGCTCCCATTGCTTCCATATCTCGTCTCCACGGCGCACCAGCAGCCGTACAAAGGAATTGACCGACGTATACATCGCGAAGAAGCGCGCGAGCACGGCCCCCAGCAGCAGCGGCGAGCCGCCCACGAAGTTCTCGGGATCGAACTCGACGACGACCTCGGTGCCGCGGCAATAGCCGCGCCACGCGTCGCTGCCGACATGCGCGGTCGCGCTGCGCGCCTCCACGCTGCGGATGCCGCGAATCTGGTCCTGCTCGCGCGTGCTGTCGGAAGCGAACAGCCGCAGCATTTCCTGCAACTGCGCGCGGCCCGTCGCGCCGCTCACGAGCGAGTGATAGTTGAGCGTGAGCAGCGAGATCAGACGCCACAGCGTTTCACTGCCGAGTGCGGGGCTGCGCTGAGCGGTCGGCTCGTAAAGACAGCGCACGCGCACGTTCTGCGAGACCTTCTCGATCAGCATGCGCGCGCCCACTGGCACCTGTTCGGCAAGACGGCGATTCGTGCACAGCACGTTCGCGTAGATCACGGGTGCGCCGGGATCGGCTAGCACGTTGGCCGAATCGACGAAGCTCAGGAACATGTCCGTGCCCTGCACGTTCTCTCGCAGGCTATGTTCCCGGCGCGCGGACCAGAACACGGTGTTGCCATCGGCCTCGACGTGATCGATGGCCGAAAAGCACGGCACCGCCGCCTCGGCCCCAAGAGTCGGATGCGACGCGACGACGGACTCGATCGAATGAATCTCCGTGATCGACTCGCGCCGCTGATCCGCGACCAGGCGGTACTCGTAGTGACGGTGATCCACGACGATCGGCTCGCTCGTCTGCGAGAACAGGTTGATCACGGGCGCGCAGCCGAGCTGGAAATGCCCCGCGTGCAGCATGCCGAGACCGCGCGGAGTGCGGTTCAGGTGCAGCACGATCTCGCAACGGCGGCCCTTGCCGAGACGCCCTTCGAGATGGTGCAGATCGAAAAAATGAAACTTGCGCGGAAACGCGAAGTATTCCTGCATCAGCGCATATGCGGGCTGCGCATGGGGTGGGCGCGGTAGCACGTCGTCCGCTTCGCCATAGCCGACTTCGCGCCACGCGCGCGCGGGCAGCAACGACGGCGCCCGCGCGCCTTCCGGGCGCACCGAGACGTCCGTTACACCCGACACCAGCAGTTCGTAGAGCGGCATCGTCACCATCCAGTCGCCGTGGAGGTGCAGGCGAAGCTGCCTGATTTCCAGCTCTGCGAAGTCGACGCCCTCCGCGCATTCCAGCGTGAGACGCAGCGTGGCGTCTTCGCCGAACGCGGCATGGCGGATGCCAATCGGCCACAGCACCGTATCCCACGCCGTGCGAAAGCGACACGCGTCGCCCGTTTCCGTACGGGCTTGCAAGCCCGTGTGGCGCGGCACGGCAAAACCGGCCGTCACCTTGCCTTGGGTCGGATCGAGTTCGAACTGCGCGACCGTCATCGACGGTACGGGTTGCACGAGCGTCGGGCACACGTTCTCGAGCAACGCTGAAGCGACCTGCGGGAACTCCTGGTCGAGATCGCGATGCACGCGCGCGGCGAGAAATGCGGTGGCCTCGACGAGACGCTCAGTATGCGGGTCGAGCGACTCGGTGCCGTGCAGCGCGAGACGCGACGCGATTTTCGGGTAGCGACGCGCGAACTCCGCACCTTGCAGACGCAGGTACGAAAGCTCGCGTTTGTAGTATTGAAGGATGTCGTCGGCCGGCATGTGAGCTTGAGTGCTTGCCTCACGCCGCGACGAGCGTATGACCGTTGTCGGCCAGCTCGAACGCCACGTGCGTAACGCTTTGGCCAGCACGCATTTGAGCACTGATGGTCAGGATTGCCCGCTGCACGTGCGCAGCGGAAAAGGCAAACGCAACCTCGACATTGGCGAGGCGCGGCTCGAACAGCGCAATAGCCCGCCCGATCGCTGCGGCTATCAGATCGCGGTCCGGTCCCGAATGCAGCGACCGGTCCGAAAAATCGGGTACGCCGTAATCGATCACACTCCCGTCGCTTTCGGCAAATTCGTCGAACGTCAAACGGGAGCGCGTATTGAGCAGCCGCGTGAGTTCGCGCGCGATCGACGCCCGCAGCCCGTCTGCGCCGCGTAGCTGCGCCTCGCCGCTGGCGGCGAGGCGATCGAACAATGGCATCGGTGAACCGCTTACGATTGCGGGCATCAAGCAAATGCTCCGGGTATCACCGACCGAAAAGCTCCAGACTCCGCCGGCGGTGCGCAGTTGAGAATCAGGAAGCCGACACCGTGATCGCCTTGTTCGCGGCCAGATCCCAGCCGAACGACGCGGTACCCTTCTTCGTCGAGTCGACGTTTTGCTGCGTGTACGTGGTCGTGATCTTCGAGAAGTTGATCGTCACGTTATCCTGCGATTCGCCGGAGCCCGAAGTCGTGATCGCCGAGATCATGGCGTCGCTGAGCGTGTACTCGATCAGCGGCATGAACTTGCTGTTTTCGTTGCGCCCGATCGAAATCTTGGCCTCCCCGAGCTTCGTGCCCCCGGCGCAAGCTGCGTAAAGCGCCGGCGTGGACTGGTCGGTCGCCTTGTTGACGTTAAATTCCATGAAGTTCGGACGACCGAGCGTACGTTCCGTGCGGCCCACGTCGTTGTTCATCTGCATCGTGACGCCGAGCGAGTACGAATACAGGACGATATGTTCGGTCGCGCCCTCCAGTGTCGAATTACCCTTGATGTCCTTAATCTGCAGCAGAACGGTATCCATAGCTGTCTCTTCTCAATAGGTGATCAATATCTCGTGCGTGCGGCTTGCGCCGCACACACGATCATCAGGCCGCCGCTGCCGGCAGTTCCGCGACGAGACGGATCGACGCCGTCAGTTCTTCCATCTGGAAATGGGGCTTCAGGAAGCAGGTCGCGCGATAAGCGCCCGGCTTGCCCTGCACCTCCGTCACGTCCACGCGTGCCTCGCCAAGCGGGAAGCGCGCTTTCTGTTCGTGCGAAGCCGACGGATTGATCAACACGTAGTCCGCGATCCAGTTGTTCAGATACGCCTCGACATCGCCGCGAGACTGGAAGCTTCCCACCTTGTCACGCATCATCACTTTCAGATAGTGCGCGAAGCGTGAGGCCGCGAGAACGTATGGCAAACGCGCCGAAAGCTGCGAGTTCGCGTTGGCGGCGTCCTTGTTGTAGAGCTTCGGGCGGTTGGTCGTCTGACCGCCGAAGAACGTCGCGAAGTTAGAGCCTTTCGAGTTAACGAGCGCAATAAAGCCAAGGTCATTCAGCTCTTTCTCGCGACGGTCGGTGATCGTCACTTCCGTCGGGCACTTGAGGACGACATCGCCTTCGTCGGTCTTGTACGCGTGCGCGACCATGTTCTCCACTTTGCCGCCGCCTTCGACGCCGCGAATGGAGGTCGCCCAGCTGTACTTCGCGAATGCGTCGGTAATGCGCAGACCGAGCTGGTAGGCGGAGTTGGCCCACAGGTACTTGCTGTGATCGCTACCGTCGACGTCTTCTTCGAAGTTGAAGTTCTCGACGGGCTTCGTCTTCGCGCCATACGGCAGGCGCGCTGCGTACGAAGGCAGCACCAGCGACACATAGCGCGAATCTTCCGAGTCGCGGAAGGAACGCCAGCCGGCAAGTTCGGCACTCTCAAAGGTTTTCGACAGGTCGCGCGTCACACCGAGGTCCGTGAACGACTTCAGGTCGAACAGGCTCGGGGCTGCGGCCGCAATGAACGGCGCATGCGCCGCAGCGGCTACCTTCGAGATGCGCTCCAGCAGTGCGATGTCCTGCGGATGACGACCGAACGAGTAATCGCCAATCAGCATCGAGAACGGATGGCCACCGAACGTGCCGTATTCCTCTTCGTAGATCTTCTTGAAGAGTGCGCTCATGTCGTGATCGACTGCGGTTTCGAGGTCCTTGAGCAGGTCCTTCTTCGTCACGTTCAGGAGACGCAGCTTCAGGCGCGGGCCCGTTTCCGTGCCATAGACCATGTCATGCAGGCCGGTCCACGACGCTTCGAGCGTCTGGAACGCTTCGTCGTGCATGATCGCGTTGAGCTGATCCGAGAGCAGCTTGTCGATCTCGGCGACGCGCTCATTGATCATCGCGACGACGCTCTTGTCCGGGCTCGTGCGCATGCCTTCGTCGAGGATCTGTGACGCGAGCTGGCCGATCAGTTGCTTCGCGTAGCCGCTTTGCGATGGCTCGACGGCCATGTTGCCTTCGTGAACGATGCGCTCGAGCAGGCTCAACTCGGCGCCTGCCGACGCCTCGAGGGTCTGGGCTTCGCTACCGGCTGCGCCGGCTGCAGTAGTGCTTTCCATGTGAATCACCTTTGAAAGTTCATTGCGCCCACAACTGGGCGTTTTGGGTCTCGCCCGTTATGCCGGTTTCGCCAGTCGTGGCTTATTCAGCCGATGCGTCACCTGCAGCCTCGGCTGCGGGTGCGTTGCTGGCCTGAGCCTGGCTTTGAACTTTCTTGAGTTCTTCGCTGCTCTGCACGATGCGCTCGAGCATCGAATCGAGTTCGTCGTTGCCGTCGAGTTTGGCGAGCAGATCACGCAGTTGCTGACGCGCTTCGAGCAGCTTCGCGAGGCGCGGCACCTGATTCACGATGCTTTCTGGGTGGAAATCCTCGAACTTTTCGAACTTCAGCTCGACCTTGATATTGCCTTCGCCCTTCATCGTGTCGGGCACGGAAAGGTCGAGTCGCGGGCGGATTTTGCCCATGATCTCGTCGAAGTTGTCACGGTCGATGTCGACCAGACGGCGCTCCTTGAGCTTTGGCAGCGGCGTGGCCGGATGCCCCGAAAGGTCCGCCAGCAGGCCGACTACGAGCGGAAGCTCACGCTTCTCGACCGCATCGCCGACTTCGACGTCGTAGGTGATCTGGACACGCGGCGGACGGTTACGCCCCACCCATTTCTGCAAACTGTTCGACATGGATCTCTCCGGAGATGCTTGACTATGAGGACAACGAACGCTGGCGCCCGCTTCGTTTGCGAGCGTATGGCACAAGGTACAAAAGTCTGTCGAAGAGCGCGCAGGATCACGCTCGCCGCATGCGCGCGAGCAGAACCCGCTGACGGGTTGTCGTCAACGTGAGCGCCTTTCTTTAGTTTTCTTTGAATCAGGCTACCCACAGCAGGGCTGGGCGAACCTGCGCGGATGGCAGGCTACCGTATAGAGCGCTGGTAGCAGTTCTAGCGCTCGTCCCCCGCGGTTTCCGCTGGCCATGAACACTACCTTGGTCAGGGGTAATGGCCGTTGAAGAAGAAACCGTGACTTGCTTGTCAGGCCAACCTGGTCTCACGCACGATCGGTGCATGCTGGCCGGCCTGGAAAATTTAGGCAGAATTAGAACACAGACTTTTTACAGCTACAAGACAGTTATCTGGCAATCGGTTGGGGCTAGCGGCATCGCTAAAGAGAGCGTTATTGGAAAGCCTTGGCGACTGGCGTCATAGTGCGATGAACGTAGACGGCCTTTGTCCAATTAGCCCTTTCAGCACCTACCGGCTGGATTCCGAACGTTCGCGTCCACCGACGAGTCATGTCTGGCGCGAACCAACAGATAATCAAAACAGCAAATATCTCGCAAAAAAGTATCGATTATCTGAAATCGAAAATGCAGTGCGCGTCTGCATATGAACCTACAAGGTATAACAAGTAAAAAATAGATCACTTGAAATATGCGTTCGTGACAAAAAACAGAAACTGATACCCGGCGAGTGCCGCAGCCCGACCGGCTTGCGCCTCCCATTCGGCAAGCCTGGCAGCGGCAGTTCAATCGACCCTGCGCGCCACGACCCAAAGTTTTAGAAAGCTTTCCATCCGCAAGTATCCGGTAACGTAGCGGAAATGAAAGTTGATGTAAGAAATAAAAAATGCGACCAAAAAGTTATTAGCGGATGCTACTGAAATTCGTCCCGGGTCGTTAGAGAAGCGTTGTTTGGCGGGTGGCTCCCTACCGCATACGCCATCCTCGCGTTGCCGTGTTTGAAATTTGTTGGTTTCATACATCTTGCTTTCACTTTCTTTCGAAAAAATAACGGACAGTTCTCGGTATTGTTCGGGTCCTCCCCTGTGTCGCTGAACTGAAACTGCATTCGTCGCGATATCGATTTATCGCCCGAAGTACTGGCACCCCATCGGCTTAACATCAGATGCAACGTCGACGCCGCGCAAGGTCCGTGTCCTCGGTGAATACCTGATCCTGTTCCGCGATGGCAGCGGCCGCGCCGGCCTAAGCCTTTCACACTGCAAAGCACAACATCTTCCCCCTTGCATGTTCGATGTTGGGTGATATAGTCATATTATGTTTGAATATGTTCCGTTCGAACAGAAATCAAACATAATGTCAGCCACAGACAATCGAAAACAAGGAGACATCGCATGAAGAAGACTGCTACGAGCCTGTTCGTGTGCGCGCTTTTCGGGCTTGCCGCAAGCGCTCACGCTGCCGACAAGCCGCTGCGTTCCGTCGGCGTGACCGTCGGCGACCTCGCGAATCCGTATTTCGTCGCGGTTGGACAAAGCGTCACGCGCGAAGCGCAGAAGATCAATCCGAACGCTCAGGTGACGGTCGTCTCGGCCAAATACGACCTGAACACCCAGGTGGGCCAGATCGACAATTTCATCGCCAACAAGGTCGACATGATCGTGCTGGGCGCGGCCGACTCGAAAGGCATCGGACCCGAGGTGCGCAAAGCGCAGAAGGCGGGCATCGTGGTGGTGGCGGTCGACGTGAGCGCGGACGGCGCCGACGCGGCGGTCATGTCCGACAACACGATGGCCGGCCAGCAGTCGTGCAAATACATCGCCGAGCAACTCAACGGCAAGGGCAGCCTCGTCATCGTCAACGGGCCACCTGTTTCGTCGATCATGGACCGGGTCACCGGCTGCAAGTCAGAGCTCGCCAAATACCCCGCTATCAAGATTCTGTCCGACAACCAGAACGCCGGCGGCAGCCGCGACGGCGGTCTGACTTCGATGTCGAATCTGCTCGCCGCATATCCGAAGATCGACGCCGTCTTCGGCGTCAACGATCCGACCGCGATCGGCGCCGAGCTCGCGATCAAGCAGGCGAAACGCTCGGACATCAAGCTGATTGGCGGCGTCGATGGAGGCCCGGACGGTGTCCAGGCGCTCAGGACCCCGCAGTCGCTATTCGTCGTTTCCCCGGCGCAGGACCCGAATGGTATGGCCGCGCAGGCCGTCGACGTCGGCTACGCGCTGATGAACGGCCGCCCTCCGAAAGACAAGGTCAAGCTGCTGCCGACCCCGCCAATCACGAAGGCGAACGTCGCGACGTATCAAGGCTGGATTCGCGACTAGCCGGCCAAGCATCGGGTCACGGCGAGCAGCCCGCGCGCAGCGAAGCGGCGCTCGCCTCGCGTTCTTGAGGATTACGATGACCACACCCGTCTTGCAGATGACCGGCGTCGACAAAACGTTCGGCGCAACGCGTGCGCTATCCGGCGTCAAACTGACCGTTCATCCCGGAGAAATCCACGCGCTGATGGGAGAAAACGGCGCGGGCAAAAGCACGCTCATGAAAATACTGTCCGGCGTCTACCAGCCGGACGCGGGCGAAATCCGCATCGAAGGCAAGCCGGTGCGGCTTGCCAATCCCGCGGCCAGCCGCGCGTTGGGAATCAGCCTCATTTATCAGGAACTTGCGGTCGCGCCGCACATGTCGGTCGCCGAGAACGTGTTTATGGGCAGCGAGCCGCGTTCGCGTTTCGGCCTCTCGGACCGAGCCGCGATGCTGCGGCAGACGCAGGATGTATTGCAGCAGCTCGGCGCCAGATTTCGAGCCTCCGACCGGGCGGGCTCGCTTTCGATCGCGGAGCAGCAGCAGGTCGAGATCGCGCGTGCGCTGATCCATCATGGCCGCGTATTGATCATGGACGAGCCGACCGCCGCGCTTTCGGACCGGGAGGCCGAACATCTGTTTTCCGTCGTGCGCAGGCTTCGCGATGAAGGGATGGCGATCATCTACATCAGCCATCGGATGGCCGAGGTTTATGCGTTGGCGGACCGGGTAACCGTGCTGCGCGACGGCAAGTACGTCGGCGAGCTCACCCGCGACGCGCTCGATTCGAAAAAGCTCGTGCAGATGATGGTGGGCCGCTCGCTCGACGACTTCTATCAGCACGAGCGACGCGCGACTACCGAACGCGAACCCGTGCTGCAAGTGAACGGCGTCGGAGGCGGCAAGATCATGCCCGCGACGTTCACGGTGAAGCGAGGCGAAGTGCTGGGTCTCGCGGGGCTCGTCGGCGCGGGCCGTACCGAGCTCGCGAGACTGATCTTCGGCGCGGACGAGAAGACATCGGGGACCGTGCAGATCGAAGGCAAAACGCTCGTTGTCGCGGATCCGCGCGCGGCGATGAAAGCCGGTCTCGCATACGTACCGGAAGACCGTAAGGCGCTCGGCCTCTTCCTGCAGCTCGGCGTGCGCGAGAACGCGGTTCTCAATGTCGCGAGCCGTCATACGCGCTTCGGCCTCGTCGATCACCGGGCCCTGCGAGCGCGCGCGAAAACCGCAGCCGCTCGACTCGGCGTGAAGACGCCGAATCTCGAGCTGCCGGTTGGGCGTCTCTCGGGCGGCAACCAGCAGAAGGTCCTGCTCGCGCGCTGGCTCGAGATCGGCCCGAAGGTGCTGATACTCGACGAGCCTACTCGCGGCGTCGACATCGGCGCGAAGAGCGAAATCTATCAGATCATCCACGCGCTGGCCGAATCGGGCGTCGGCGTGATCGTGATATCGAGCGAGCTGCTGGAAATCATCGGCGTCTGTGACCGTGTCCTCGTGATGCGCGAAGGCGCGATTACCGGAGAGCTCGCGGGCGAAGCGATCACCCAGGAAAACATCATGCGTCTGGCAACGGACACCGAGTCCGTCGCCGGGTCCCGTCATGAACGAGTGGAGGAACACATCAACCATGGCTGAATCAAGCGAAACCCCGGCTCGTACTCCAATACATACGGACGCGCCAGCACATGCGTCGCGCGCGCCGTTTTCCGCGCGCGCGCTGATGCAGCGTCTCGGCATGCTGCCGGTGCTGGTCGTGCTGTACGCGGTGTTCTACTTCCTCACCGTGCATTTCAGTGCCGATGGCACATCGAATTTCGCGACCGCCGACAACACGATGAATGTGCTGCGCCAGGTGGCGATCAACCTCGTGCTCGCCGCCGGCATGACGTTCGTGGTTCTCACGGCGGGCATCGATCTGTCCGTCGGCTCGATTCTGGCCGTGTCCGCCGTGCTTGGGATGCAGCTGTCGCTGATGGGCAGCCTGGCGGCGTGGTCCATCCCGGTGTTCGTCGCATCCGGTCTGGTGATGGGTGCGCTGAACGGTGTCATGGTCGCGTTTCTCGACATCAATCCGTTCGTGGTCACGCTCGGCACGATGACGGCGTTTCGCGGCGCGGCGTATCTGTTGTCGAACGGCACCACGGTACTGAACAACTCGATTCCGAGCTTCGAGTGGATCGGCAACGACGACTTTCTGCACGTGCCGTGGCTGATCTGGATCGCGGTTGCCGTCGTGCTCGTGTCGTGGGTGATTTTGCGCAAGACCGTACTAGGCATCCATATTTACTCGGTGGGCGGCAATTTGCAGGCCGCGCGGCTGACCGGCATCAGGGTGCGCGGCGTACTGCTGTTCGTCTATTCGATAAGCGGGCTTTTTTCCGGGCTCGCAGGCGCGATGTCGGCCAGCAAGCTCTACGCGGCGAGCGGCAACTGGGGCACGGGCTACGAACTGGACGCGATCGCCGCGGTCGTGCTGGGCGGCACGAGCCTCATGGGCGGCGTCGGCACGATCTGGGGCACGGTCGTGGGTGCCTTGATCATCGGCGTGATGAACAACGGACTCACCATTCTCGGGCTGTCCTCGTTCTGGCAATACGTGGCCAAAGGCGTGGTGATCGTCCTCGCCGTGATTCTCGACAAGTGGCGGCAGAAGGGGGCGGTGAACTGACATGATCCATCCGGACCAGCAAAGATTCGTCATCGGTGTCGACTTTGGTACCGACTCATGCCGCAGTCTCGTCGTCGATGCTGCCACAGGCGAGCAACGCGGCAGCGCAGTCGCCTTCTACCGCAGATGGAGCGAGGGACGCTACTGCGACCCCGATCATGGGGTCTATCGGCAACATCCGCTCGACTACATCGAGGCGATGACGCAGGCCGTGCGCGGGTCGCTCGATGAGGCGGGCGATGCCGCGCGCAGGCTGATCGCTGGCATTTCGATAGCGACCACGGGTTCGACGTCGGTCGCGGTCGATGAGCACGGAACGCCACTGTCGCTGACGCCGGCGTTTCGCGACAATCCGAATGCGATGTTCGTGCTCTGGAAAGACCACACCGCCGTGCGCGAGGCGGAAGAGATCAACCGGCTCGCCCACGGGTGGGATGGCGAGGACTACACGCGCTTCGTCGGCGGTGTCTACTCCGCCGAGTGGTTCTGGTCGAACATGCTGCATGTGTTCCGTGTCGATCCGCAAGTTCGGGCCGCGACTTACAGCTGGGTCGAGCACTGCGACTGGATGCCGGCGCTGCTGAGCGGCACGACGCGCCCCGACCAGATGCGCCGCAGCCGCTGCGCGGCCGGGCACAAGGCCATGTGGCATCAGTCGTTCGACGGCTTGCCGAGCGAAGCGTTTCTGACCCGTCTCGATCCGCTGCTGGCTGGCGTGCGCGAGCGTCTGTATGACGACACTTTCACGGCGGATGTGCCGGCGGGGCATCTGACGCCCGAATGGTCTCAGGCGCTGGGACTGACGACCGACGTCGTCGTCGGCGTCGGCGCGTTCGATGCGCACATGGGCGCGGTCGGAGCCGGCGCTCGCGCGCACACGCTGGTGAAGGTGATGGGCACTTCGACGTGCGATGTCGTGGTCGTGCCGAACGAGGAAGTCGCCGGCAGCGTCGTGCGAGGCATCTGCGGCCAGGTCGACGGCTCGGTGATTCGAGGCATGACTGGACTCGAGGCCGGTCAGTCGGCCTTTGGCGACGTATATGCATGGTTTCGGCGCTTGCTGTCGTGGCCGCTGGGTCTGCTCGACGAAACCGATCTGAGCGGGCCGCAACGTGAGGCGCTCGCCGCGCGCATCCTGCCCGCTCTCGAACGCGCGGCCGCGGGCGAGGATCCGCAAACGACCGGCATCGTCGCCATCGACTGGTTGAACGGGCGCCGCACGCCGTTCGCCGACCAGCGGTTGCGGGGGGCGATCTTCGGGCTGTCGCTCGGCAGCGACGCTCCGAAGATTTATCGGGCGTTGATCGAAGCGACAGCGTTTGGCGCGCGAGCCATCGTCGAGCAGTTCCAGAACGAAGGCGTGCGGATCGACGACGTGATCGCTGTCGGCGGTGTGGCGCGGAAGTCTCCGCTGAACATGCAGATCGCAGCCGACGTGTTCGGCAAGGAAATTCGCGTGACCGCAGCCGACCAGGCCGTGGCGCTAGGCGCAGCGATGTTCGCCGCCGTGGCGGCCGGCCTGCACGAGACGGCGGAACAGGCGCAGATCGAGATGGGGGCCGGCTTCGAGCATGTCTACCGGCCGAGCGCGAAAGGCCGTGAGGCTTACGAGCAACTGTACCGCACGTACCAGTCGTATGGCGCGCTCGTCGAGCGTGCCATGCGCGATCGATTACATCCCGTATCGGAAACCGAAGACACATCATGTTCACTGAGCTGAAACGCGAGGCTTACGAGGCGAATCTCGAGATCCCGAAGCAGGGTCTCGCCATCTACACGTTCGGCAACGTCAGCGCGTTCGATGCGAGCCGTGGCGTGTTCGCGATCAAGCCCAGCGGTGTCCCCTACGAAGAGCTTCGTGCAGATGCGATGGTCGTCGTCGACCTCGAAGGGCGCGTCGTGGAAGGTACCGGAAGACCGTCTTCGGATACGAATACGCATGCGGTGCTGTACCGGGAATTCGAGGGTATCGGCGGGATCTGCCACTCCCATTCGATGTATGCGGTCGCCTGGGCGCAGGCCTGTCGTGAGATCCCCGTGTTCGGAACGACGCACGCCGACCACCTGACCGAGCCCATCCCGGTGACGGAACCGATGAGCGACGAGGCCATCGAGCGCGATTACGAAGTCGAGACAGGCCGCCAGATCGTTGAGCGGCTGCGCGGCGCGAATCCTCGCGAAGTCGAAATGGTGATCGTGGCCTGTCATGGGCCGTTCACATGGGGCAAGTCGGCGCAGAAGGCCGTCTATAACAGCCGCGTGCTCGAAGAAATTGCACAGATGGCCTACCTGACCCGAACCATCAATCCGGTGACGCCGCCGATCAAGGAAACACTGATCCGCAAGCACTATCTGCGCAAGCATGGCGCCGGCGCATACTATGGACAGGCCAGAACGCCCGCCCCCGTGGAAGGACTAAAATAGCGGCTCGATCATTTGCACGGCGCGCTTTCATAGCGGCAACACGAACCGGGACTTTCATGCCCACGTCCGAAAAGAACACAACGGAAAGCGTACTGGCTGAACACCGTCGGGAACTGATCCTCGATGCGCTGGCACGAGGCGGTCAGTGCCGCGTGACTGATCTCGCGCAGCAATTCTCTTTGTCCACGATGACCGTGAGGCGCGACCTGCAGGTGCTCGAAGAACAGGGGCGGCTGCGTCGCGTGCACGGCGGCGCAGTGCTCGTCGATTCGGAAGTCGACTATCCGTTAAGGGCGCGCGAAGGGCAGACGCAGAAGCAACGCATCGGCCAGTGCGCAGCCGAGTTGATTCTGGACGGCATGGTCGTCTACCTCGACTCCGGCACGACAGCCATGGAACTCGCGCGCCGGATCCGCGACGGGCTGCCCGGCGTCAACCAGCTTTCCGTCGTCACGCACGGCATCAATCTGGCGATGGAACTGGCCGGTCACCCGGCCTACGACGTCCATCTCATAGGCGGTGAGCTTTATCGCAATGGGCTTGCGACCGTCGGTCCCGTCGCTATCGCCCAAGTCGGGCAACTTCACTTCGACCTGTTCTTCATGGGCGCTCGCGGCGTCGACCTCGAGGCCGGCTGGACCAATGCCAACCAGCTCGAAACACAACTCAAGCATGTAGCGATCGAACGCAGCCGACGCATTTGCGCGCTCGCCGACAGCACCAAGTGGGGCCAGCGAGGATTCGTGTCCATCGCGCCATTCGAGAAAGTTTCTGCCTGGGTTTGCGACGACGACCTGCCGGACGAGGCACGGTCGGCCGCCGCGAACATGGGCGTCGAACTGCTTATCGCCGGCTGACTCACCAATACTTCAGACAATGCATCGACAACCCGACTTTCTGCGCTGTACCTGCGTCCTGTTCGACATGGACGGCACCCTGCTCGATTCCCGCGCTCCGATGCACCGCGCGTACACGGAGTGGGCCGAGCGTTACGGACTCGATCCCGCCCTAGTCATCCGTGAAGCGCATGGACGCCGCACCATCGACACCTTGAGCGCGCTCGCGCCGGCAGGCGCCGACGTCGAAGCCGATACGCTCGCGCTGATGCGGCGCGAGCGCGAAGATGTCGACGGCATCCTCGCTATTCCGGGCGCGGCAGAACTGCTGAGGTCGCTGCCCCCGAATCGGTGGGCGGTGGTCACCTCCGCGGACAAGGCCCTCGCGAGCAGGCGCCTGCAGGCGGCTGGATTGCCGGTCCCGCCGTTTATCGTCAGCGCCGAAGACGTCGCGCGCGGCAAACCCGCGCCGGACGGCTTCGAGATGGCGGCTCGTCGCATGGGTCTCGAGGCGCGCGACGCGGTGGTGTTCGAAGATGCGCCTGCGGGCATCGCTGCCGGCATCGCCGCGGGCGCGAAGGTGGTCGCGGTCGCATGGGCGTCGTCCGCGGCGGGGCTCGGGGAAACACTGCGGGTGCACGACCTGACTGGCGTCACCGCGGCGACCGACGGCAGCGAGATCGTCTTGCAGGTATCCGCCCGGCTCGCCTGACAGCGAATCCTCGGTCCCTGAGCTCTGCTCTCATTTCGCAGCGGAAAGCGTTATCCTTCTCAGCGGTGTCACGGTCGAGCGACTGTGAACGGGTTCGAGCGCACCGGTCCGGTCGCGCCGCTGATGGATGATTTTTCGACATGACGACATGAGAGACGATCCGTTGCCGCGAATTGTCGTGGTCGGAAGCGTGAACATGGATTTCACGGTGTATGTGCCGCACCTGCCGCGCCCCGGCGAAACGCTGAGCGGCGAGCAGTTCATGGTCGCGCCTGGCGGCAAGGCAGGCAATCAGGCGATTGCCGCAGCGCGTCTCGGTGCGAACGTGTCGCTCATCGCCTGCGTCGGCGATGACGAATTCGGGCCGAGGCTGCGCGCGAGCCTCGAAACCGACCGCATCGACTGCGCCGGCGTTTCAGTGATTCCCGGCTGTGCGAGCGGCATTGCGATGGTCGTCGTCGATCCGAGCGGATGCAATTCGATCGTTACGGTCGAAGGAAGCAACGGCAAGCTCACGCCTGACTTGGCCGCTCGCCATCTGCAGGCCTGTCCGACGCCGCGGCTGATCCTCTGCGAACTGACGATGCCGATGTCGACAGTCGAACGAATCCTCGCCATGGCCAATGAGGCCAGCGTACCCGTGCTGCTCAATGCTTCACCGGTTCGAGGCGTGCTACCGGCGCATCTCCTGAAGCTCGTCGAGTATCTCGTCGTGAACGAGGTCGAAGCCGCTATTCTGTCCGGACAACCGCTCGACTCCGTCGAGGATGCGATGTCGGCGGCGCACGCGCTCCGGGCTGCCGGCGCACGAAACGTTCTGGTGACGCTGGGCGCGAAGGGCGCGGTCACATGCTTTGCGGGCGAGAACGAACCACGCATCGAGTTCCTTCCTGCGGAACCGGTCGTTGCGATCGACTCTACGGGAGCCGGCGACACGTTCGCCGGAGCGTTCGCGACGGCGATCGTCGCGGGAGCATCCGACACGAAAGCCGTGAAGTTCGCCCAATCTGCCGCAGCTATTTGCGTGACTCGAACCGGTGCCGCACCGTCGATACCATATCTGTGGGAACTGCCCAGCGCTTGCATCTAGTGATGCGACCAAGGCCATCGGTGACATATCGCTGTGCAACTTTTGGACAAAGGCAGTCAGGAATCCGCATTGGGAATTACTGGCATGGACAGTCTCACGCATCACTGGCTCGAACGGCTGACTGAAAGCCGAAAGCCGGCGTATCTCGTGATAGCGGGTCCGATCGAAGAGGATCTGGCGAGCGGACGTCCCCATCATCGAAGACGACGCATACGGATGGCTGCCATCGAACAAGCGTGTGGCACTTGCCACGCTCGCCCCCGAACTGACGTGGTACGTCACCGGCTTTTCCAAAACGCTGGGTGCGGGCTTGCGTGTCGCCTATCTGCGCGCGCCCACTGTGCGGCAGACACAATGTGTGGCCGGCGCGTTGCGCACCTCGCGTCGTCGTGCACTTCGCGTGCTTTTCCGCCAGGGCTCCCGCTAGACGAATCGCGCCGACCCGAGCACCCGGTAGTTAGGATTGGTACTGCCCGTCGGATTGCGGTGGCCGTGCCCGAACCACGCTTTGGGCGCATAGGCGGGGCGGTCGTATTCACAACTGCCGTAGGTCGCCCAGAAGAGTTCCCAGTGTGCGCCGTTCGCTCGGCCAAACACGATGGTGCCGCCGGTGAACTCGACGTTCGTGCGCGACTGCCCGAGCTTGCGGTTGACCTCGGCCATCGCGCCGGCGTTGTAGGCCGGCTTGGCCACGTTGCCGAGCGGCAGCAGGTTCAGCCCGAACGGAGCCGCCGCAAGGTGGCCGCGCGCGGTGTTGTACAGGTTATTCAGGTAAGCGGTGCAAGCCGGCAGTTCCAGCGTCGGCTGCAAGCCGCCCAGGTGACCGCCCGGCGCATTGGACTGGTTGTTCGCGTGGTAGACGACGATGGACCCCGGTACGCCATGCACGCGGTCGACGTAGACCATGCAGCCCGACAGGTTGGTCGTCAGAAACGACTGCGGCGCGCCTCCGCCGCCGGGCGGCGGGAGCACCATCGAAGTGATTTCGTCGGTCGCGAACGGCAGGAAATAGGTGTCACCGGCGGGCGCGGCCTGCGGATTCAGGCTCGTGAGTCCGGCAATGCCGACGCCAACATTCATCGCCGGATTCAGGTTGACCCGGCAGTTCGCCGCCGTGTAGTGGCGGTGCAAGCCGTTGACCAGCGGCACGAACGCCCCGCCATTGAAGTTACCGGTCGATACCGTGGTCGGGAGGGTCCGACAGTTGGCGACATTGATAGGCATTCCGGGTGGTCTCCAGTTCGCTGTGGCGCGTGGTTTGCACGACGATACGCGCAAGTTCTTTCCATCGTCAACACGCGACTGTCGGGAAACGGCCCGGGATGCGCTTCCTGCAGTTTGCGCAGCAGCGTGAAGGCCTTTAGCCTGGGGCCGTGGCGTAACAGCGGCAGCGAAGATCCTTGCCTCTTTACTCTTAGTTCAACCGCGCTCCGCTGTGCGCATCGAACAGATGTGTCCGCTCCCCGCGCGGGAGCAGATGGATTCGGTCCCCCGGCCGGGCATCGATACGCTCACGATACGCGACGATGAGATCCTGGCCGGCAAAACGCACCGCTATCTGCGTCTCCGACCCGGTCGGTTCCACTACCACCACTTCAGCCGGCAAGCCGCGTCCGCTTGCATCGAGCCGGAAGTCCTCAGGCCTCGCGCCATAAATCACGCGGGCTCCTTGCTCTGCGTTCGGCCTGGCCGCCAACGGCAATTGCAGGCCACCGTCCGTTACCACGTGTGCACCGTTGTTGAGGTCCAGGTGTCCGTGAATGAAATTCATCGACGGCGAGCCGATGAACCCCGCAACGAACGCATTGCGCGGCGTGTCATAAAGTTCAAGCGGCGTGCCCACCTGTTCGACCAATCCATCCTTGAGGACGACGATGCGGTCAGCCATCGTCATCGCTTCGACCTGATCGTGCGTTACGTAAATCGTGGTGGTGCGCAGGCGCTGATGCAAGGCCTTGATCTCCGTGCGCATCTTGACGCGCAGGCTCGCGTCGAGATTCGACAGAGGCTCGTCGAACAGGAATGCTTGCGGTTGACGCACGATCGCGCGGCCCATCGCGACGCGCTGTCTTTGTCCACCCGATAACTGGCGCGGCAGGCGTTCGAGCAGCGGAGTCAGTCCAAGGCTCTGCGCGACGTCGTTCACGCGTGCCGCCATCTCTGCCTTCGACGCGCCCTTTAATTGCAGAGAAAACGCAAGATTCTGCGCGACAGTCATATGCGGATAAAGCGCGTAATTCTGGAACACCATCGCGATGTTGCGATCTTTCGGCGCGACGTCGTTGATCGATTGATCGCCTAGCATGATGTCGCCTTCTGTGACCGACTCCAGTCCAGCGATCATCCGCAGCAACGTAGATTTTCCGCAGCCCGACGGACCGACGAGCGCCACGAATTCTCCTTCGGCGATTTCGACATCGATGCCGCGAATGGCCTCGGTATTGTCGTAGCGTTTGTGGACGTTGCGGATGCTGAGCGAAGACATAGCGCGTTGAATCCTTTATTTCGCAATTCTTTCTAGTCCTTCAGTCCGCCCGCGGTCAGGCCGCGCACCAGGTATGTACGGACGAGTACCGTGAACAGAACGACCGGCAGCATGACCAGCGTGCCGGCGGCGGCGACCTTGGTCCATTCCCAGCCTTCGTACTGGAGAAAATTCACGATCGCCACCGGCGCGGTGATCGCATTGGTCCGCGTGAGAATCAAGGCGTAGAAGAAGTCGTTCCACGAGAAGATGAAGCACAGCACGGCGGTGGCCGCGAGTCCAGGCGCTGCAAGCGGCAGCGTGACGCGCCAGAAGGCTTGCCAGATGCCGCAGCCGTCGATCTGTGCGGCTTCTTCGAGTGTGCGCGGCACGGCGTCGAAGAAGGTTTGCATCAGCCAGACGACAATCGCCAGATTGAATGTCAGATACACGATCACCAGTCCCGCGATAGTGTCCTGAAGTCCGAGCCACCGGTACGCGAGATAGAACGGAATCGTGAACGCGATCGGCGGCGCCATACGCGTGGTCAGAATCCATAGCGCGACCTGCTTGCGTGCGCGAAACTTCCAGCGTGTCAGCGTGTAAGCCGCCGGCACGCCGATCAGCAACGAAAGCAGCGTGGACAGCGTGCTGACGATGAGGCTGTTCACGAACGAGCCTACGAAGCTGCTATGAAAGAGGCCTCTGAAGGCATCGAGCGTCGGCTTGAAGAGCAGGCCGTCGTCGAAGATCGTGTCAGCGGGACGCAACGCCAGTTGCACGAGCCACAGGAACGGAAACAGCAGCACCAGCAGTAGCGCGACGACTACCGCGGCGCGTGCATGACGTTGCAACGCCGCGCCCAGCCGATACTTCCGCGTGCCCTTGCGGCGTCGGCGACCGACAGGTGACGTGTGTCCGTCTTTGCTCAGTCCAATTGCGCCGGGCAGATCGCGATTGATCGAAGTACTAGTCTGCGTCATGACTATTCCATCCGAGTTTGCCGACCAGCCAGCTCAGCAGGAAGACACCGACGAGGATGACCGTCGCGATCGCACTCCCGTAGCCCCAATAAGAGAAATTGAACGCCTCGATGAAGCTGTAGTAGTTGGTGACTTCTGTTACGGTGCCGGGACCGCCGTTGGTCAACACGTAGATCAATGGGAACGCCTTGAAGCTGTCGATGAGCCGGAACAATCCGCAGACCACCAGCACCGGACGCAGGTATGGCAGCATGATGTAGCGAAACAATTGCCAGCGCCCCGCGCCATCGAGGCTCGCCGCTTCGAGCGGATCGTCGGGAATCGTCTGCAATGTGGCCAGCACCATTAGCATCGTGAACGGGAACCATTGCCACGTGTCGGCGGCGGCGACTGCCCATAGCGCGGTCGACGGATTCGCGATCAACGAACTCACTGGATAACCGGCCGACTCCAGCGCACGATGCAGCGGGCTGATATCCGGCGAATAAAGGATCTTCCAGATCAGCGCGGCGACAATCGGCGGCAACACCATTGGAATCAGAAAGACGGTACGCACACCCCTGAGCAACGCCGACTTACCGTCGAGCAGCAGCGCAAGCCCGAGGCCGATGGCCAGCTGTGACGTTACGCTCGCCAGCGACAGCTTGAGCTGCGTGCGCACCGAATCCAGAAAACGCGTGTCGTGCAGCAGTTGCCGATAGTTCACGAGCGGATCGTCGAAGCGAAAACTCGCAACCGGGTTCGTGAGGCTCAGCGGAGTCAGACTGACGACGACGAGCACCACGGTTGGCACGAGCGTAACGGCCGCCAACGCGATCAACGACGGTGTCAGCCCCATCAGGAATGCGCGCCGCTGTTGCGACGCCCAGCTCGCCGAGGGATGTAATGGCGTGGACATGTCGTAGCCGTCAGATCTTGATGCCGGCCCGTCTCAGTTCCGCAATCGACGCCGCTTGCGCCTGCTGCATCGCCTGGCGTGCCGACAGCTGCTTCGTCGCGATGCGCGCGATCGCCGCGTTGAGCTGCTGATCGACCTGCGGATAGACCGCGACCGTGCGGTACTTCATATGACCGGATTTCGCCGCGAGATCGATGGATTGAAGTGAGAGCTCCGCAAGATCGTGACCATTGATCAGCTGCCGCGTGCGGAATTCCTTCGAGTCGATGTCCGAACGCCGCGCGGGCGATCCGTAACCGGCTGCGACGGTTCGCCGTGTGATCTGCTTCGACAGCGCCCACTGAATGAATGACCACGCCGCTTCCTTGTTCTTCGAGCCGGCGGGAATGCCCAGGCCATGCACCGCGACACCGGGAAAGCGTCCGGCCGGTCCCTTCGGCACGAGCCCGAAGCTCGCCGTCTTCACGGTCCTGCTCGCCGCGGGGTCGCCGAGTTGGGCGAGGTAGATCTGACCGGCATCCGCAAAATTCGTGCGGCCGAGCATCAGGGCCTGCGTGACCTGATCGGGCGTGTAGGTCACGCCACCGTCCGGGCCGAACTCGCTGATCAGGTTCGCGTAATACTCGGCGGCGGCGATCGCCTCAGGTGTGTCGAGCGTGGGAAACAGGTCGTCCGGCGGCGAGCGGAACACATTGCCACCGAATGCCTGCAGATACGGCACGAAGGTCCAGCCGTAGTGGCTGTCCGCGACGTAACCCGCGACGCGTTCTTTCTTGTTGACGGCCCTCAGCACCTTGACGAGATCGTCGGTCGTGTCGGGATACGCGTAGCCCGCTGCCTTCACGAGATCGAAGCGCGAAGAGCCGGACAACAGTGCTTCGGCATTCCAGGGGATGCCATATAGCTTGCCATCCTTGCCGGTTTCAGACGCAAGCGCGCCCGGCAGGAAATCCTTGACGTCCCAGTCCGTCGCGGTGAGCGCTGGATTCTTGATGAAGTCGTCGAGCGGGGTCAGCCAGCCCGAATTGATCCAGCGGCTGCTGTAGATGAACGTGACGTTCAGCACGTCATATGCGGAACCCCGCGTGGACAACTCGAGATCGGCGCGCTGGTTGTAGACCGGAAACGAAGGTGTGTCGAAGTTGACCTTCGCGCCGCTCGCTGCTTCGAATTCCGGCAACCATTGCTGAAGCAGTTTCGTGTATGCGGTGCTGAACACCGATACGTTGAGCGTCACACCGGCGTACTTCTTTGCGCCGGATTGCGCGCGAACCAGGCCCGGCAGCATCGCCGTTGCGCCGAGTACGGCGGCGGCCTGAAGCAGGCGTCGTCGTTGTGTCATGTGCGGAGAGTCTAGTATTGGTTATTGTCGAACCCGCTCAGGCGGCGGAAGCGGCCGGCTCGCGCGTGGTCTGCGGCGAGTCCACTTGCGTTGTACGTTCCGGCCGCCGCAGCGTGCGGCTATGACGCCCGTCGACGGAAACCGCGCGCTCACCCGCCACCGTCACGCGACGCACGAGGCGCTCCTGGGTGCCGTAATCGTTCACCGCGTAGTGTTGCGTTGCGCGGTTGTCCCAGATCGCCACATCGTTCTGACGCCACTGCCAGCGCACGGTGTTTTCGAGGCGGATCACGCGGTTTTGCAGGATCTCGAAGATTCGCGCGGACTCCGAACTCGACAACCCCACGATGCGTTTGATGAAGTGGCCCAACAGCAACGCCCTTTCGCCCGACACTGGATGCACGTGCACGATCGGATGCTCAGCCTCGTACACGGACGAAACGAACACGTTCTGGTGATGCGCGAGACGCGCCGCGGCGGACTGCGTGTCGGTTCCCGCGATACGCTCTGCACCGTAGTCGTAGTCGTTGGTGTGCACGGCCCACAGGGAGTCGGCGAGCCGTTTCAGATCGTCCGGCAGACGTTCGTAGGCGACGGCCGTGTTGGCCCACACCGTATCGCCGCCGTAAGCCGGAATCTTCACGCCGCGCAGAATGGAAATCTTCGGGAACGCATCGACGAAAGTGACGTCCGTGTGCCAGGAATCTGCACGGCCGCCACCTTTGGACGCATCCAGCTCGAACAGCGCCGTGCCTTCCGGCGACGGCACGGTCGGATGCGCGACGGTTTCGCCGAATCGGGCGCCGAACGCCTGGTGCGACACGTCGTCCAGATGCCCCTGATCGCGAAAGAACAGCACCTTGTACTTCACCAGCGCGCGATGGAGCGTGTCGATCACGGACTCGTCGAGCGCTGGGGAGAGCTTGAAATCCTGAACTTCTCCGCCAATCAATCCCGCCACACGCCGGATGCGCAGATTTTCAAATGAGGTGTCCAGATTCGATTGGGCAGAGGAACTCACGGATGGCACTCCTGTATGAACAGGCGACAAGTGTAAAAATCGGTATGCCACGCACAAAACAATAAATAGGAATATTCATTCCGTACTTGGCCTGATAAGCATTCGGCGGAACGAAAATGCCATGTTCGCGATACCTTCTGCGGCGAATGACATTTACAGTCAGTTTGGTCGAGCATGCAGGAGCTTGACCGGCTTTCATCCTCCTGCACAGCAATGGATGGCGGAGCGGGCCGTCCAGTGAGACATCCAGGCACGCATCGCCGAAGCGCCGGTTCGCAATTGCGCCAGGGTCCCGGCCAACCGCCGCAGGCCGCTTCATGCGGCTCAGATAACAAGCGCCGCCAGAGCGATCGCCCGACGCTCTGCGCTGCCAGACCTCGATATCACCGTGAAACCTGTTCAAGTACAAATCGTCGAACTGCCCTTCCGTCCGCCTGACACGCTCGCGAGTTCTGCCCAGTGCCGGGCGATCCTCCCGGCGCAGGTCGGGGATTTACCTATTTCCGTCCTTGGCCCGCAGGTGCAACATCGCAACCATATTGCATAACATTAATGTATATCAAATAGCCGTCTAAATACGCATATCAAAATGAAGACCGTGATTAGTCGGTGCGCACACCTGAAAATAGGTTGGATCGTGCGTTGATTGCAATTGCGAAAGTACAGATACCTGCGCTACCGCCTCTCTTCTTTAATCACTGAAAGTGGACGTTGCGGATGACATCAAGGCGGACGCACCGTTCACCGGCCCGGTCTGCCGGTGTCAAGTTATGACTCTGAAGATACAAGAACAATGGTTGACGCTAGTCCGTTTCAGGAAACTAAATGACCAAACTAAATCGCAGATCATTTATCCATACCTCAATTGCATCGGTCGGCGGGTTGATGCTGGCTCCCGCGTCCGCTTATGCTGATGCGACGGCGGCACAGAAGCCTCCAGCAAAAAGCCCCGCTGGTCCGGATGACATCGTTGCCCTTGCGGACTATTGTTTGCAGACCACCTATGACAACCTACCGAGCGCGGTAATTGCCATAACCAAGAATCAGATTCTGGACACAGTGGGTGCGGCTTTAGGGGGCACCAATGAGCCGGGAGCCAAAGAGATACGCGAGTTCACCATCGAGATGGCCGGTAAGCGCGAAGCCGCAATCTGGGGCACCGGTATTCAGGTTCCCGCCCAGGATGCTGCTCGCGTCAATGCAATCATGGCTGACGCTCTCGACTATGACGATACCTATGAGCGGTCTTTCATGCACCCCTCGGTCATCACGATTCCGGCCGCATTAGCCGTAACCGACATGCTCGGCAATGTCAGCGGCAGGGATCTAATTACGGCTACGGCATTGGGCGTGGACCTTGCCTGTCGATTGGCCAATTCGGCACAGCCTGGCGTCGACGCGTTCATTGTGGGCTGGCACAACACCAGTCTTTATGGTTATTTTGCTTCGACTTTTGTCGCAGGCAAGCTGATGGGGTTGACGCGTGATCAGCTGGTATCTGCACTGGGTATTGCATTTCATCAAGCTTCGGGTAATTCCCAAGCACATCTGGATGGTGCATTGACGAAGCGTATGGGCGCTGGCTTCGCTTCCTATGCCGGCGTAATGGCGGCGCGTCTATCTCAGCAGGGCGTCCAAGGAGCCAGGAATATTCTGGAAGGTCCCCGTGGCTTTTATTATCAGTTTCACGGGAATAAGTATTCGCGCGATCTCCTCTTCGAGGGACTGGGAAGTACTTTTGCCGCAACCGAGGTCTCGTTCAAACCATGGCCGTCGTGCCGTGGCAGTCATACGGCGGTGGATGCTGCGCTGACTATGTTTGCAGAGAACAAAATTGAAGCGCCTGATGTGGAAAGCATCACCATCTACAATGGCCCGGGCGAATATCTTCTTCTCGATTTTCCGCTTGGCAAAAAGCAGAATCTAACATCTGTCGTGGACGCCCAATTCAGCAATCCTTGGGTTGTGGCGTGCGCGTTGGTGGACCATAAGGTCGGATTCGAACATTTCACTACGGCGGCGATCAGCCGCCCTGATCTGCTGGCAATGGTCAAACGCATCAACACGGCGGAAGACAAAAGCCTGGCACGTCCGGGTGGCGGACCGGGTGCTACACGCCTTGACGTTTCTCTGAAAGATGGCCGCACGTTTACCAAAACGGTTGCATTTGCCAAAGGCGAACCGAAGAATCCAATGTCGCCCATCGAGTTCCGTCAAAAATTTCTCGATTGCACGAAAAAGGCGGGAATGAGTGGTGCGCAAGCCCAAGGGTTGATGGCCGATATTCAACAACTGGAGACCCTGCCAAAGGCCAAGATCTTGACCGCAGCTATGGCCTTGTAGCCGCGATCATCGAAGGATTATATGGGCGGATTTACTTGTCCGCCCACGCCGTGCCGGGATAGGAAGCCTACCGCTGCACCAAGGCAAGCTTGACCCCGACTCCGACGAACGCGGCTGCAAAGCTCCGGCGCATCCACTTGAGAACATCGGGGCGCGAAAGAATGCGGTCGCGGACCCTCGCCGCGAAGACGCCGTACGCCATGAACACGACGAACGTCATCGCCATGAAGACGAGTGATAGTTCCAGCATGCGAAGCGCAGGCTGGTTTTCGCCGCGATCGATGAATTGCGGCAGGAATGCGAAGAAGAAGATCGAGAGTTTAGGGTTGAGGATATTCACGAGGATCGCGTGCAAGATCACATCCCGGTCGGTGCGTGCGGGGCTGTCGAGCGTGATCTTCAACGGTCCTTTTTCCTCGAGTGTTTTCCATGCAATGAAGAGCAGATAGGCGACGCCCGCATATTTGATCGCTGAGAACGCGACAGCGCTCGCATGCAGGAGCGCCGCCAGACCGGTGATCGCCGCCAGCATGTGCGGCAGGATGCCGAACGTACAGCCCAATGCTGCGACGATTGCTGCACGCGCCCCGCGCGACAAACCAGCGCCCACTGTGACGAGTGCGCCGGTTCCGGGCGAAGCTACGACGATCAGCGACGTGACCAGAAATTCGATGCTCATGGCCTCTCCGTCGTGGATACGCAAAACCAGAGCATGCGTGCGACGCGCATTGGAATGTCGCGTTGAAAACAGCGGAAAAGGAAAAATAGCAAGATCGTGCCTCACACCGGAGAAAGAGATTGAGCCTCGATTCTCCGCGTCGGCAGTCCGACGGTCTTGAACAAAATTGCAGGCGTAGGCGGTCAGCCGACTCCGGCGGCGTACGCACCCGGTGTCATGCCGAAACTACGGACGAACAGCCGCGTCATATGGCTTTGATCGGAGAAACCGCTTTGCGCGGCAGCTTCGGCGAGCCGCGCGCCATGACGGATCAACTGGCGTGCGTGATGAATGCGGCGCTGCAGGATGTAGGCGTGGGGCGTGAGGCCGGTCGCTTTCGCGAAAGCGCGCAGGAACTGATAGCGGCTCAGCCCGGCTTCGTCCGCGAGTGCCGTGAGCGTCACCATAGCTAGGGGATCGTCATCGATCAAGGCGCGGGCCGAAGCGATTCCGGCTGGAATGCACCGGTGTGTGGCGGATGCGGGCTGGAGCAAGCCAGCTAGCACGAGCAGCAAGGTCTCGTCTGCCCTCAGTCCGTGCGTGTCTGCAATGTTGCCGGTCATTGCCCGAAAAAGTTGGGCGAATTGCGCTGCGATTCTTCGGTCACTGACTTTTGGTTGGCTGAACTCGCAAGTCGCTCCTTTGCGGCCTTCCGTAATGTCCGTGGCCAACTCGGCAACGATCGCGGGGTCGAGATACAGCATTCGCCATGAGCGCCCGCCGTCGCCGATCGGTGCCCCGTCATGCACTTCGCCAGGGTTGACAGTGATTACGTCACCCGCACTGGCTTCGACGAGACCACGGCCGCTCGTCGATTTCTGTGCGCCGCGCTCGATCAGACCCACACCAAACTGCTCATGGGTGTGCCGGCCGAAGACGAGCGTGGTGTCCGCTTCTACAGCTTCGATGCCACTTCTTTGGCAAATCAGCAGCCGAAATCTGGTGCGTTTCATTTCCCTCATGACCTCCGGGTCGCGTCGCACACACCCACGTTGCCAGTGCGAGAGTTGTACCTGCGACTATGTACACAAATAATGACGTCGCGACGGAGCGCACCTGTATACTTACAGAAAACCTGCATCCGCGGGAGTCGTCGATTTCTTCGCAGCACCGATGGATAACAAAGAAAAAAATGTTTTGTGGGACGGTGGCGATCGCGTCCTGTGGCGAGAAAAGTCCTCGGCAGCAGCCGGCCAGAATGTGCTGTTCGCGCGGCTTGCCGCTGAACAACCCATGCCCGCCAGTCTCGATCGGCTTGCCCACGAGTTGGCGCTAAAGGACGAGCTTGACAGTGCGTGGGCGGTGCGCCCGCTGAGGCTTGTGCGTGAGAACGGACAGGTCTCGTTGGCATTCGAAGATCCAGGTGGTGAACCACTCGTGCGTCTGCTCGGCACACCACTCGAGATCGGGTACTTCCTCGAAATCGCTTGCGGCATTGCGGCTGCGCTAGGCAAGCTTCATCAACGCGGCCTGGTCCATAAGGATCTGAAGCCCGCGCATATCCTCGTGCATTGCACCGATGGACAGCCGCGACTGACCGGCTTCGGCCTGGCCTCGCGCCTGCCACGCGAGCGCCAGGCGCCCGAGCCACCCGAAACCATCGCCGGAACACTTGCCTACATGGCGCCCGAGCAGACCGGCCGGATGAACCGCTCGATCGATTCGCGCAGCGATCTGTATGCGCTCGGCGTCACGTTCTATCAGATGCTGACAGGCGTCCTGCCGTTTGCCGCCACGGACGCGATGGAATGGGTGCACTGCCATATCGCCAGAACGCCATTGGCACCCAACGCGCGGATGGAAGCCATCCCCGCCGTCATCTCCCGCATCGTCATGAAGCTGCTCGCCAAGACCGCCGAGGAGCGTTATCAGACTGCCGCCGGTGTCGAGCATGATCTGCGGCGTTGCCTCGCGGACTGGCAGCGTCAAGGTCGCATCGACGACTTTCCGCTGGACGAGCACGGCACCCCCGACCGGCTGATGATCCCCGAGAAGCTTTACGGACGTGAGCGGGAAGTCGATACCCTGGTCACCACGTTCGACCGGATTCTCGGCAATGGCGTGCCCGAACTCGTGCTGGTTTCCGGTTATTCGGGCATCGGCAAATCGTCGGTGGTCAATGAACTGCACAAGATCCTCGTGCCGCCACGGGGATTGTTTGCGTCCGGCAAGTTCGACCAGTACAAGCGCGATATTC
>NZ_JAYMRT010000025.1:0-75729 GCF_038900515.1 Burkholderia sp. JPY481
CCGCCATGCGGCAGTTCGCGATCCTCTACGAGGATCGCTTCACACGACCCAACAGCTAGAATGAAATTGATCGCCTGCCACGCCTGAAATGTTCAGACGCCTTGCACACAAAAATTCAGACACTCCCTCTTGTGTTGGTCTTTTCTTGCCGAACGCCGGGTTTGTGCAGCCATGCTATGACCTCCGGAATCCAGTAAAACCCCGGCGTCGTCGCTTCCGCATACAGGAAATCGACTATCGGCCCGTCATGTGTAAAGCGGAGCATCTTTGTTTGCGTAAAGGCGCATTAAGCCGGTCGCGCAAGGTCGGATCATTGGCCAGCGCGGGATAATCGCGCACGATATGACCACGGATACGCACCACTACCTCATGCGGACCGAGGGACCCGCTTAAGAGCTAGCGGTTTAAAGCTGTCTTCTTTGCCTACTTTCTTTGCAGCAACAAAGAAAGTAGGTGCCGCCCCGCACAGGGGCAACGCTAATAGACCGATAAGAAAGCAAGGAAAGGCCAACCCCGTAAGAACACCGACAAAATAAATATCCCTATCGAAGCCGTCACGCTATGCGGCGCCCGACGATCTCTTGCGCGACGTGCGCGGCCTGCAAGCCGTTACGATTCTATGTGCCTATTCCAGCCCCGCCAGCACCGCCATAGCCTGATAATCGCCAAATACGCTAACGCCGCCACAAGCAGATCAATAGTCACCCACACGACGAAATACAAATCCTCGGGATCGCGGATTCCAAGCCAGCGCGAAGCACGCCACCAAATCACCGACTGGCTTTCAGGCATTGGCCAGGGATACGTGTGGATATAGGGTACGGCGAGACAGAACAGACCGACAAACAGCGCGATCTTGAATAGCCTACGGGCAAGTGCTGCCATACGTGATGACCTCGATTGTTCCGTACGCGCGAAGCCCCGAACTGCGGGCAGGAATAGTAGTGGTGTGGATCAGCGCGTTGCGGATTCTCATGAAATCGCTATGGCTCGGCACGGTAATACAACCAAGTGAAATACCTTGACCGCCTGCCGGATGCAACCGGAACTGCCCGCGCCTTAGGTTATGTCATCAATGCTGCCGTCATCCCGATAGAGCGCGAACCATTCACTGTGATTCGAAGGCGTGCCGAATGCTGAGTTGAAGGTATCTTGAGCCCACGCGTAAGCCTGAGAGCGGATGCCGCCCTTGGGGCGGTCAACGATCCAATATTTACCCGCCGGTATAGGGCCGTCGTTAGGCACCGCTGTGCATCCGCCGCGATTGCGATATTGATGGTGACCTGAAAACGCGTTGAATGTGCCGACGCCGAAAATCGTCAGTGGCGACAACGGCGCGTTATTCACAAGAAATGTTCCTTCGTACGCCACGTATGTTGTCCTGGAGAAGGTTTATGACCGCTGGGCGGCTTGAAAATCTCGCCGCTGGGTAATACAAAATGCGGGCATCCTTTTTTACTCGGCTTAAATCTGAGTGGCGATAAGAGTGTGCTGATAATTTGCGAACAAACGGCTGGGCCCCAGCGAAGCCCCGAAACAACCAGTGGTTTTGGAACAGGGTTTCGGCGCGCGCAGCGCCGCCGGAAGAATGACTGCCTTGTCACTAGCGCCGAATGTGCGGAAGCCCGGATTCCAGATGCACCACTACCTCGTGCGGACCGAGGGACCCGCTTAAGAGTTAGCGGTTTAAAGCTGTCTTCTTTGCCTACTTTCTTTGCAGCAGTAAAGAAAGTAGGTGCCGCCCCGCACAGGGGCAACGCTAATAGACCAATAAGTCAGCAAGGAAAGGCCAACCCCGCCAAGAACAAAGACAAAAAAGGCCTCACCGCCCAAGATGAAAAATCAAAACCTCATCATCAACTTCAACAACGCGTTCACGCGTCTCCCATACGGCGGCGAGATCAACCCACGCGCGTTGAGGCGCGCCTGCATAAGCACAGGCTTCATCTTCGAAAAAGTAACGAACCCCTCATACCCGTGGTACGCCCCCATGCCACTCGCTCCAACCCCGCCGAACGGCAAACTCTCACACGCAAGCTGCATTAACGTCTCATTAACCGCCATTCCACCGGCAATAGTTTCGAGCGTGACACGCTCAACAGTCCGCGCATCGTCGGCATAGAGATAAAGCGCCAGCGGCCGCGGCCGCGCATTGATCCACGCGATCGCGTCATCAAGCGTGTCATACGGCACGAGCGGCAACAGCGGCCCAAAAATCTCCTCCTGCATCAGCGCGCATTCGTTCGGCGCGCCAGTCACGGCAATCAGCGGAAAGCGCCGGCTCGCGGCATCGGGCGTCGCGTCGGTCAGCGCGTGCAACTGCGCGCCCGCAGCCCGCGCTTCGTCGGCGAGACGTTCGAGCCGCTCGAAGTGCCGCGCCGA
This sequence comes from Burkholderia sp. JPY481, assembly GCF_038900515.1. Lineage (NCBI taxonomy): Bacteria > Pseudomonadati > Pseudomonadota > Betaproteobacteria > Burkholderiales > Burkholderiaceae > Burkholderia > Burkholderia sp. JPY481. Next base: position 2,383 of record NZ_JAYMRT010000025.1, read on the forward strand.
AATGATCGACGTGTAGTCCGGGTTCTGCGCGAAGTCCGGGTACATCCTCGCCATTCGCACGCGCGCCCGTTCGATGAACGCCTGCTCCTTGCCGCGCGGCACCAGCACATAGTCGGGCGCGATACAGGTCTGCCCAGCGTTCAGCGTCTTGCCGGCGATCAGGTTGTCGACCGCGTTGTCGAAACGCGCATGCGCGCCGATCAGCGCCGGCGACTTGCCGCCGAGTTCGAGCGTGACCGGCGTCAGATGCTCGGCCGCCGCGCGCATCACTTCGTGACCGACCTTGGTCGAGCCGGTGAACAGCAGATGATCGAACGGCTGCGCGCTGAACGCGGCCGCGAGCGCCGCGTCGCCGTTGACGACCGCGACGTGATTGCGCGCGAAGGTCTGGCCGATCAGCAACTCGAATAGCGCCGAGGTACGCGGCGTCAGCTCGGACATCTTGATGATCGCGCGATTGCCGGCCGTCAGCGCGCTGATCAACGGCCCGACCGCGAGCAACACCGGATAATTCCACGGCACGATGATGCCGACCACGCCGAGCGGCTGCGGCACCACCTTCGCGCGCGCCGGCAGCAGCCACTTGTTGGTGCGGCGGCGCTGCGCTTTCATCCAGCGCTTGCCGTGACGCAGCGCTGCGTCGATCTCTTCCTTCACGAGCAGGAATTCGGCGAGCAGCACTTCTTCTTTCGCTCGATTGCCGAAGTCCGCGTGCATCGCATCGGCGAGCGCGTCGCGATTGTCGAGCATCAGCTTGCGCAGCGCGCGCAGATGCGTCGCGCGCGTGTCCCACGACGGATACGGCGCGCGCAGGTACGCGTGACGCTGATCGCGCAGCAGCGCTTCGAGCGCGGCGACCCCCGACAGATCATTCTTCATGTGAGTCCACTCCCTGATGGATGACGATGCGCGTCGAGCGCGCTTATTGGTTTGAGCTTGCGTCGGTATTGCGAGCGGAGCGCCCGCAGTTAGCGGGCCCCGCCGCGCTTAAGCGGGAAAGGCGCGCTCGATGATCGCCGCGTGATCGAACGTGGCCGGCAGCGTGCCGTACACGCGGCCGCTTTCGCCGCAGCCGTCGGCGACACGCGTTGCGATGAATGCGTCGGCGACCGCCGCGGGCGCGTGCTGCGCGAGCAGCGTGGCCTGCGCGATCAGCACGATCTGCTGCGCGATACGTCGTGCCGATGCCTCGCGCTGTTCGGCTGGCCCGTTCAGCGTCGCGGCGAGCCGCGCGAGCGCCGCGCCCAATGCTGGATGCGCGCGCGCGACGTCCTGCCAGGCGGCGAACAGCGCTTGCGCGGCTTGCGGCTCGCGTTCCATCGCGCGCAGCACGTCGAGGCACATCACGTTGCCCGAGCCTTCCCAGATCGAGTTGACCGGCGCCTCGCGATAGAAGCGCGCCATCGGCCCGGTTTCGACGTAGCCGTTGCCGCCCCACACTTCCATCGCCTCGCCGGTGAATTCGAGCGCGCGCTTGCAGACCCAGTACTTCGCGGCCGGCGTAACGATGCGCCGCCATGCGCGTTCGGCCAATGAAGCCGACGACGCATCGGCGGATTGCTCGAACGCGCGCGCGAGACGCATGAACAGCACCGTCGCCGCTTCCGATTCGAGCGCGAGATCGGCGAGCACGTTGCGCATCAGCGGCTGCTCGGCGAGGTGCCGGCCGAACGCGCTGCGATGCCGCGCATGATGGATCGCCTGCACGAGCGCGGCGCGCATCAGCGCGGCGCTGCCGATCACGCAGTCGAGCCGCGTGTAGTTCGCCATTTCGATGATGGTCGGCACGCCGCGTCCTTCGTCGCCGATCATCACGCCGTACGCGTCGAGAAATTCGACTTCGCTGCTTGCGTTGGAGCGGTTGCCGAGCTTGTCCTTCAGACGCTGGATCTGCACCGCGTTCTTGCTGCCGTCCGGCGCGAAGCGCGGCACGAAAAAGCACGACAGTCCCTCGTGCGTGTCGGTGCGCGCGAGCACCAGATGCGCGTCGCATTGCGGCGCCGAGAAAAACCACTTATGACCGATGAGCCCGTAGGCGCCGCCGCGCCCGCCGGCTCCGTCGAGCGCATGCGCTCGCGTCTGGTTGCTGCGCACGTCGGAGCCGCCCTGTTTCTCGGTCATGCCCATGCCGATCATCATCGAGCGCTTCTGCGTGAGCGGCACGTCGCGCGGATCGTGCTCGCGCGTGTACAACTGCTCGCGCAGTGTCTTGAACAGCGCGGGCTCGCGCTGCAATACCGGAATGCTCGCGAAGGTCATCGTTAGTGGACACAGCGAGCCGGATTCGATCTGCGCATGCATGAAGTAGCCAGCGCAGCGCGCGGCCATCGCGCCACTTCGCGGATCGGAAAACGGCAGCGCGTGCAGTCCTTCGCGACGCAGCAGCGCGAGCAGTTCGTGCCATGCGGGATGAAACTCGAGCGCGTCGATGCGCTCGCCGCGTGGACTATGCGTGACCAGCTCCGGCGTATGGCGGTTGGCGAGCTCGGCGAGCGCGAGCGTCTCGGGTGTCGTCAGCGCCGCGCCGTGTCGCAGCAGCGCCTCGCGATGCCAGCTCGCGCCGTCGCGATCGACGGCCGCGCTCAAGGCGGCGTCACTCCCGAACAGGTTGTAGTCCGCGAGCGCAGGCGCCTGATTCGTCACCTCGTGAGTCTGTCCGAAGCCGTGCCGTTCCATCTGCTGTCTCCGTGTTTTCGCTATTGTGCGCCGCTTTGCCGACGGCATCCGCGATGCGTCTCGACGCATCTGTTCGAGCGCGGCGCGTGATGTTGCATGCGCGGAGAAGGCGCGCGTCGCGCCATGTTTGAAAGCCGCGCACGGCCCACAGACGGCGACGTGCGCGACTTGCATCATAGGGGCGCGATGCCGCCGGCGTTTAGAGGAATCGTTCTGTCAGTAAGCCGCCGCGGCCCCAAAACGCTCCCTACAATGCGCAGAAAACACACGTAGACAAGTGTGCACGGGACAGGGTCCGCGAGCAACGCGGCCCATCAGGAGGAGCGCATGCAATACGACTACATCATCGTCGGTGCGGGCTCGGGTGGCTGCACGCTCGCGAGCCGTCTCGCGGATAGCTGTCCCGACGCGACCATCGCGCTGGTCGAAGCCGGTCCGCATACCGGGCGCAATCTGCTGGTGAACATGCCGGTCGGCGTCGCGGCCGTGGTGCCGAACCGGCTGAAGACCAACTACGGCTACCTGAGCACGCCGCAGCCGGGGCTCGCCGGTCGCCAGGGCTATCAGCCGCGCGGACGCGGTTTCGGCGGATCGAGCGCGATCAACGCGATGATCTACACGCGCGGCCATCCGCTCGATTACGACGAGTGGGCGCGGCTCGGCTGCGACGGCTGGTCGTGGGCCGAGGTGCTGCCGTATTTCCGCCGCGCCGAAGACAACCAGCGCGGCGCCGATGCATGGCATGGCGAGGCCGGTCCGCTGACGGTGTCGGATCTGCGCTTCAAGAATCCGTTTTCAAAGCGCTTCGTGCAGGCCGCGCTCGAAGCGGGCTACAAGGCGAACGACGATTTCAACGGCGCGGACCAGGAAGGCATCGGCTTCTATCAGGTCACGCAACGCGACGGGCGACGCTGCAGCGTTGCGCGCGCGTATATCTACGACCGGCCGCGCGCGAACCTGCACACGATCGCCGATGCAACCGTGCTGCGCGTCGTGTTCGACGGCAAGCGCGCGAGCGGCGTCGAGATCGCGCGCGCCGGCCGGATCGAAACGCTCGCCGCGCGCGCCGAGGTCGTGCTCGCCGCGGGCGCGTTCAACTCGCCGCAACTACTGATGTGCTCGGGCATCGGGCCGGCCGCGCAGTTGCGCTCGCTCGGCATCGACGTGCTGCACGACGCACCCGAAGTCGGCCAGAACCTGACCGATCACATCGATTTCACGATCAACAAGCGGGTGAGGTCGATCGAGCCGGTCGGTTTCTCGGTGCGCGGCATCGCGCGGATGCTGCCGCAATTCGTCACGTTCATGCGGCACGGGCGCGGCATGCTGTCGAGCAACGTCGCCGAGGCGGGCGGGTTTCTGAAGACCCGGCCGACACTCGAGCGGCCCGATCTGCAATTGCATTTCTGCGCGGCGATCGTCGACGATCACAACCGCCATATGCACTGGGGCCACGGCTATTCGCTGCACGTGTGTGTGCTGCGTCCGCATAGCCGCGGCACCGTGACGCTCGCGAGCGCCGATGCGCGTGTCGCGCCGCTGATCGATCCGCGCTTTCTGAGCGATGCGCGCGATCTCGATCTGCTCGTCGAGGGCGCGAAGATCGCGCGGCGCATTCTCGACGCGCCGTCGCTCGCGCTGCACGGCGGCAAGGAGTTATATACGCGGCCGGGGCAATCGGACGCTGAACTGCGCCAGACGATCGCCGAGCGCGCGGACACGATCTATCACCCGGTCGCCACCTGCCGGATGGGCGGCGACGCGCGCTCGGTCGTCGATCCGCAATTGCGCGTGCGCGGCGTGACGGGGTTGAGGATCGTCGATGCGTCGGTGATGCCGACCCTGATCGGCGGCAACACCAACTCGCCGACGGTCATGATCGGCGAACGGGCGGCGGAGTTGATCGCGGCAAGCCGGCGACAAGGAGCTGGGCTGTCGGCGCAGGCGGCTTGATCGCCGCTGACGACGAGTTCGAGAAACGCGGCGGCGCAGTGCAACCGCCCGCCGCGCTTCATTCATGCGCGGGTAGCTAAGCTTCGTCCGGCGCCGCGATTCCGTTGAAGCCGATTCCCGGTCCGAGCATGAAATCGTCGCTGATGTGCGTCGGCAGTGTTTCCCGCGCGACGTCGAGCCATGCGCGCGCCGCGTGCGACAGATAGCCGTTGCGGCGCCAGCCGATTGCCATTTCCCACGGTATCTCCGGTTCGACGACCGGGCGGCAGGTGAACTGCGCGGGATCGAGCCGCCGGCAATAGGGCGCGGGCAGCAGCGCGATGCCGACGCCGGCCAGCACCAGTGCCGCCATGAAGTCCCAATGCCCGCTGCGCCCGACGATCGCCGGCGCAAATCCCGCCGCGCGGCACGCGTTCAGCACGACGTCGTTCAACGCGAGGCTCTCGCCGTAAAACACAAACGGCTCGGTGGCGAGCTGCGCGAGCGGCACCTCGTTCGACGCGTCCCAGCGCGAGCCGCTGCGCGCAACGAGCCACAGCAACTGGCGCGACATCGGCAGCACGTCGATGTTGTCGGGATCGACCGGCTGCAGCACCCCGCCGAGTTCCAGCTCGCCGTTGATCAGCGCGGCTTCGATTGCGCGCGAGCCCTGCTCGAACAGCTTCAGTTCGATCTTCGGATAGCGCTGGCGGAATGCGGCGATTGCGGGCGTGAAGAGCTCACCGCCCATCGGCGGGATGCCGATGGCGAGTTCGCCGCGCCCGAGCGTGTCGAGATCGTTCAGCTCGGCCTGCAGTTGCGCGTGCGCGGCGAGCACGTCCTGGCCGCGCTGATAGACGATCCGGCCGACGTCGGTCAGCACCATCTGACGGCCGTCGCGCAGCAGCAGCGGCGAGCCGATTTCATCTTCCAGCGACTTGACCATCTTGCTGATGGTCGGCTGCGTGACGAACATCTGCTCGGCGGCGACCGTGAAGCTCTGCTGACGGACCACTTCGACGAAATAGCGCAGCGCGCGGAGTTCCATGATCGTGGCCTCCAGAATTCCAGTTTGGAATGGTTTCGATGATTGTAAGTCATTTTGTTTATGGCGCGGCGCGCTGCATACTGAGTGCCTTCCGAGTCAGCCAAGGAATGCCATGTCCACGCCAGTTTTCGTCCGTTCCGCCCCTCCCGCCGATGGCGGTTCGAGCGGCCGCGCGGATGGCATCGGCCGGGTCGCACGCATCGCCGTGCAAAGCGCCGCGATCGCCGCGCTGTGGATCGGCGCCGATTTCATCGTGCGACGGCTTCATCTGCCGGTGCCGGGCGGCGTGCTCGGCCTCGTCGTGCTGCTCGCGCTGCTGTTTTGCGGCGGCGTCGCGCCGCGCTGGGTCAAGGCCGGCGCGGACTGGCTGCTGTCCGACATGCTGCTGTTCTTTATACCGGCCGCGGTCGCCGCCGTGCAATACGGCGGCCTGTTCCGCGCGGACGGCTGGCGTCTTGCGCTGGTCGTGATCGCCGGCACGCTGATGGTGATGGTCGCGGTGGCGTTCGCCGTCGATCAGGCCGCGCGCGTCGAACGGCGTTTCGCGCTGCGCCGCGTGCGGGTTGCGCGCGAGGCAGGCAGTCTGTCGCGCGAGCGCCGATGAGCCCGCACATTCTCGCTTCGCTGCTGGCCGACGACGCCTCGCGCCTGATCGCGGCAGGTTGCCTCGCGCTGACGATCGCGCTGTATTTCGCGTCGAAGGCGTTGTATGCGCGCGTGCGCTCGCCATGGCTCACGCCGATGCTGACCGTGCCGGCCGCGCTCGTCGCGATCGTCGCGCTCGCGCACATTCCCTATTCGCTGTACTTCGAGGACACGCGCTGGCTGATGTGGCTGCTCGGCCCCGCGACGGTCGCGTTCGCCGTGCCGATCTACGAGTACCGCGCATTGCTGAAGCGTCACTGGATCTCGCTGTCCGTCGGCGTGACGGTGGGCATTCTGGTCGGCGTCGGCGGCTCGTTGGTGCTCGCGAAGCTGCTGCATCTGTCGCCGGAATTGCAGCGCAGCCTGATGACGCGCTCGGTGTCGACGCCGTTCGCGCTCGCCGTATCAGACAGGATTCACGCGCCGAAGGATCTGAGCGCGCTGTTCGTGATCGCGACGGGCGTCTGCGGCATGCTGTTCGGCGAACTCGTGCTCGCGTTCATGCCGCTGCGCACGCGGCTCGCGCGCGGCGCGCTGTTCGGTGCGGCCGCGCATGGCGTCGGCACCGCGAAGGCACGCGAGATCGGCAGCGAGGAGGGCGTCGTGTCCAGCCTGACGATGATGATCGCCGGCGTCGCGATGGTGCTGCTCGCGCCGATGCTGGGCCTGCTGCCGATCTGAAGCGGCGCGCCCACCATCCCGCGCGCGCCGAAGTCATCTCGATTTGCTACAATCGCCGTTCGTCTTCGAGGAGCGTTGCGACGGGTACCGCGAATCCACATTCGCCGGCCGCCCGCCAGGCTCGAAGGCTTCAATCGGCAGCATGGAATGCGCATCACGCGAATCCGTGCGTTGCCTCAAACCGCGCTCACGTCACATTTCTAGTCAATTTCTTAGAAAGGAGGGCGTGATGAACGCCGCAGTCATCGATTCCCAAAAGCAGGATTACGTCGTTGCAGACATGTCGCTCGCCGCGTGGGGCCGCAAGGAACTCACGATCGCCGAGACCGAAATGCCCGGCCTCATGCAGACGCGTGAAGAGTACAAGGCGCAGCAGCCGCTGAAGGGCGCGCGCGTCGCCGGCTCGCTGCACATGACGATCCAGACCGGCGTGCTGATCGAGACGCTGACCGCGCTCGGCGCGGACGTGCGCTGGGCCTCGTGCAACATCTTCTCGACCCAGGACCATGCCGCCGCCGCAATCGCGCAGGCCGGCACGCCGGTGTTCGCGTTCAAGGGCGAGTCGCTCGACGAATACTGGGAGTTCTCGCACCGCATCTTCGAATGGCCGAACGGCGAGTTCGCCAACATGATCCTCGACGACGGCGGCGACGCAACGCTGCTGCTGATCCTCGGCTCGAAGGCCGAGAAGGACCGCTCGGTGATCGCCAAGCCGACCAACGAGGAAGAAGTCGCGCTGTACAAGTCGATCGCCGCGCACCTCGAGGTCGACCCGACGTGGTACTCGAAGCGCCTCGCGGCAATCAAGGGCGTCACCGAAGAAACCACCACCGGCGTGCATCGTCTGTACCAGATGGAAAAGGAAGGCCGTCTGCCGTTCCCGGCCATCAACGTCAACGACTCGGTCACGAAGTCGAAGTTCGACAACCTGTACGGCTGCCGCGAGTCGCTGGTCGACGGCATCAAGCGCGCGACCGACGTGATGATCGCCGGCAAGATCGCGGTCGTGGCGGGCTACGGCGACGTGGGCAAGGGCTGCGCGCAATCGCTGCGCGGTCTGGGCGCGACCGTGTGGGTCACCGAAATCGATCCGATCTGCGCACTGCAAGCGGCGATGGAAGGCTACCGCGTCGTGACGATGGAATACGCGGCGGATAAAGCCGACATCTTCGTGACCGCAACCGGCAACTATCACGTGATCAACCACGATCACATGAAGGCGATGCGTCATAACGCGATCGTCTGCAACATCGGCCACTTCGACTCGGAAATCGACGTCGCGTCGACCCGTCAGTACCAGTGGGAAAACATCAAGCCGCAAGTCGACCACATCATTTTCCCGGACGGCAAGCGCGTGATCCTGCTGGCCGAAGGCCGTCTCGTGAACCTCGGCTGCGCGACGGGCCACCCGTCGTTCGTGATGTCGAACTCGTTCACGAACCAGACGCTCGCGCAGATCGAACTGTTCACGCAGGGCGCGAAGTACGAGAACAAGGTGTACGTGCTGCCGAAGCACCTGGACGAGAAGGTCGCGCGTCTGCATCTGGCGCGTATCGGCGCGAACCTGACCGTGCTGTCCGACGCGCAGGCCGGCTACATCGGCGTCGACAAGAACGGTCCGTTCAAGCCGAACCACTATCGCTACTAAGTAGGCGGCCGCCCGCGGGTTCGAGGCGCGCTTCGCGCGCCCGGCCAAGCGGACGGCGGTGAAAAGTTTGACGGTCTGATCTCGGGGCGGCGCGCAATGCGCCGCTTTGTTCGACAGCGCCGCTTTTCATTTGCTGGACATCTTCCCCGCACAGGTGCTTACAAGGAGTTCTAACATGACCGTGCTGCTGACCTGGCTCATCAACGCGCTCGCGCTGCTGATCATCACCTACATCGTTCCGTCGATCCACATCCGTAGCTTCGGCACCGCGCTGATCGTCGCTATCGTGCTCGGTCTCATCAATGCGGTGATTCGGCCGGTACTGATCCTGCTGACGCTGCCCGTCACGATCCTCACGCTCGGACTCTTCATTCTGGTCGTCAATGCGCTGTGCTTCTGGCTGGCCTCGTCGCTGTTGAAGGGCTTCGAGGTGTCGGGCTTCTGGTCGGCGTTCTTCGGCTCGATCCTGTACAGCATCGTGTCGTGGCTGCTGTCCGCGCTCATTTTCGGCAACCGCAGTCTCGGTTGACCTTATTCACTATGAATCCGATCGAACTCTCATTCGAATTCTTCCCGCCGAAGACGCAGGAAGGCATCGACAAACTGCGCGCGACCCGCGCGCAACTCGTGTCGCTCAAGCCGAAGTTCGTGTCCGTCACGTTCGGCGCCGGCGGCTCGACCCAGCAAGGCACGCTCGATACCGTCATCGACATGGCGAAGGAAGGGCTCGAGGCGGCGCCGCACCTGTCGTGCATCGGCTCGTCGAAGGAAAGCCTGCGCGCGATTCTTAACGAGTACCGCGCGCACGGCATCCGCCATATCGTCGCGCTGCGCGGCGACCTGCCCTCGGGCATGGGCGCGGTCGGCGAGCTGCGCTATGCGTCGGAGCTCGTCAGCTTCATCCGCGCCGAGTTCGGCGACTGGTTCTGGATCGAGGTGGCGGGCTACCCGGAATACCATCCGCAGTCGCGCTCGCCGCGTCACGATCTGGAGAATTTCGCACGCAAGGTGAAGGCCGGCGCGAACTCGGCGATCACGCAGTACTTCTTCAACGCGGACGCATACTTCCGTTTCGTCGACGATGCGCGCCAGCTCGGCGTCGACGTGCCGATCGTGCCCGGCATCATGCCGATCACGAACTTCTCGCAGCTGATGCGCTTCTCCGAAATGTGCGGCGCCGAAGTACCGCGCTGGATCGCGCGCCGGCTCGAGAGCTTCGGCGACGATCGCGAGTCGATCCGCGCGTTCGGGCTCGACGTGGTGACGGATCTGTGTCAACGGCTCGTCGACGCGAAGGTGCCCGGCCTGCACTTCTATACGCTGAACGCGGCCACGTCGACCAAGGCGATCTGCGAACGGCTCGCCGTGTAACGGCCATGCCCGCGCGGCTGCAACGGCCGCGCGGTCCCCGTCAGGCTGGCGTGGGTCTCGAATTTGTCCCAAATAGCGTGGTAAGTCCCTGTTGAAGCTCATTTTTGGGCTGTCTATCATCGAAAAGCAGCTACCCCGGCTGCTGTGCGGAGGACGATATGACAGTGACAAGAATGACTGCGGCACACCGACTGTTCGCGCTTCACCAGTTCTGCCTGCCGGCTCTCGCCGCGCTCGCGGTCGCCACGAGCGGCCTCGCGCCCGCCGCGTCGCAGGCGGCCACGCTGCCCGACAAGACGCTGATTTTCTGCTCCGAAGGCAGCCCGGCGGGCTTCGATACCGCGCAATACACGACCAGTGTCGAGTTCAGCGCCGGCTCGTACACGGTCTACAACCGGCTCGTCGAGTTTGCGCATGGCAGCACGGACATCGAGCCGGGACTCGCCGAAAAGTGGGACGTGTCGGCCGACGGCCTCACCTATACGTTCCATCTGCGCCGCGGCGTCAAATTCCAGACCACGTCGTATTTCAAGCCGACCCGCGAATTCAACGCGGACGACGTCGTGTTCACCTACGAGCGCATGCTCGATCCCGAGAATCCGTTCCGCAAGGCGTATCCGGTCAATTTCCCGTACTTCAACGATCTCGGTCTCGCGAAGAACATCGCCAAGATCGAGAAGGTCGATCCGTACACGGTGCGCTTCACGCTGAAGGAAGTCGACGCGCCGTTCCTGCAGCAGATCGCGATGCCGTTCGCCTCGATCCTGTCGGCTGAATACACGGATCAGCTGCTGAAGGCGGGCAAGGCGTCGGATATCAACCAGTACCCGGTCGGCACCGGTCCGTTCATCTTCCGCAGTTATACGAAGGACGACACCATCCGCTTCGACGGCAATCCCGACTACTGGAAGCCGGGCGTCGCGAAGGTCGGCAAGCTGATCTTCGCGATCACCGTCGATCCGGCCGTGCGCCTGCAAAAGCTGAAGCGGGGCGAATGCCAGGTGATGTCGTACCCGCGGCCGGCCGACATCGCGACCGTGAAGGCCGATGGGTCGCTCGCGATGCCGAGCGAAGTGGGCTTCAACCTCGGCTATATCGCATACAACACCACCAAAAAGCCGCTCGACAACGTGCTCGTGCGCCGCGCGCTCGACATGTCGGTCAACAAGAAGGCGATCATCGAAGCGGTCTACCAGGGGGCGGGCCAGCTCGCGACCAACCCGATGCCTCCGACGCAATGGGGCTACGACAAAAGCCTGAAGGACGCGCCGTACGACGCCGACAAGGCGAAAGCGCTGCTGAAGGAGGCGGGCTTCCCCGACGGCTTCGAGCTGACGCTGTGGGCGATGCCGGTGCAGCGCCCGTATAACCCGAACGCGCGCCTGATGGCCGAAATGCTGCAGTCGGACTGGGCGAAGATCGGCGTCAAGGTGAATATCGCCACGTACGAGTGGGGCGAGTACATCCGCCGCGCGCACGCCGGCGAGCATCAGGCGATGCTGATCGGCTGGACCGGTGACTATGGCGACCCCGACAACTGGCTCGGCGTGTTGCTCGGCTGCGACGCGGTCAACGGCAGCAACTTCTCGAAGTGGTGCTACAAACCTTACGACGATCTGATCAAGCAGGGCCGCAGCACCACCAAGATGCCCGATCGGCTGAAGGCCTACACCCAGGCTCAGGAAATCTTCAAGGACCAGGTGCCGTTCACGCCGATCGCGCATTCGACCGTGTATCAGCCGATCAGCAAGAACGTGACGGGCTTCAAGATCGATCCGTTCGGACCGACGCAATTCCTGGAGGTCGGGGTGAAGTAAGCGGACGCGGCGCGCTTTTTGCGCCGCTTTCGTCGCCGGGCGGCTCGAACGGGCCGTCCGGCCCGCGACAGTACCGCGGCAAAACGTTTGCACGAAGTGTTTCCTATCGTCAACAGAGGGATTTTGCTCCGCTTGGTGGCCGGCCCAAGCTCAAGTAATATCCCGCTACGCCGGCGCAAGCCGGCCCTGAACCTGGAGGAAACATGAAGCAAAACAATCTGTTGCGCGTCGCGCGTGTGTCTACGCTCGTCGCAGCCGCAGCGGCATCCCTGCTTGGCGTCACGAGCGCGCAGGCCGCTGGGATTCCGAACAAAACCCTCGTCTACTGCTCGGAAGGCAGTCCCGCGGGTTTCGATCCGGCCCAATACACGACGGGCGTCGACTTCACGGCCAACACGTTCACCGTCTATAACCGCCTCGTCGAATTCGAGCGCGGCGGCACCAAGGTCGAACCCGGCCTCGCCGAGAAGTGGGACGTGTCGCCCGATGGCAAGACCTACACGTTCCATCTGCGTCATGGCGTGAAGTTCCAGACCACCTCGTTCTTCAAGCCGACGCGCGAATTCAACGCGGACGACGTGGTGTTCTCGTTCCAGCGCATGCTCGACCCGAACCAGCCGTTCCGCAAGGCGTATCCGGTGCAGTTCCCGTACTTCACCGACATGGGCCTCGACAAGCTGATCACGAGCGTCGAGAAAGTCGACCCGTACACGGTCAAGTTCACGCTGAAGGAAGTCAACGCGCCGTTCATCCAGAATCTGGCGATGGAATACGCGTCGATCCTGTCGGCCGAATATGCGGATCAGCTGCTCAAGGCAGGCAAGGCCGCCGATATCAATCAGTTCCCGGTCGGCACCGGTCCGTTCATCTTCCGCAGCTACACGAAGGACGCGACGATCCGCTTCGACGGCAATCCAGAATACTGGAAGCCGAACGCGGTGAAGATCTCGAAGCTGATCTTCTCGATCACGCCGGACGCCGGCGTGCGCGTGCAGAAGATCAAGCGCGACGAATGCCAGGTGATGAGCTATCCGCGTCCGGCCGACATCGCGCCGCTGAAAGCCGAGCCGAACATCGACATGCCGTCGCAGCCCGGCTTCAACCTCGGCTACCTCGCGTACAACGTGTCGCACAAGCCGGTCGACAAGCTCGAAGTGCGTCAGGCGCTCGACATGGCGATCAACAAGAAGGCGATCATCGACTCGGTCTACCAGGGCGCGGGCCAGCTCGCGACGAACCCGATGCCGCCGACCCAATGGTCGTTCGTCAAGAATCTGCCGGCAGCATCGTACGATTCGGCCAAGGCGAAGGATCTGCTGGCGAAGGCCGGCTACCCGAACGGCTTCGACATCACGCTGTGGGCGATGCCGGTGCAGCGCGCGTACAACCCGAACGCTCGTCTGATGGCGGAAATGATCCAGGCGGACTGGGCGAAGATCGGCGTGAAGGCGAAGATCGTCACGTACGAATGGGGTGAGTACATCAAGCGCGCGCACGCGGGTGAACACGACTCGATGCTGATCGGCTGGACCGGCGACAACGGTGATCCGGACAACTGGCTCGGCACGCTGCTCGGCTGCGAGGCGATCAACGGCAACAACTTCTCGAAGTGGTGCTACAAGCCGTTCGACGATCTGATCCAGAAGGGCCGCACGACTTCGGACGTGCCGACTCGCACGAAGATCTACGGCGACGCTCAGCACATCTTCGCGCAGCAACTGCCGTTCTCGCCGATCGCGCACTCGACCGTCTATCAGCCGGTCAGCAAGAAGGTGGTCGACATGCGCATCGAACCGCTCGGCTATGCGCGATTCGACGGCGTCAGCATCAAGTAATTCGTAAAGTTCGCACAGTACGCCGCAGTAGAGTACGCTTTCGCACGGTTAGAAAACTGGTCGAAATGGTCCGGCGACCGGGGTCACGAGCCCTCGTCGCCGGTTGCGTTTTTTCATCACCAGTACCATAGGAGCGAACCATGTTCCGCTTCGTTTTGCGCCGCATCGGCATGGTGATACCGACGTTCATCGGCATCACGATCCTTGCGTTCGCGCTGATTCACCTGATCCCGGGCGACCCCATCGAAGTGATGATGGGCGAGCGCGGCGTCGATCCGGCCATGCATGCGGCCGCGATGCACCGCCTCGGGCTCGACGAGCCCTTGCCGATCCAGTACTTCCACTACATCGTCCGTGCGTTGCACGGCAACCTCGGCACTTCGATCATCACCAACACCAGCGTGATGGGCGAATTCCTCGCACGCTTTCCCGCCACCGTCGAACTGTCGATGTGCGCGATGCTGTTCGCGCTGATCGTCGGCCTGCCGGCGGGCGTGTTTGCGGCACTGAGGCGCGGCACGGTGGTCGATCACGGCGTGATGGGCACCGCGCTGACCGGCTACTCGATGCCGATCTTCTGGTGGGGCTTGATCCTCATCATGGTGTTCTCGGTCAAGCTCGGCTTGACGCCAGTGTCGGGCCGCATCGCAGTCGAATACGACATTCCGCACGTGACCGGCTTCATGCTGATCGACTCGCTGATGTCCACCGACGAAGGCGCGTTCAAGTCCGCGTTGAGCCATCTGATCCTGCCCGCGATCGTGCTCGGCACGATTCCGCTCGCGGTGGTCGCGCGCATGACGCGCTCGTCGATGCTCGAAGTGCTGCGCGAGGACTACATCCGCACCGCGCGTGCGAAGGGGCTGTCGCCGGGACGCGTGATCGTCGTGCATGCGCTGCGCAATGCGCTGATTCCGGTCGTTACGGTGATCGGTTTGCAGGTCGGCACGCTGCTTGCCGGCGCGGTGCTGACCGAAACGCTGTTTTCATGGCCGGGCATCGGCAAGTGGCTGATCGATGCGATCGGCCGGCGCGATTATCCGGTCGTGCAGGGCGGTATCCTGCTGATCGCGACGCTGGTGATCGTCGTGAACCTCGTCGTCGATCTGTTGTACGGCGTGCTCAACCCGCGCATTCGCCATACGAGGTAATCACGACCATGGCTGACATTCAAAACACCGTCCCCCAAGCGGTCACCCCACCGAGCGGCCGCGCCATCGCGGCGCGCGAATTCTGGGCGAACTTCTCGCGCAACCGCGGCGCGGTCGGCGCGGGCATCATCGTGCTGGTGCTGATCTTCATCGCGATCTTCGCGCCGCTGATCGCGCCGCACAGCCCGATCGAGCAGTATCGCGACTCCGTGAAGATTCCACCCGCGTGGCTCGACGGCGGCAACTGGAAGTTCATTCTCGGCACCGACGAAGCGGGCCGCGACATCCTCTCGCGTCTGATGTACGGCGCGCGGCTGTCGTTCTGGATCGGCTTCGTGTCGGTCGTGCTCGCGCTGATTCCGGGCATCGTGCTCGGCCTCATCGCCGCGTTCTTCGAGAAATGGGCCGACACGCCGATCATGCGCATCATGGACGTGCTGCTCGCGCTGCCGTCGCTGCTGCTCGCGGTCGCGGTGGTCGCGATCATCGGTCCGGGTCTCGTCAACACGATGCTCGCGATCGCGATCGTCGCGCTGCCGGGCTATGTGCGTCTGACGCGCGCGTCCGCGCAAGGCGAATTGCAGAAGGAGTATGTGACCGCTTCGCGGGTCGCGGGTGCGAGCACGTTGCGGCTGATGTTCTCGCAGGTGCTGCCGAACTGCACCGCGCCGCTGATCGTGCAGGCCACTCTCGGCTTTTCGTCGGCGATTCTCGATGCCGCCGCGCTCGGCTTTCTCGGCCTCGGCGTGCAGCCGCCGTCGGCGGAGTGGGGCGCGATGCTTGCGTCGGCGCGCGATTACATCGACAGTGCATGGTGGATCGTCACGATGCCTGGCCTGTCCATCCTGATCTCGGTGCTTGCGATCAACCTGCTCGGCGACGGGCTGCGCGACGCGCTCGACCCCAAACTGAAACGGATGGCCTGAACATGAGCAATCTACTGACCATCCGCAATCTCGCGGTCAACTTCGGCGGCTTGCCCGCGGTCGACCGCATCAATCTGGACGTCGCGCCGGGCGAAGTGCTCGGCGTGGTCGGCGAATCGGGCTCGGGCAAGAGCGTGACGATGATGGCGTTGATGGGCCTGATCGACGCGCCCGGCAAGGTCACGGCCGACGAAATCACGTTCGACGGCAAGAATCTGCTGAACGCCTCCGCGAAGGAACGCCGCAAGATCATCGGCAAGGACATCGCGATGGTGTTCCAGGACGCGCTGACGAGCCTGAATCCGAGCTACACGGTCGGCTATCAGATCAAGGAAGTGCTGAAGCTGCACGAAGGCTTGCGCGGCAGCGCGCTCGACAAGCGCGCGCTCGAACTGCTCGACCAGGTCGGCATTCCCGATGCGAAGAACCGCATCGGCGCGTTTCCGCATCAGATGTCGGGCGGCATGAACCAGCGCGTGATGATCGCGATGGCGATCGCCTGCAACCCGAAGCTGCTGATCGCCGACGAGCCGACCACCGCGCTCGACGTGACGATCCAGGCGCAGATCATGGAACTGCTAATGCGCCTGCAGAAGGAACGCGGCATGGCGCTCGTGCTGATTTCGCACGATCTGGCCGTGGTGTCCGAGGTCGCGCAGCGCGTCGCCGTGATGTATGCGGGCGAGGTGATCGAGACGAACAAGGTGCCCGACATCTTCGCCGCGCCTCATCATCCGTACACGGAAGCGCTGCTGGCCGCGATTCCCGAGCACAACGTGGGCGCGGTGCGGCTCGCGGCGCTGCCGGGCATGGTGCCGGGCCGCGACGACCGGCCCAAGGGCTGCCTGTTCGCGCCGCGCTGCAAATACGTGGTCGATGACTGCATGAAGGCGCGGCCCGCGCTCGCTGCGCTGCCCGCTCACGCCGATTTCACGCGCGTGCGCTGCATCAAGCCGCTGAACCTCGAGAAGGACGCCAACGTTCACACGCAAGGAGGCGCCCGATGAGCGCAGCACTCGAAATCCGTCGTCAGCCGGATCGTCCTGGCGATCACGTGCTCGTCGCCGACCAGCTCGCGCGCTACTACACGGTCAAACGCAGCATGTTCGCGCACGGCACGGTGAAGGCGCTGAACGGCGTGTCGTTCGCGCTCGAACGCGGCAAGACGCTGGCGGTGGTCGGCGAGTCCGGCTGCGGCAAGTCGACGCTCGCGCGTCAGCTGACGATGATTGAAACGCCGAGCGCGGGCCGCCTGCTGATCGATGGCGAAGACGTGGCCGGGGCGAATCACGAGAAGATTGCGGCGCTCAGGCGGCGCGTGCAGATGGTGTTCCAGAACCCGTTTGCGTCGCTCAATCCGCGCAAGACCGTCGAGCAGACGCTCGGCGAGCCGCTCGCGATCAACACGCAGATGAGCGCGACCGAGCGCGCCGAGCGCATCGCGCAGATGATGCGCACGGTCGGCTTGCGGCCCGAGCACGCGAAGCGCTATCCGCACATGTTCTCCGGCGGCCAGCGTCAGCGGGTCGCGATCGCGCGCGCGATGATCCTCGATCCGCAGATCGTAGTCGCCGACGAACCTGTGTCCGCGCTCGACGTGTCGATCCAGGCGCAGATCCTGAACCTGTTCATGGACCTGCAGGACGAGTTCAAGACGAGCTACGTGTTCATCTCGCACAACCTGTCGGTGGTGGAGCATATCGCCGATGACGTGATGGTCATGTACTTCGGCGGCGTCGCCGAGCTCGGCGACAAGAAGCGCATCTTCTCGAAGCCGCGCCATCCGTACACGCGCGCGCTGATGTCGGCGACCCCGTCGATCTTCGAGGCGGACCGCACGATCAAGATCAAGCTGCAAGGCGAAATGCCATCGCCGCTGAATCCGCCGTCGGGCTGCACGTTCCATCAGCGCTGTCCGTACGTGATCGACCGCTGCCGCAGCGAGGTGCCGAAGCTGCGTGAAGTGGATGGGCGCCTCGTCTCGTGTCACCGCGCCGAAGAGGTGGGGGACGTGGATGCCTGATGGGGTGGCGGCGCGTCGTCTTGCGCGCCGCTTGTGTGAGGGCGGCGGGATAGCCGCCTTCGCGCGGCGCCGCGGGGCGCGTGCGCCGGGAGGCGCCGCGCCCTGCGGCGCATTTGCTGGAAGCTTCGTCAGCGAGTTTTTTCGCACGTTTTTCTGCGCGTTTGTCGATGCGCTCGCGCGCGCATTGTTCTCCATATTTCTTCCCGCGTCGCTGTCCGTTTTTTTGCGCGTAGGCTGCGCGCTGTCGGTCGGCGCGGCCGTGCCCGGCATCGCTGACGCGGCCGGCGCGGCGGCCAACACGCCAGCCCCCGCGGCCCAGGCGGCCCGGCCGGCGGTTAATGTGCCAACCACGCCACCGCCGTCGATTGCTCCGCCCCCGGTCCCTGGCACCACCGCGAGCGGACCGGTGCGTCAGCAACCGGCGCGCATGCCGTTCTATGTCGCGACACGCGGCAATATCACCATCTATGTGCTCGGCACGCTGCACGTCGGCGATCCGGCCGACTATCCGGCGGCGCAGCCGTTCCGCGCGCCGATCCTCGCGGCGCTCGCCGCGTCGCCGACACTCGCGCTCGAACTGTCGCCCGACGAACTGCTGGTGTCGCAGGACGACGTCTCCAAGTACGGCGTGTGCAAGCACGACTGCCTGCCGGGCCTGCTGCCCGAGCCGTTGTGGCACAAGCTCGCGCTGCGGCTGCGCGGCAACCCGGCCGCGCTCGATGCGATCAAGAAGATGCGGCCGTGGCTTGCGTCGCTGGTGGTCGAGACCTACGACTCGCTGTCAGCGGGTCTGCAAACTGAGTACGGTACCGAAGCGCAATTGCAGAACGTGTATCTGAAGACGCGCGGCAAGATCGTCGGACTCGAAACGCTCGCACAGCAGATGCGTTCGTTCACCGGACTGTCGGCCGCGCAGCAGCGTGAGATGCTCGCACAGGACCTGGTGCAGACGCCGGCGCAGAACGTCCAGGACGTGCGCACGCTGCATCGGCTATGGCAGGTCGGCGATGCCGATGCGATCGCCGCGTGGCAGACCGCTAAATCGGAGAAGCTCGCGCGCGATCCGCGCATCTCCGATTCGATCGACAACCGCATCGTCTATGAGCGCAATCGCCGCTTCGTCGCGAAGATGCTGCAGCTCGCCGCGCCGAACAAGCCGCTGTTCGTCGCGATCGGCGCGCTCCATCTGGGTGGACCGAAGGGCGTGCTGCAGCTGTTGCGGCAGCACGGCTTCGTGGTGGAGGCGGGGTGAGCCGGGTCGAGGCTACAGCCGTCGCGGCCGGGCGCATTGTCGACATTGTGCTTCACTGTTTACGTGAGCTGCGCCACGGTCGCCGCGATCTGTCCGGGCCGGCTCCTGCGCATTTTTCGGACGAATCCGAGTCGTGCCACATCCTACGCCTGTTAGCTTCGTCAAAAGTTCTCAGCAAGCGACTAACAGGAAGGAAATCCAACGATGGCACAGGACATCTTTATCAGGATCGACGGTATCGATGGCGAATCGCAGGATGCGGCTCATCTCAACGAGATCGATGTAATCGGATGGCGCTGGCAAGTTGCACAGCCGGCGGGGATGCTCGCGGGTTCAAGCGGACGTGTTCCAAAAGCCACCGTTTCCGATCTTGAATTTACTCATCTGATGGACCGTGCGAGTCCGAATTTGGCCAGATACTGCTTCTCTGGAGAGCGCATCCCCGAAGCGAAACTCACGGTGCGAAGAGCCGGCGGTATCCCTCACGAGTACGCGAAAATCACGATGTACGACGTAATCGTCTCTTTTGTTGAACCGATTGGAGGCGGTCAGTGCTGCCACGAACAGGTGCGTTTGTCATTTGCGCGAATGAAGCACGAGTACATCTTGCAGAACAGTCATGGCGGAAGCGGCGGCACAGTGACTGCCCTCATAGACATCAGGGCAAACAGGCAGAGTTAATAAATGCCTGTATCTTGCACTTTCACATTAAATCGACGCCCGATGTCGAGTTTGCTTTGTCCCGGTTTTGGTGGTGTCCCTGCATTTTCAGGTAAAGGGCGATATATCGATGACCCAGATTCCGCGAAAGTGGTAAGCGCGGGCGCTATTCCCAAAGGCGAGTACTACATCGTCGATAGGGAAAGCGGGGGGCAGCTCGGTTGGCTCTGGGATGCTGTCAAAGACCTATTGGCGGACACGCATCGCAGGGAATGGTTTGCTCTGTATCGCTATGAGCAACACATTGATGATTGGACGTTCGTAGACGGTGTGCGACGCGGAAACTTTCGGTTACACCCGGTAGGGCGACCCGGAGAGAGCGACGGTTGCATTACGCTTTCGTCCCGCGAGCAGTTCAAGGCGCTGCGGTCATACTTTAAAGCACAGCCGCCCGCGTTTATCCCCGGGACGACGACCAGATACTACGGTACCATCGACGTGAAATGAAAAAGGCGCTGATTTGTGTTGCGCTCGCACTGGCGATGACGCTGCCCATCGCAGTGGGAATTGCCCGCATGCCGGGTATTGATGAATGGTTTGCGAGCGGCGCGGGCTCTGAGTTTTTTGCCCCGCTTTTCGAAATGCTGGATTCGGTTGGCGGAGAAAACAACACGGACATCATCGTCGCAACGTTGCTCGTTGTCAGTTTTTTTGTCTCGCTGATGTTGGCCGTTGCTTTGTTAGCGATCGTTAGTCATTTGCGTCGTACGCATCGCCGTTGATTGGACATCTGAAGCTTCCGGACGGCGAGGTACTGCCTCAGATGGGCAGCACCTCGTCGATACGAAGAAAAAGGTTCAAAAAGACGCTACAGAAACATCAAAAAGTTCAACAGAAAAATATTGATCACCAGCAGCGTCAACGCGGTCGGAATCTGCGCCTTGATCACCGCATTCTTGTCGGGTAATTCGAGCAGCGCGACCGGCACCATGTTGAAGTTTGCGGCCATCGGCGTCATCAGCGTGCCGCAGTAGCCGGAGAACATGCCGATCGCGGCCATCACGGCCGGGTTGCCGTGGAACACGCCGACGAGGATCGGCACGCCGACGCCGCCCGTCATCACCGGAAACGCGGCGAAGCCGTTGCCCATCACCATCGTGAACAGCGCCATGCCGATGCAGTACACGGCCACCGCGACGAAGCGGTAGTCGAGGCTGATATACGACGTCGTCACGTGCGCGACCGCCTTGCCGACGCCCGCGTCCGAGAACACGAGGCCGAGCATGCCGAGCATCTGCGGCAGCACCGCCGCCCACGACAGCGCATCGACGAGGCGGCGCGCTTCCTTCATCGACTGACCGACCGTGTCGCGTGTAATCACACAGGCGATCGCGAGCGCGATCACGCAGCCGAGACCGAAGCCGATCAGCGTGACGTTGGCCTTCTCGATCAACGGCACACCGCCGAACACAAGATGACTTGCCGCCAACGTGATGATCACGGTGACGATCGGAATCGTCAGCGCGGGCACGAACAGCCTGTTGCGCAGACGCGCGGCGCTCGCTTGACGCGCTTCGAGCGACAGCGTCTTGGGCTTGCCCGCGGTGACGCCGCCGAAGCCCGCGATCAGCGCCATCGCGATCACCGCGACGCCGACCACGGCCGGCGGCAGGCGGTCGCCGATCAGGAAGATCAGCGCGTAAAGAATCCAGAAGCCGCCCGCAGTGAAGCGGCGCGGATGCTGGCGGTCCATAACGATCATGCCGCCGACGATCAGCAGCACGATGCCGAGCAACCAGAACAGATAGGTGATCGTGAAGGTCATGCTTCGTCTCCGGTAGCACGCGTGCCCGACGACGGCGTCGATGTGGCAGTCGCTTTCGCGCTCGAGGTACCGTCCGGCACCTTGCCGCGCAATTCACGCTCGAGCCGCCGGTCGAGCAGCCAGAGCCGGAAGCCATGCACGATGAACGCGCTGATCGCGGTCGGAATGCCCCACACCGCCACGTGAATCGGCTCGACGACGATGCCCGCTTCCTTCAGGAAGGTCGTCATCAGCACGATCGCGCCGAACGCGACGAAGATGTCCTCACCGAAAAAGAGCCCGACGTTGTCGGTTGCGGCCGAGAACGCGCGCAGCCGGAAGCGCACCGCGTCGCTGATCTTGCCGAATCGGTTCTCGGTCGCGCCCTCGGCCATCGGCGCGATCAGCGGACGCACCATCTGCGGATGGCCGCCGAGCCCGGTCAGGCCGACCGCGGCGGTCAGCTCGCGCACGGCCAGATAGACGATCAACAGACGCCCGGCGGTCGCCGCCTTGATGCCGCTGATCCACGCCTGCGCACGCTCGCGCAGGCCGTGTCGTTCGAGCAGGCCGATCACCGCGAGCGGCAGCAGGATGATCAGTGGGATATTGCGTGTCTTGATGAAGCCGGTGCCGATCAGAGCGAGGATTTTTTCCGGCGGGAAATGCGCGGCGAAACCGGTGATGATCGCGGCCACGGCGACGATCAGCATCGGATTGAAGCGCAACAGAAAGCCAACGATGATGACGGCCACACCGATGAGCGGCCATAGACTGACGGTTGTCTGCATCAGGGTCTCCAAAGAGGTAATTCAACTTCGCCGCGGGTGGCGGCTGACGTGAACCGGTGCATGCGGCCCCATGCGCCGGCGTGCTGCCGCGGCTCTGCGGCCGCGTCGAACTCTCTTCACCTACCCCGCGGATGCGCGTGCGTCGGCATCGGCGGGTTTGCAGCGGGCATCACCGCGCGCGGTGTGCACGGCGGCGATGCGAACGCTCAGACGCGCGCGACGCCCGCCGGGTGCACTTCGATGCCGGCCTCGGCGAGCGCGTCCCGAATGCGTCGCGCGAACGCGAGCGCGTGCGGGCCGTCGCCGTGCAGGCAGATGGTTTGCGCCTTCAACGGCACCCACTGTCCGTCGACGGCCTTCACGCGTTGCTCGCGGATCATCGTAAGCGTGCGCGCGAGCACTTCGTCCTCGTCCTCGAGCAGCGCGCCCGGCTCCTTGCGCGGCACCAGCGAGCCGTCGGCGCGATAGCCGCGGTCGGCGAACACTTCCTCGATCGCGGTCAGGCCCGCGTTGCGCGCGGCGCTGACGAGCCCGCTGTTGGCGAGCGCGAACACCGCCACCGACGGATCGAAGTCGTGCACCGCGGAGACGATCGCGTCGGCGATCTTCGCGTCGCGCGCGGCCTGGTTGTACAGCGCGCCGTGCGGCTTCACGTGCGCGATGCGTCCGCCCTCGGCCTGCGCGATCGCCGACAGCGCGCCGAGCTGATACAGCACGCCCGCGTAGATCTCGCCCGCCGGCAAATCCATTTCCTTGCGGCCGAAATTCTCGGGATCGTTGAAGCTCGGATGCGCGCCGATCGACACGCCTTTTTGCACGGCCCAGCGCACGCAATCGCGCATCGCGTTGGGTCCGCCCGCATGCCAGCCGCATGCGATGTTGGCCGAGCTCACGAGGTCGAGCAGCGCCTCGTCGGAGCCGCAGCCTTCGCCGAGATCGGCGTTCAGATCGATTTCCATGGGGATTCCTTTATTCACCGTTACAGCGCCGCGAGCGCCGCCTGGCGCGTGCAACGCTCTTCATGCATCGCGATCGCGGCATCGATCTGCCGCAGATACGTGCGTTCTTCCAGTAAAGCCTGGCGCGCCTCATAGGGCGTCGTCGGGATGAAACGGACCGCCGCGTTCAGGCGCACCTGCGCGAGCTTCCACAGATCGGCCTGGATCACCGCGCCGATCTTCGGATAGCCGCCGGTGGTCTGCGCGTCGCTCATCAGCACGATCGGCTGACCGTTCGGCGGCACCTGGATCGTGCCGGGCAGCACCGCGTGCGACAGCAGATCGGTCTTGTGCGTGCGTTTGAGTTCCGTGCCGGCAAGGCGGTAGCCCATGCGGTTACTGTTCGGCGTGACGAGCCACTCGTCGGACCAGAACGACTGCTGCGCATCCGTGGTGAAGCTGTCGTATTCGGGGCCGCGCAGCACGCGGATCGGTATCGCCCACGGCACGCCCGACGGATGCCGGCCGCGCCGCAGCGGCTCGGGGACCAGCACGAACTTGCACCATGTGGGCGCCTTCACGCCGAACGCGGGCGCCTCCGGCGCGAAGCCGAGGTGGCCGCGCTGCGGCGGCACGCCGACCGGCAGACGGTCGCCATCGTTGAGCGCGCGGCCGCCGAGTCCGCCGAAACGGCCGGCGAGATCGGTGCTGCGCGAGCCGAGCATCGGCAGCACGTCGATGCCGCCCGCCACGCACACATACCCGCGCATGCCGCGCTTCGCCGCGTTCAGCACGAGCTCCTGGCCGGCCTGCACGGGCATGCTCCACCATGAATAGACCGGCTTGCCGTCGAGCGTCGAGCCGAAGTCGGGGCCGGCGATCGCCACGCGGGTTGCGCGCAGAAAGCGCAGCACGGTCGGTCCGAAGGTGATTTCGAGGCCGGCCGCATCCGGGCGATTGCCGACCAGCCGGTTGCCGACTTCGAGCGACAACCGGTCGAGCGCACCACCCATCGCGACACCGAGATGCCGGTAGCCGTGGCGGCCGAGGTCCTGGATCGTGGTCTGGAGACCCGCGCGGATCACGTCGATCATGCGTGCATCCCCGCGATCGTGAAGCGCACCCGGTCGCCGGGCTGCAGCAGGGTGGGCGGGCGGCGCGCCGGGTCGAACAGCGCCACTTCGGTGCGGCCGATCAGCTGCCAGCCGCCCGGCGACACCGCCGGATAGATGCCGGTCTGCTCGCCGCCGATGCCGACCGAGCCCGCCGGCACTTCGAGCCGTGGCGACGCGCGGCGCGGCGTGTGCAGCGCCGCGTCGAGCCCACCCATATAGGCGAAGCCGGGCTGGAATCCGAGAAAGAACACCACGTAGGCGCCGCCCGCATGACGCTCGACGACCTGGCGCGCGCTCAAGCCCGTATGTTCGGCGACCGCCTGCAGATCGGGGCCGAATGCGCCGCCGTACTGCACCGGAATTTCGACGTCGCGTGTGGGCGCGGCGGTTTCTTCCGCTGCGTTCCAGGCCGTCAGCAACTGCTCGCCGAGCGCGTCGGCGTCGGTTGCGAGCGGGTCGAACACGAGCGTCAGATTGTTCATACCGGGCACGACCTCGAGCACCTGCGGCCAGTCGCGCGCGGCTTCAGCGGCGGCCCACACGCGCTGCTGGCACTCCAGCGTGGCCGGCGGGGGCGCTTCGCAGACGAGCGCGGTATCGCCGAGCGGAAAGATTCGTGGTTGGCTCATGAGTGGGCGGCCCGCATCGAGTCGGAAAATGAGCCGGACAGCGCGGCACGTTGGCGCATGTCCGGCACGGAGTCGGCAACGTTTCGGGAGTACATTATCAATAAAATATTGACGATTTATCAATAAGCGTTTTTGCCAGGCTCGTCGGCGACGGGGCATCGTCGTACACTTGCGACACTTTTCCATCCCAATTCGTCACGGGAACCTCGTATGACGCGTCATCCCACCAAGATCGTTTCGTCGGAACACCTCGTCTCCGAGAGCAGCGCGGAGCTGTCCGAACTCGAATACGCGCTGATCATGGCGGGCAATGCGTTCAACCGCTGGATGGTGCGCTGCATGTCGGCGGCCGGCGACAAGGACATGACCGCGATCGAGGTGTCGCTGCTGCACCACGTGAGCCATCGCGAGCGCCGCAAGAAGCTCGCGGACATCTGCTTCGTGCTGAACATCGAAGACACGCACGTCGCGACTTACGCGTTGAAAAAGCTCGTAGCTAGAGGGTACGTAAAAAGCGAAAAGACCGGCAAGGAAGTGTTTTTTTCCGCAACCGACGCGGGCCGCGAGCTATGCCTGAAGTATCGCGAGGTGCGCGAGAACTGCCTGATCTCGACGCTCAAGGAAAGCGGCCTGACCAACCAGCAGATCGGCGAGGCCGCGCAGTTGATGCGCAATGCGTCGGGGCTGTACGACACGGCGGCGCGCGCGGCCGCTTCGCTGTAACGACGAAATAGCGCGAAAACGCCGAGCGTCACACGGCGCGCATCGCGAGTTCAGTCCGGCAGCGCCGGATGAAACCCCGCTTCGGTCACGATCAGATCGAGCGGAATGTCGTGCGCCTCGCGTTCCAGCGTGTCGGTGCGGCACGCTTCGTACGCGATGCCGACCGTGATCGGCTTGTGCGCGGTCGGCCAGGCGGCCAGCGTGCGGTCGTAATAGCCGCCGCCATAGCCGAGCCGATAGCCGTCCGAGTCGAAACCCACGCAGGGCACGAACAGCAGCTCGGGCAGCACGACGCGCCCCGAAGTGGGCTCGGCAATCTTGTGATGACCGATTTTCATCGGCGTCGCGGGCGTCCACGCATGGAATTCGAGTGCCATGCCGCGTTCTTTAATGATTGGCAGACTGGCTTCGTGATGCGAATCCGCGGCGAGCCAGATCCCGATCGCGCCGCGCGCGTCGAACTCGCCGGCGAGCGGCCAGTAGAATCCGGCGCTGCGTACCGCATAGTGCTTCAGCGCGTCGAGCATTCGACGCCCGAGCGCGGCATTCTTCGACGGCTCGGAAGCCGCTTGCAGACGGCTTTCCAGCAACATCCGGCGCAGCGCCTTTTTGGTTGCGGGGACAGGGTTGCATGCTATGCTTGGGTCCAATTCGCGCTCCAGAAACAACGATGTCAAAACGCCTTTTTCGAGTATATCGCGCGGCCGGTATCGCGCTGGCCGCAGCGGCACTCGTGGCCTGCAGTACTGCCTCGGCCGTCAAGCCCCTCCCGATCTCCCAACTCACGAACGACGACCAGATTTTCGTCCAGCTTCGCGAAGCCGCGCGCACTAACGACGCAGCGCGCGCAGCCCAGCTCGCGAGCATGATCCCGGATTATCCGGCGCCCTCGTATCTGGAGTACTTCCAGATCAAGCCGCAGCTGTTCGATTCGACCGGCCATGCGCGCATCGACGCGCCGGATGCGCCGGTGCTCGCGTTCCTGCAGAAGTACGACGGCCAGGCGATCGCGGATCGCATGCGCAACGACTATCTGACCGTGCTCGGCACGCGCCACGACTGGCGCAACTTCGACCAGCAGTACGCGAAGTTCGTGCTCGACGACGACACTCAGGTCAAGTGCTACGCGCTCGAATCGCGCGCGTCGCGCGGCGAGAACGTCGCGGACGCGGCGCGCGCGCTGCTCGTCGATCCGAAGTGGTACGGCGACGGCTGCGTCGATCTGATCACGGTGCTCGGCGTGAACCATCAGTTCAGCAGCGACGACGTCTGGGCGCAGATCCGTCTCGCGTACGAGCAGAACTACACGAACACCGGCAGTAAGCTCGTCGACGCGCTCGGCGACCCGCCGCCCGACCCGGTGCTGTTCAGCCAGGCCGCCAATACGCCGCCGCTGCTGCTCGCGCGCGGCGTCGGACCGGACGCACAATCGCATCAGCTGGCGCTGCTCGCGATCACGCGCATGGCGCGCAACGATCCGGCCATGGCCGCGGCCACGTTCGCATCGGTCGCGCCGTCGCTGAATTCGCCGGAGCGCGCAATCGGCTGGGGCACGATCGGCTATCAGGGCGCGCTCAAGCAGATGCCTGCCGCGGTCGACTGGTTCCGGCTGTCGGCGAACGCGCCGCTGTCGAATCCCGCGTATGAATGGCGCACGCGCAGCGCACTGCTCGCCGGCGACTGGAACATGGTGCGCTGGTCGATCGAACAGATGCCCGAGTCGCTGCGCAAGCAGCCGTCGTGGGTGTATTGGCATGCGCGCGCGCTGAAGCAGGCCGGCGACACCGCGACGGCCAACCAGGAATTCCAGTCGATCGCGTCGAACTTCAATTTCTACGGCCAGCTTGCGCTCGAAGAGCTCGGCCAGAAGATCACCGTGCCGCCGAAAACCACGGTCACCGACGCCGAAGTGCAGCAGGCCGGCACCACGCCGGGCTTCGATCTGGCGCAGCGCTTCTATGCGCTGAATCTGCGGCTCGAAGGCAATCGCGAGTGGAACTGGCCGCTGCGCGGCATGACCGACCGGCAACTGCTGGCGGCCGCCGAGTACGCGCGCCGTATCGAGCTGTACGACCGCACCGTCAACACTGCGGACCGCACGAAGAGCGAGCACGATTTTTCACTGCGCTATCTATCGCCGTTCCGCAACATCGTCGAGCAGGACGCGCAGTCGAGCGGGCTCGACGTCGAGTGGGCGTACGGGCTGATTCGTCAGGAGTCGCGCTTCATCATCAATGCGCGCTCGGATGTCGGCGCGGGCGGACTGATGCAGCTGATGCCGGCCACCGCGCAGCTGGTCGCGAAGAAAATCGGTCTGGGCCCGCTCTCGCGCGAGCAGATGAACGACATCAACACCAACATCCTGCTCGGCACGAACTACCTGGCGATGATCTACAATCAGTTCGACGGGTCCGCCGTGCTGGCCACCGCTGGCTACAACGCAGGTCCGGGCCGTCCGCGCAACTGGCGGCAGTCGCTGCAGCGCCCGGTCGAAGGGGCGGTGTTCGCCGAGACGATTCCGTTCCAGGAGACTCGCGACTACGTCAAGAATGTGCTGTCCAACACGGTCTACTACGCGGCATTGTTCGAAGGCCGTCCGCAATCGCTGAAGGCGCGCCTGGGTTACATCGCACCGTAAGCGCCTTGCCGCCGCAATCTCGTTTCGAGGTTGCGGCGCGCTTCGCCAGCCGTTGCCGCGGCTTCCATCAGGGAGTCGAAAAATGCGACATCAAGCTATCGCGGTCATCGGCGGCTCCGGATTCATCGGCAGCTACCTCGTCAACTCGCTCGTCGAAATGGGCAAGGATGTGCGCGTCGCCACACGGCGACGCTACAACGCGCGCCATCTGACCACACTGCCGATCGACGTGCTCGAAACCGACGTGTTCGATCCGGTGCAGCTCGCGCGCTTCGTCGAAGGAGCGGATTGCGTGATCAACCTCGTCGGTATCCTGAACGGCAAACGCGGCAAGCCTTATGGACCGGAGTTCGCGCATGCGCACGTCGAGTTGCCGACGCGCATCGTCGCCGCCTGCGAAGGCAAGGGCGTGCATCGGCTGATTCATCTGAGCGCGCTCGGCGCCAATCCGAGCGGCCCGAGCATGTATGCGCGCTCGAAGGGCGACGGCGAGAAAGCCGTGCATGCGGCGAACGTCGCATGGACGATCTTCCGTCCGTCCGTCGTGTTCGGACCCGAGGACGCGTTCCTGAACAAGTTCGCGTTTTTGCAGCGCGTGTTTCCGGCCATCCCGCTCGCGATGCCGGACGCGCAATTCCAGCCGGTCTATGTCGGCGACGTCGCGAAGGCGATCGTCAACGTGCTCGATATGGATGGCGCGGGCCGCCGCACCTACGAGCTCGGCGGCCCCACCGTCTATACGCTCGAAGACCTGGTGTCGTATTGCGGCGACGTGATCGGCAAGCATGCGCGCATCATCCGTCTGCCCGAGCCGCTCGCGCGGCTGCAGGCGCTGAGCTTCGAACTGGCGCCGGGCGAACCGGTGATTTCGCGCGACAATCTCGATTCGATGAAGGTCGCCAATATTCTGAGCGGGCCACTCGCGCCGGAGCTCGGACTCGAACCGGTCAGCATCGAAGCGATCGTGCCGACGTATCTGACCGGCGCGTCCTCGGGGTCGCGACTCGACACGTTCCGAGCCAGCGCGGGGCGCTGAACCCTCGCACAATCCCATCCAACACTCCCTGATAACAAGCATGAAACTGCTGATTGGTGACAAGAACTATTCGTCGTGGTCGATGCGTCCGTGGCTGCTGCTCACGCACTTCGGCATTCCGTTCGACGAGGAACTGATCCTGCTAAACGAAGCGGACACGAATGCGAAGATCCTCGCTCGGGCACCGCGCGGACCGGGCAAGGTGCCGTGCCTGATCGACGACGCGGGTCAGGCCGTGTGGGATTCGCTCGCGATCGCCGAAACGCTCGCCGAGCGCTTCCCGCAACACGCGCTGTGGCCGCGCGACGCGCCGGCGCGCGCGCATGCGCGCAGCGTCAGCGCCGAGATGCATTCGGGCTTCGGCGATTTGCGCTCGAAGATGTGGATGAACATCCGTGCGTCGTTCCCGGGCAAGAACGCGACGCCCGGCGCGCTCGCCGACATCGCGCGGATCGAGACGATCTGGCGCGACTGCCTCGACACCTACGGCGGTCCGTTCCTGTTCGGCGAATTCGGCATTGCCGACGCGATGTATGCGCCGGTCGCCATGCGCTTCAACACGTGGAAGCCGGCGTTGTCGCAGACCTCGGCCGCCTATGTCGAGCGGCTTACCGGGCTGCCCGCGGTCAATGCATGGATCGATGCCTCGCGCCGTGAAACGCACGCGATCGCCTATCAAGACGAATGCCCATGAATATCTATGCAGTAGGTGGCGCGGTCCGCGACGAGCTGCTCGGCGTACCGGTGCAGGACCGCGACTATGTGGTGGTGGGCGCGACGCCCGAGCAGATGGTCGCGCAGGGCTATCGGCCGGTGGGCAAGGACTTTCCGGTTTTCCTGCATCCGCAGACGCACGAGGAGTACGCGCTCGCGCGCACCGAGCGCAAGACGGCGGCCGGTTATCACGGCTTCCAGTTTTTCTATGCGCCCGACGTGACGCTCGAAGAAGATCTCGCGCGCCGCGATCTGACGATCAACGCGATGGCGCGCGAGGTGCGCCCGGACGGTGAGCTGACCGGCCCCGTCATCGATCCGTTCAACGGCCAGGCTGACTTGCAGGCGCGGCTCTTTCGCCATGTCAGCGATGCGTTCCTCGAAGATCCGGTGCGGATTCTGCGCATCGCGCGTTTCGCGGCGCGCTTCGTCGAATTCACGGTCGCGCCGGAAACGCTGGCGCTGATGCGCGAAATGGTCGCCGACGGTGAAGCCGATGCGCTGGTGGCCGAGCGCGTGTGGCAGGAAGTGTCGCGCGGATTGATGGAGAAGAAGCCGTCGCGGATGTTTGACGTGCTGCGCGAGTGCGGCGCGCTCGCGCGAGTTCTGCCGGAGATCGATGCGCTGTTCGGCGTGCCGCAGCGCGCCGACTATCACCCCGAAGTCGATACCGGTGTTCACGTGATGATGGTGCTGGACCATGCCGCGCAGCAGGGCTACACGCTGCCGGTGCGCTTCGCAGCGCTGACACACGACCTCGGCAAGGCGACCACGCCCGAGGAGCAACTGCCGCGGCACATCGGCCACGAGGGCCGCAGCGTCGATCTGCTCAAGCCGTTGTGCGAGCGGCTGCGCGTGCCGAACGAGTGCCGCGATCTCGCGGTGCTGGTCGCGCGCGAGCACGGCAATATTCATCGCGTGATGGAGATGGGGGCGGCAGCGCTGGTGCGCCTGCTCGAGCGCAGCGACGCGATCAGGAAGCCGGCGCGCTTCGCCGAGGCGCTACAGGCCTGCGAGTCCGATGCGCGCGGGCGGCTCGGCCTCGAGATGAGCGAGTACCCGCAGGCCGAGCGGCTGAGGGTGGCGCTGGTGGCCGCGCGAGGCGTGGATGCGGGAGCGGTCGCCAAGCGGCTCGCCGATGCGCCGGCGGGCATCAAGGACGCCGTGCATGAGGAGCGGGTGCGCGCGGTGCAAGCGGCGCTTGCCTGAAGCGGAGGTAACGTGAAGCGGCGCGCGGTGTCTACAACACCCGCGCCAATAGCGATAACAGCATCGACAGCACCAGCGTCGACATGAACGGAAACGGATACTCGCGGCCGAACAGCCGCAAGGTCACGTCGCCGGGCATCCGGCCGATGCCGAGCTTCCTCAGCCAGGGCCAGCACGACGACAGCACCGCGACGGCAACGAAGGTAGTCAACAGCCAGCGAATCATCGCGAATCCTCGAAGCGGAGCGGCTTCACAATCACAGCGTATGCGAGCGGTCGCCGCTCGAAAAGGCCCGCAGCGTATCGTCGAGTCCGCGCGAAAACGCGATCACCTTGAAGAGTTCGCCCATCTCCGCCTCGGACAGCAGCTTCTGTACCGCGTTGGCCGCGGGCAGAAAACGCCTGGCGTCGGCGGGATCGATTTCGCCGAGCACCTCAGTGACACCCGCGTTCAGCAGGAAGCGCGCTTGCGACGTGAAGCCGAGCAGGTCCGCGCCGGTCTCGACGCCCGCCTCGGCGATGCCGGTGAATTCGACGTGCGCGGTGATGTCCTGCAGACCGGGGTACAGGAACGGGTCGCCGTGCGCGCGATGCCGGTAGTGGCACATCAGCGTGCCCTGCGCGCGCTGGTCGTGGTAGTACTCATGGCGCGGAAAGCCGTAATCGATCAGCAAGATCGCGCCGCGCGCGAGCATCGTGCAGATCGTGCGCGTGAAGGCGCGGGCGGCTTCGTGCGTTTCGGTCACGTAGCCGTCGGCGGCGTTCTCGCGATCAGTATCGATTTCGGTCAGCAGCGCGCGGTCCGCGGCGGCCGCGACGGGGCGGTCGTCGAACGCGAATGCGCCGTCGCGCCACACCACGCCGCGCTCGTGCCAGACACCGCCGTTTTGCGCGAAGAGGCGCACCGGCATCGCATCGAGCACCTCGTTGCCGATCACCACGCCTTCGAAGCGCTCCGGCAATGCGTCGAGCCAGCGCACTTTGGCGAGCAGTTCGGGCGCGGCCGCCGCGATCGTTTCGCGCTGCCGCTCGCGCAGCTCCCCCGACAGATCGACGATCGAATAGCTGTCGAATTCGGCGCCGAGCGTGTCGAGCGCATTGAGCAGCCCCGCGGCGAGCTTGCCGGTGCCGGCACCGAACTCCATCACGTCGCGCGTGCCGCTCGCCTCCAACGCTTCGGCGACCGGGCGCGCGAGCGTCGCGGCGAACAGCGGCGACAGTTCCGGCGCGGTGACGAAGTCGCTGCCGTCGTCGGCGCGCAGGCCGAATTTGCGCGCACCGCCGCTGTAGTAGCCGAGCCCCGGCGCGTACAACGCGCGCTCCATGTAGCGGTCGAACGGCAGCCAGCCGCCGGCCGCGTCGAGCTGCGCGCGGATCTCGGCGACGAGCGCGTCGGACTGCGCGAGCGCGCTCGGGCCGGGAGCAGGTAAACTATCGGGTTGGTGAGCTTTCGGATTCATCCCCGCATTGTAAATGACCGTTTCTCCGGACATCGCTGCCCGCGCTGCCGAAGCGCCGATTGAACCGCCCCGCGTCGTGCTGATTACCGGCGCCGCGCGCCGCATCGGGCGCGCGCTCGCACTCGGCTTCGCCGCGCGCGGCTGGGACGTGGCCGTGCACTATGGGGCCTCGCGTGAGGACGCCGACGAAGTGGTCGCGCAGATCGTCGCGCTGGGCCGCCGCGCGGTCGCGCTGCACGCCGAGCTCGGCGACGAAGCGCAGGTCGCGCGGCTGCTGCCGGACTGTGCCGCGGCGCTAGGGCGGCCGTCGTGCATCGTCAACAACGCGTCGCGCTTCGAGGAAGACACGGCGCGCGACGTCGGCTACGAGCTGCTGCTGAAGCTGACCGCGATGAACCTCGGCGCGCCGCTGGTGCTTGCGCGCATGCTTTACGACGCGACGCCCGATGCTGCGCTGCGCGACGAAAGCCAGCGCAGCGTGGTCATCAATGTGCTGGATCAGAAGCTGTACAACATGAACCCGGACTATCTGTCGTACACGCTGTCGAAGGCGGCGCTGCAGACCGCGACGGTCGCGCTCGCCCAGGCGCTCGCGCCGAAGGTCCGGGTGGTCGGGCTCGCGCCCGGCCTGACGATGCAATCGGGCGACCAGACCCAGCACGGGTTCGAGGCCGCTCACCGTATGACGCCTCTGGGCCGTGCGTCGCGGCCCGAGGATATCGTCGCCGCCGCGCTGTATCTCGCGGATGCAGCCGGCGTCACCGGAACGACGCTGGTGGTCGACGGCGGGCAGCATCTCGTGCCGCTGCCGCGCGACGTAATGTTTTTGACGGGCGCCTGACATGCGCGCGCGGCCAGCCTTCGAAGCGGCCGTCGCGTGTGGAGCAGCGCCCCTTTGCGTGCCCCGCACGCTTTTTTGACTGGAACGAACATGTTTGCCGCTCTTTCGCACCCCCGGCTCGCCGATTGCCGCCGGCTGTTTCTGCGCAATTACGAAGTGCACATCAATATCGGCGTGCACGACTTCGAAAAGCGCGGCGAGCAGCGCGTCGTGATCAACGTCGAACTGTTCGTGCCGCTCGCGATGTCCACGCCGGTACACGACAAGCTCACCGAAGTCGTCGACTACGACTTCATGCGCTCGACGATCGCCAAGCGCGTGTCGCAAGGCCATATCCATCTGCAGGAAACGCTGTGCGACGACCTCGTGCGCGTGATGCTCGAACATCCGCAGGTGCGCGGCGCGCGCGTGTCGACCGAGAAGCCGGATGTTTATCCGGACTGCGACGCGGTCGGCGTCGAAGTCTTCCGCATCAAGGAGGACTGAGAGATGAATGCACCGGAAATGCTGAACGCAGGCAAGCAGGCCGCCGAGGCCGCCACGGCCTCGAACGCTGCGCGTGCGCCGAAATCGCCGCTCACGCGCCGCGAGCAGAAGGAGGCGTACGAGAACAACAAGCTGTTCAAGCGCCTCGCGCGCCAGGTCGGCCAGGCGATCGGCGACTACAACATGATCGAGGACGGCGACAAGGTGATGGTGTGCCTGTCGGGCGGCAAAGATAGCTACGCGATGCTCGATATCCTGATGCGGCTGCGCGAGCGCGCGCCGATCAATTTCGACATCGTCGCGGTCAACCTCGACCAGAAGCAGCCGGGCTTCCCTGAGCACGTGCTGCCCGAGTATCTGACCCAGCTCGACATCCCGTTCCACATCGAGAACCAGGACACCTACAGCATCGTCAAGCGGCTCGTGCCCGAGGGCAAGACCACCTGCTCGCTGTGCTCGCGACTGCGGCGCGGCATCCTGTATCGCGTCGCCGGCGAGCTCGGCGCGACCAAGATCGCGCTCGGCCATCATCGCGACGACATCCTGCAGACGCTGCTATTGAACCTGTTCTACGGCGGCAAGCTGAAGGGCATGCCGCCCAAGCTGCAATCGGACGACGGCAAGAACATCGTGATCCGGCCGCTTGCCTACGTGAAGGAAACCGATCTGGAGAAGTACGCGGAGCTGCGCGAATTTCCGATCATTCCGTGCAATCTGTGCGGTAGCCAACCAAACCTGAAGCGCGCGGAAATGAAGGCGCTGGTGCGCGACTGGGAGAAGCGTTTCCCCGGCCGCATCGAGAACATGTTCAACGCGCTGTCGAACGTGGTGCCGTCGCATCTGATGGACCACCAGCTGTTTCCGTTCGCGGGGCTGCGTGCGACCGGCGAGGCCGACCCGCAAGGCGACATCGCGTTCGACGAAGAACCCTGCTCGAGCGGCGACGAAGGTGCGCCGCTCACCGGCGCCAAGACTATTCCGCTGGTCCAGTTCGACGACCTGTAGAGAGCGAAAATTGCTTGTTTTGGCGGTATTCCGGCGGTTTTCCGCTGGCCTGCACGTCCTGCCGAGGCCGCTTCTGCGGCCTTTTTTGCAGGTGCAGCATGATAGAATCGTCCGCTCCAAACTCGTCTATTTGCCGACGCCATGAACATCGTCATTTTGGCGGCAGGTACCGGCAAGCGCATGCGGTCCGCGCTTCCCAAGGTGCTCCATCCTCTGGCCGGCCGGCCGCTCCTCGCTCATGTCATCGACACCGCCCGCGCGCTGAAGCCCGCGCGCCTGATCGTCGTGATCGGCCACGGCGCCGAAGCCGTGCGCGAAGCCGTCGCGGCGCCCGATATCCAGTTCGCGGTGCAGGAGCAACAGCTTGGCACCGGCCACGCGGTGCAGCAAGCGCTGCCGCTGCTCGAGCCTTCGTTGCCCACGCTGGTGCTCTATGGCGACGTGCCGCTCACGCGCGCGCAAACGCTGCGCGCACTGACGGAGCGCGCCGGCCGGGACGGCTACGGCGTACTCACCGTCACGTTCGACGACCCGACCGGCTATGGCCGCATCGTGCGCGATCAGCATGGCAACGTGCAGCGCATCGTCGAACAGAAGGACGCAAGTCCCGAACAGCTGAAGATCGCTGAAATCAACACCGGCATCATCGTCGCGCCAACCGCGCGCCTCGCCGGCTGGCTCGCGGCGCTCAAGAACGACAACGCGCAAGGCGAGTTCTATCTGACCGACGCGGTCGAGATGGCGATCGAAGCCGGCCTCGAAGTCGTCACCACGCAGCCCGACGACGAGTGGGAAACGCTCGGCGTCAATAGCAAGCAGCAGCTCGCCGAACTCGAGCGGATTCATCAGCGCAATGTCGCCGACGCGCTGCTCGTCGCGGGCGTGACGCTCGCCGATCCGGCGCGCGTCGACGTACGCGGCACGCTCGAATGCGGCCGCGACGTATCGATCGACGTCAACTGCGTGTTCGAAGGCAGCGTGTCGCTCGCTGACAACGTCAGCATCGGGCCGAACTGCGTGATCCGCAACGCGCGTATCGGCGCGGGAACGCGCGTCGATGCGTTCACGCACATCGAAGGTGCGGAAGTCGGCGCGAAGGCCGTTGTCGGTCCGTATGCGCGCTTGCGCACAGGCGCGGCGCTGCAAGACGAGTCTCATGTAGGGAACTTCGTCGAGATCAAGAACGCGGTGCTCGGTCATGGCTCGAAAGCCAACCACCTCACCTACATCGGCGACGCGGATGTCGGCGCGCGCGTGAATATCGGCGCGGGCACGATCACCTGCAACTACGACGGCGCGAACAAATTCCGCACCGTGATCGAGGACGACGTGTTCGTCGGCTCGGACACGCAACTGGTCGCACCGGTGCGCGTGCAGCGCGGCGCGACGATCGCGGCCGGCACCACGGTGTGGAAAGACGTCGCCGCGAATGCGCTGGTGTTGAACGATAAAACCCAGACGAGCAAGACGGGCTACGTGCGCCCTGTCAAAAAGAAAAGCTGATCGATACGGCGCGCCCACGACGCGCGCTCACTGAATTCGGCACTGAAAAGGAATACACCATGTGCGGCATTGTCGGCGCGGTTGCGCAACGTAATATCGTTCCCGTCCTGATCGAAGGACTGCGACGTCTCGAATATCGCGGCTACGATTCGTGCGGCGTCGCCGTGCTCGGCGCTCGCGGGCCGAGCCGCGCACGCAGCGTCGCGCGCGTCGCCGACCTCGACGCTCAGGTGCGCGAAGGTCACCTCGAAGGCGTGACGGGCATCGCGCATACCCGCTGGGCCACGCATGGCGCACCGGTTACCGACAACGCGCACCCGATCTTCTCGCGCGATGCGCTGGCGTTGGTACACAACGGCATCATCGAAAACTACGAGACCCTGCGCGAAATGCTGCGTGGCAAGGGTTACGAGTTCGTTTCGCAGACCGACACCGAGGTTATTGCTCACCTGATCCATAGCCTGTATCGCGGCGACCTGTTCGCCGCGGTGCGCGAGGCGATCGCGCAACTGCATGGCGCGTATGCGATCGCGGTGCTGCACCGGGATCAGCCGCATACGGTCGTCGGCGCCCGCCAGGGCTCGCCGCTCGTGGTCGGACTCGGCGACGGCGAAAACTTCCTCGCCTCCGACGCGCTCGCGCTCGCGGGCAGCACCGAGCGCTTCATCTTCCTCGAGGAAGGCGACGTCTGCGAACTGTCGCTCGATGGCGTGCGCATCGCCGATCGCCAGGGCGAGATCGCGCAACGCGAGGTGCGTCAGGTCGCGGCCTATGGCGGCGCGGTCGAACTCGGCCCGTATCGCCACTTCATGCAGAAGGAAATCTTCGAGCAGCCGCGCGCGATCACCGACACGATTCCGCAAGCCGACGCGTTCGATGCGTCGATCTTCGGCGAAGGCGCCCGCCAGGTGTTCGCGGACATCGACAGCCTGCTGATTCTCGCGTGCGGCACCAGCTACTACTCGGGACTCACCGCCAAGTACTGGCTCGAATCGGTCGCGAAGATTCCGACTCAGGTCGAGATCGCGAGCGAGTATCGCTATCGCGAGTCGGTGCCGAATCCGAAGTCGCTGGTGGTGGTGATCTCGCAGTCGGGCGAAACCGCCGACACGCTCGCGGCGCTCAAGCACGCGCAGGAACTCGGCCACAACCACACGCTTGCGATCTGCAACGTCGGCACGAGCGCGATGGTGCGTCAGACCGAGTTGTCGTTCCTCACGCATGCGGGCCGCGAGATCGGCGTAGCGTCGACCAAGGCATTCACGACGCAGCTGGTCGCGCTGTTCACGCTGGCGGCAACGCTCGCGAAGCTGCGCGGACGTTTGAATGACGAGCAGGAAGCGAGCTATCTGAAGCAGTTGCGCCACCTGCCGGCCGCGCTCAACAGCGTGCTCGCGCTGGAGCCGCAGATCATCGCGTGGGCGGAGGAGTTTTCGCGCAAGGAACACGCACTGTTCCTCGGACGCGGCATGCACTATCCGATCGCGCTCGAAGGCGCGCTGAAGCTCAAGGAGATTTCGTATATCCACGCCGAGGCGTATCCGGCTGGCGAGCTCAAGCACGGGCCGTTGGCGCTCGTGACCGAAGCGATGCCGGTGGTGACGGTTGCGCCGAACGATGCGCTACTCGAAAAGCTGAAGTCGAACATCCAGGAAGTGCGCGCGCGCGGCGGCGAGCTGTATGTGTTCGCCGATGCGGACACGAAGATCGTCAACGGCGAAGGGCTGCATGTGATCCGGATGCCAGAGCACTATGGCTTGCTGTCGCCGATCCTGCACGTGGTGCCGCTGCAGTTGCTCGCGTATCACACCGCATGTGCGCGTGGCACGGATGTGGATAAGCCGCGCAACCTGGCGAAATCGGTGACGGTGGAGTGACGACGAAGCAGGAGAAGACGTAGCAAACGACGGCTGCGACGAACCAGGCCGTCGGTTCGCGCCAAATCAGCCGCACCGCCAAACGGTGTGGCTGACGAAACATCCACCGCTCCAATCGGCATCTGTCGTCCCACGATGCCTCGGCGTGACGACGCCAGCTCGACTACCCTCTGTCGACATCCCGTGGCCACGTCACCATGAAGACCTCATCTCCCAACACGCTCACCGAGAAGCTCAAGTCCCGGGTCGTACTGATCGCGCTGTTCGTCGGTTCGATGTGGGCCGCGTTCTTTCTGTCGGTTGCGTTGCCGTTCCTGCATCTGGACGAACTCGGTGTCGTGCCGAGTACGCTCGGCGGCTTGCAAGGGATCCTGTTCGCGCCGTGGCTGCATGCGAGCGTCGGGCATATCGCGGCCAACACGAGCGGGCTCGTCGTGCTGGGCTGGCTGTGTATGTGGCCGCACATCGGCGGCTTCTGGCGCGCAACCATCGGCGCGATGCTCGGCGCCGGTCTTTGCGCGTGGCTGTTCGGCGCGCCGTATTCGGTGCATATCGGCGCGAGTGGGCTGGTGTTCGGCTATGCGGGTTACCTGGTCGCACGCGGGTACTACACGCGCAATCTGGTGTCGATCCTCGTGGCTCTGGTCGTGGTCGGCAGCTACGGCCTGAGTCTGCTGTTCGGTGTGCTGCCGATCTATCCCGATGTGTCGTGGCAGAGCCATATCGGCGGCGTGATCGGTGGTGTGCTCGCGGCGCGTTCGGGGGCCGGGGCTGCGCGCCGGATGCGAGCGCGCTGACGGAGATCTCCGGTTCGTTGGAATGGGCCCGGTTCGAGGGCGTATCGGCCTACAACTCCGGCCGCGCCAGATCGCTCGCGACGATGTGCTCGCCATACACCTGCGCTGCCGCGAGCGCTTCGACGCGGCTCGGATGCGGACCCAGTTCGGGCGCGCCGTCGAACGGAAACAGCACGCGGCCGTCGGTCGTGCGCACGACCTTCAACACGCCGAAGAAGCGCCGGTAGCCAGCCATCTTCGCGCTCGCCGAAATCTCGAAGTCGTCCTCCGATGTGCCCGGGACGCTGGGAATAAACGCGGTCTTGCTCATAGCTGAAAACATCGGTTGTTCATCGAAGCGGTGCGCAACGATGCGCACGGCCGACGTGCATTGTCTCAAATCCGCGCGAATGATGAAGCGAGCGAGCCCCCTCGCCGCGCGATCAGCAGGTTCGATTACTACCGGGACGGAAAAGTGCAACTAACTGCACAAGAGTTGCGAGGCAAAAAGCTGCTGGGCGTCGGTGTCGCTGTGTTTCTACGTGCAACGCGATACGAACCCGGACACGTGATATCCGAAGGATGCGCACGGCAAAGTCGACAAGTCGAACGATCCGCCGGTCGCACTGCGCGTGAACGTCGACACGACTGACGAACCGCCCACGCGCAAAGCAGGCGAGCGTCCGGTCTGTTCCGAGCGTGATAGCGACGACGTCGCCGCCTTTCCTCCAGACGCTGACGGACGGTTTCGACCTGAAGGCCAAAGCGGCCAGAGAAGCGGATCGAAAAATGCGAAGAGTTATGGTCACCCTTGATTTAAAAGACAAAAATGGTGCCGCACGGTACAGCGGGGCTATAATGCGCGGATCTTTGCTCTCCGACGTCCACCATGAGCCGATTACTTTGCCTGATCGTGCTTTCGCTCGGCCTCGCGCAAACCGCGGCGGCCGACGAAAACACTGACCGAATATCGGCGTACCTGACGCAGAAATTCGGTGTGGGCAAAGAAAAAGCTCAAAAGATCTCCGACGCGGTGCAATCAGCCGCCAACAAATACTCCCTCCCTCCGGCGCTGCTGCTCGCCATCATCTCGATCGAATCCCGCTTCAAGGAAAAGGCCCGCGGCGCCAATGGCGCGACGGGGCTGATGCAGGTCGTACCGCAGGCTCACCGCGGGCTGTTGCGCAACGTGAAGGACCTGACCGAACCGGGGGCGAATATCGAAGCCGGTTCGGCGATCCTGTACGGCTACATGCGCTCGGCGAACGGCGATCTGAATACCGCGCTGAAGAGCTATGGCGGTTCGAAGGCCTATGCGCAGAAGGTGAATCTGCGCGTCGAGGATTTCGCGGCGGTTGCGACGCCCGCGGACGGCGTATCAGGAGCCGCTGGGCGGGCCGCGTCGTGCGAGGCGGATCGTTGCGCCGGTGCGAACCCGTGGGCCGACGCGTTCAGCGTACCTGCGGCGCTCACTGCACCTGTGGCGCCTGCCGCGAGCGGGGCCACTGCGGCCTCTGGGTCGACTTCGGCCGCGACAGCGGGCTCGACGCGCACGACATCCAACTAGGCGCGCCCGCGCGGTTTCTACTCCCGTTCTAGCCCGTATGCGCTGCGAAGGCCGGGCTTCGTGCATCCAATTGATGTGCTGTGTTACATGACGTAATGTGGTTCGGGCTCCGGCTTGCACGCTTTTTACGCACGTGGCGCTACCCGCTCTACAATGCATTCCCATTCGCGCTCACGAGGCGCTTCTTGCACCTGATCATGCAGACCCCCTTCTCCCGCACCACCGCCGCGGCCCTGTTCGGGCTGCTCGCGCTCACGGCATGCAGCAGCAGCACGCCGCAACCCAAATTTACGCAGGAACTGTTCGAAACCGGCGCAAGCCCGTACGCGCGCAATTTCAATTCGAGCACCGGCGATAGCTGCGAAGCCGCGCGCCGCGCACTGCTGAGCCAAGGCTATCTGACGACGATGTCGCGCCCCGATACCGTGGATGGCACGAAGAATTTTCAGCCGACCGGCGATTCGCACGTGGTTGTCGAATTTCACGTCGTCTGCACACCGGGCGAAGAGGCGGCCAATACCAGCATCGTTTATGTGAACGCGGTGCAGAACGGCTTCGCGTTGAAGAAGAGCGATACGTCGGCGAGCGTCGGGCTCAGCGTGCTCGGTTCGCTGTCGCTGCCGATTCGCTCGAATAGCGACGCGATGGTGAAGATCTCGAGCGAAACGATCCCGTCGGGCAAGTTCTACGACCGTTTTTTCAGCCTCGTCGATCATTACTTGCAAACCGTCGTGCGTACGCAGCCGGTGGCGAGCAGCTCGATCGAAACACGCACGCTGCCGATGCAGGTAACCACGCCGCTCCAGCTGACGATTCCTGACCCGGTCCCCGAGCCGGTACCGGCGGCGGCTCCCGCTGCCGTTCAGGCGACGCCGGCCGTGCCGGTTCAGGTGTTGTCGCCAACTACCGCTCAAGCGGTCCAACCAGCGCCCGCCCCCGTGCAGTTAACCGCGCCCGCACCGGTTCCGTTAACAACGCCGTCGCCCTCTTCTCCGGTCCATCCATCCGGCCCGATCGGCCAAGCCGCGGCGATCGAACCCGCGAGCGGCACGGCGCCTCTGGTGCCGTGAAGGCAGCGCAGCGACTTTCGCATCAAGGCTGATCAAGTCCCGATCAGCCTTTTACTCATGCGCGCGGTCAGATTCACCTTATGGTGTTTACTTGATACGTATACATACGTAGTAGTAGTTAACAAGGGTTAACCGATTCTGTGGATAAGTGGCAAATGTCGCGCCGCTTCAACATCATGCGAAGCCGATAACCCTGCGGAACACCTCGGTAGAAAAACTACATAACTGGGATAAGTTCGAACACCCGTTAACCGACCCCCACCTTTATCAAGATTTCGCGCACAGGCTGTTCCTCGCGCTATCCCGAAGTTATTCAGAGGTCGCTGTGGATAACCATCGCCTCCGAAGCACGCCTTCCGTTGCTGGGCACCTTCGCTTCGCGTGATGCGAAGCGCTCGCCAACGCACAGAATTTCGCCCATCGAACGCGCACATTGATGACGCGGTACGAAGATTGCGCGCCTTCTTATTGCAAGCGCAACTGTTGCTATTTCGTCAAAACCATTTGCCCAGCGAACAATCCGGCATAGAGTTAAAGTGTTTTGTGAGGTTTCTGGTGCAGTGCGGGGGATGTATGAAACGCAGATCAGCACGACAGCTAGTCCGTCTTCTGTCGGACCTTCGACATGCGGCCCATTGCAGATCGTTGCGGGCGGCCTCGACCAATCGGGTGATGGCGCTGGCAGCCGCCGAGGCTGCCGAGAACGGCGACACCACTCGCGACGACGACAGTCCCGAGTCCACGCGCGATGCGCAGCGCGACAAGCTGTTCCGGAGCAGATCATGAGAACCGCGAGCGAACAGTCGTTGCGGTTTCTGGTCGACAAGTGGCTTTCGCCATCGCCGGCCGAGCCGGTTCACGTGACCGAGTTCAGCCGCACGCGCACCGGCGGGCGGCGTTATGTGCGGGTGGAAACTTCATCGGAAGAGGGCGCGCGAGGTTTGTTCTTCTTTCGGCACGACGATGGCTGCTGGTGCGTGTTTCCGCCGACCGCCGATACGCCGAGCCAATTCGCTCATCCACGCGCAGCATAGTTAGGCGAATGGGAAGGACGCCTGCCGGTGCGGATCGCGCACCGAGCGTCGGCGTCGAATGGTTTTAACCGCTGTCAATCACAACCCCTGCGGAGCACGCTGCCGGGCGCGTTTCCAGCCCGGCAGCATCTGACACACGATCAATCCCGCGAGCATCAACGCACAGCCGAACAATGCGCGAGCCGTCAGCGTTTCGCCGAGCACGAGCCAGCCCGCGAACGCCGCGAATACGCCTTCCATGCTGAAAATCACCGCCGCATGCGAAGGCGCCGCATAGCGCTGCGCAACCACCTGGATCGTATACGCGACGCCGACCGATAACGCACCGCCGTAAACGATGGTCGGCGCGGCTCGCACAATTACCGCGGCGCTAACGGGCTCGACGACGAGGCCGATCGACAGACATACGAGCCCACAGGTCACGAACTGCACGAGTGCGAGCATCAGCGTGTCGTGGCGCGCCGCGAAGCGGCCGACCAGCATCATCTGCGCGGAAATCACCAGCGCCCCGGCGAGCTGATACCAGTCGCCATACAGCATCGAGAAGTGCTCGTCGACGCTCAGAAAGTACATGCCAACGGCCGCGAGCAACGCGCCAAGCCATGTACCGAGGCCGGTCCGGTGGCGAAACAGCACGCCGAGCAGCGGCACGATCACCACATACAGCGAACTGATGAAGCCCGCGTTCGCGATCTTCGTGTACTGCAGGCCGATCTGCTGCAGCGAGATTGACTCGGCCAGCACGACACCGAGCAGTCCGCCCGCGCCAAGCAGTTCGCGTGCACCGCCGGGCGCGCGCTTCGTCAGTTCGGCGAGCGCCGGGCGGCGCACGCAGACGATCATCGTCAGCACGACGAGCGCCCCGAGCAGAAAGCGCAGGCCGGTGAACAGGAATGGGCCGATCGTATCGAGGCTCAGTCGCTGTGCGACGAACGCGGAGCCCCAGATCATCGCGGCGATCAGCATCAGCACGTTCGCGCGCAGGTGTTGTCGGCTGTCGGGATTCAAGGTTGGTTCTGATTTGTCGTGTGGATCCGGCTGGAAAGCCGCAAGGGCGCTTCACGCGGTGCGCAGCCCGTAAGGAATCGCTCACATGATACGCGGGACTCGCGCGCAGGGCAGGCAAAGCCCGCGAGCCGCGCGATAATCGCGCAACGGCCGCGCGGTCGCCGTCGTGCGGACCGCCCTGATCAGGCGACTTGCAAACCGGACCGTGATCCCGGCTCTTTCCACGAGCAAACGAAATGGACGACAGGGACTGGATCGCGGGCGCCGCGAAGGCGCTCGCGATCATCGAAGCATTCGACGAAGAGCACGCGCGCATGACGCCGACGATGGTTGCCGCGCGCGCCGGCCTTTCGCGGACGGCCGCACGCCGCTATCTGCTGACGCTGCGCGAGCTCGGCTACGTCGACACCGACGGCAAGCTGTTCTGGCTCGCGCCGCGCGTGCTGCGGCTCGGCCAGTCCTACCTCGATTCGGCGCGGCTGCCGCGCACGGTGCAGCCGTTC
Organism: Burkholderia sp. JPY481; assembly: GCF_038900515.1. Lineage (NCBI taxonomy): Bacteria > Pseudomonadati > Pseudomonadota > Betaproteobacteria > Burkholderiales > Burkholderiaceae > Burkholderia > Burkholderia sp. JPY481. The sequence goes on from NZ_JAYMRT010000025.1 coordinate 46,775, forward strand.
CTGCAGCGGATCACCGCAACCGTGCAGGAAACCGCGCTGGTCGCGATCCTCGACGAACACGATGTCGTCTACGTCGCGCGCAACGGCGTGAATCGGGCGATGGCGGTCGGCTTCGTGACCGGCTCGCGCGCGCCGGCGCCATTATCGTCGGCGGGGCTCGTGCTGCTCGCGTTTCAGCCGCCCGACAGCATCGACCCGTGGCTCGCGTCGTATCCGATCAAGGTTTTTACGCCGTACACCTATTCGACGGTCGACCGGCTCAGGGAAGTGCTCGGCGAAATCCGCCGCAACGGCTACGTGGTCACCGACCAGCAACTCGAGCTCGGCGTGCGCGGCGTCGCGGTGCCGTTGCGCGACCGGCACGGTACGGTGGTCGCGGCGATCAGCGTCAGCATGCCGATCGGCGAGGAGTCCGCGAACGCCGCGCTGCACCGTGTTTTGCCGGCGCTGCAGGAGACCGCGAGCCTGCTGCGGAACCTGGTTTGAGCGCGGCGAAGCGGTCGGTGAGGCGCGCGGCGGGCGGCTTCACGGGGAGATGGTAGTGTCCCTGGCGCAACTTGCAGGTCGTGAAAGCACGCTGAAAGCAGGCTGTCTCCCGGAAAATACATATCGAGTTTTACGCATGACAAACCGCCTACGCTTGGGTAATACTCTCCCGCGGGGAGCGCAAGGCGCCTCGAAGTCCGGCCCGCTCTACCGTGCAGCTGTTGTATTCATTCACATTGACTAAGTCGTCTGGTTTGGGGATCAACACATGAAAAAAGTTATCGTCTCGCTCGCAGCCGCTTCGATCGCACTCGTTTCCGTTCAGGCTTTCGCACAGGCATCGGATGCCGCCGCTACGGAAGCAGCAAGCGCACCGAAGAAGCATCACATCAAGCAACTGAAGACCCACGGCAAGAAGGCACACGTTTCCGCTGCAGCTTCGGCCGCCGGCACGAACGACAAGGGCACGCAGAACTAAGCCGACGCCCGTTCGTCGGGCGTGCCATGCCGCTGCACCGGGCCGCTTGCCGGTCGGTGTGGCCGGCGAAGGCAGATGCGTTGCTAGCAAAAAGGCCAGAGCTCGCGCTCTGGCCTTTTTGCTTTTGCGGCGAATATCGCGCGCGGGACGATCAGCCCGCGAGCCCGCGGCGGATCACTTCATCGAGCAGCCCGTTCAGGCCGTCCGGATGCGTGGCGGCGCGCGTTTTCAACTCTTCCACCAGCCCGCTATTGAGCTTGCACGCAAACGGGACGAGGCCTTGCGCCTGATCGAGCTTGCGCTGCTCGCGCCGGTCGGCTTTCGGCTCGGTCGCGACATTCTTGCCGCCGCGGTTCGCGGCCGCCTGCTTCATCGCGTTGCCCAGTTTCAGCGCCTTGTTCTTTTCAAGGTCGGTTTTTTTCATCGCCATCGGAAAGGCCTCTGCCAAATAGATCAACCCGCATTGTACGCAAGCGCGCGGGCTCAGCCGACCCGCTCCGGCGCGCTGGCGGAGACGCTGTCCATCAATGCGCGCATCCTCTGCCAATGCGTGCCTTCCCAGAACACGCGTCCGCATACATCGCAGGTGACGAAGCGGCTGTGCCGCTGCAGCACGCCGTGCGGCACACGCGGGCCGGCTTCCTCGCGCCCGATGCGCCGCAGTGGCGCGTTGCATACCAGGCATAGCCGGAACGGTTGCGCGCTGCGCGCGAGATCGAGCCGCTCGAACACTTCGCGCAACTGCTCGCGCGGCCGCAGCGCGCGCACATAGCAGCCGTGGGTGATGTTGCGGCGCTTGAGCAGCTCGCGGTCGCGCGTCAGCACGATGCGCTGTTGCGCGGCGGCGAGCGCCTCGATATCGGCGTCGGGAAAGTGGTTGTCGTACAGCGTATCGAAGCCCGCCAGCCGCAACAGTGGCGCGAGGCCGCCGAGATGCGCGTCGGCGATGAAGCGCATCACGCGCAACGGACGCTCGCGCACACGCAGCAGCGGCTGGATGTCGAGCGCCTCGAACTTTGGATAGACCGCGACGCGGTCGCCGTCGGCGAGCGGATAATCGAAACCGACCGACTCGCCGTTCACGAGGATCAGTTCGACCTCGGTATGCGGCACACCGAGCACTTCGATCATGTGCTTGGTCGTCGCGTCGCGCGCGCACACGCAGGTGAACGCGCGCCGGCGCAGCGGCCGTGCGATGAAGTCGTTCAGCTCCTCGTAGAAGCGGAATGTCGCGGTGACCATGCCTGCAGTATCGCACCGCCCGGGCTGCGTGTTGTCCTGCGCGTGTCGCATGAGTGTGCTTTACTTCGGGTTCTTTAGCAGACGGAGCGATAGATGGACATTGGTTTTATCGGTCTCGGCGAGATGGGCGCCGCGATGGTTGCAAACATTCTGAAAGCCGGGCACCAGGTGCGCGTGTGGAACCGCTCGCCGGAAAAGGCTCAGCCGCTGGCCGCGCTGGGCGCGCAAGTGGTCGCCACGCCGGCTGAAGCGTTTGCGGGTGACGCCGTGTTCTCGATGCTCGCCGACGATGCCGCGCTGCGCGAAGTCATCACCGCGTCGCTGCTCGAACATGCACCGCGCGGGCTGATCCACGCGAACATGGCGACGATTTCCGTCGCGCTCGCCGAGGAACTGGCGACCGCGCACGCGTCGCGCGGCGTGCACTATGTGGCCGCGCCGGTGCTCGGTCGGCCCGACGTCGCGGCCGCGGGCAAGCTGACGATCGTCGCGGGCGGGCCGGCCGAATCGATCGACCGGATCCAGCCGATTTTCGACGTGCTCGGCCAGAAGACCTGGCGCATCGGCTCGCTGCCGCAGCAGGCGAATGTGATGAAACTGGCCGCGAACTTCATGCTCGGTGCGGCGATCGAGTCGCTCGGCGAAGCGGCCGCGCTCGTGACGGGCCACGGCGTCGGGATGCACGACTTCCTCGACGTGATCACGAGCGGCCTGTTCCCGGGACCGGTGTATTCGGGCTACGGCAAGCTGATCGCCGAGCAACGCTTCGAACCGGCGCTGTTCAAGGCGCGTCTGGGACTCAAGGACGTGCGCCTCGCGCTCGCCGCCGCCGATGCGGTGACGACGCCGATGCCGGTCGCGAGCGTGGTACGCGACAGCCTGATCGAAGCGATCGCGCACGGCGACGGCGAGAAGGATTTCGCGGTACTGGGCCAGGTGGCCGCGCGGCGCGCCGGCCGTTGACGAAAGGCTTCGATCGCCGCACGCGAGCGATCGCCTTAATGTGAGCGCATGAAGTCACGCTGGGCGGCAAGGCATAATGGCCGCCCGATCCCCTCACATCCGATTTCGATGACTCTGCATACCTGGTGGCTGTTCGTCGCCACCGTTTTCGTCGTTTCCGCGATTCCCGGTCCCAACATGCTGCTCGTGATGACGCACGGCGCCCAGCACGGTCTGCGCCGCGCGAGCGCGACAATGGCCGGCTGTCTGTCGGCGCTGGTGCTGATGCTGGCGGTATCGGCGGCGGGACTCGGCGTGTTTCTGGCGGCATGGCCGACCATGTTCAACGCACTGCGCATGATCGGCGCGGCCTACCTCGTGTATCTGGGCATCAAGGCATGGCGTGCGCCAGCCGACGAAGCCGCCGCGCAAACCGTCGACGACCTGGCGCTCAGGCCAGCGCGCTCGCGCTTCGCGCTGTTTCGCAACGGCTTTCTGGTCGCGAGCAGCAATCCGAAGGCGATTCTGTTCGCGGCCGCGCTGCTGCCGCAATTCATCGATGCCACCGAGCCGAAGTTGCCGCAGTTCGGCGTGCTGCTCGCGACGTTCGCGTTGATCGAGGTCAGCTGGTATCTGGTGTACGCGGGTTTCGGCACGCGCATCGGCGCGAAGCTGAAAAGCCGCAGCGTCGCAAGGATGTTCAACCGGCTGACGGGCGGTGTGTTCGTCGGTTTCGGCGCGATGATGGCGCTGGTGCGGCACTAAGCACCGCGCCTCCTGGCAGACAAGGAGAAACGCAAGCGTATTAATGTGGCTGTTGTATGTTTGCAACATCGAGGGTCAACCCTAATTTGCATGTTGCAACGCACCAAGCGGTTTGCTATAGTACGTCTTGTCTCCTCCATGTCTCCTCTGATATGGATTCAGCCCGCCAACCTAGGCGGGCTTTTTTTTTGCCCGGAATTCGCCGCATGTGCGCAAAGCGCGGCCGCGAACGTGGAAAACCAAGCTCAGAACTTATACGACACGGCCACGTAGGAAGTGATCGGGTTCGCGGTATTGAAACGAAAAAAGCCGGTCTGTAAAGACCGGCTTTTTCGTTTTCGTAGCTCGCGGTGAGGCCCGCGAGCCGACTCGCTTAGCGTGTCAAACCGCTGTCTTCGGCCGCGCCGATCGCGAGATTCATGCACTGGATCGCCGCACCCGACGCTCCCTTGCCGAGATTGTCCAGACGCGCGACGGTCACGAAGCGCTCCTCATCGCCGAACACGAACAGGTCGACACGATTGGTGTCGTTGTTCGCCTGCACATCGAAGAAGCCGTTGTCGAGGTTCGCATCGGCGTCGAACGGTGCGACGTGCACGAATGCTTCGCCTGCGTAGTACTCGGCGAACAGAGCCTGCAGGTCCTGCGGCGTCGTCTTCTTCGCGAGCTGACCCGGCGAGAAGTACGTGGTGACCGCGAGGCCCTTGTAGAAGTCGCCGACGATCGGCGTGAAGATCGGCGCCGACTTCAGGCCCGTATGCGCGGCCATTTCCGGCAGATGCTTGTGCGTGAGGCCGAGCGCGTACGGGCGCGGGCTCTTTAGCCTGTCGTTGCCGCCGGCTTCGTAGTCGGCAATCATCTTCTTGCCGCCGCCGCTATAGCCGGTGATCGAGTACGCGTGCGCGGCGAACTCGGGCGCGACTACGCCGCCTGCGACGAGCGGACGCATTGCGAGCACAAATGCCGAGGCGTGGCAGCCCGGCACGGCGATGCGTTTGGCGGTGCGCAGCCGCTCGCGCTGCGAACGGGCCAGCTCAGGCAGGCCGTACGCCCAGTCGGGCGACGTGCGGAACGCGGTGCTCGCGTCGATCAGCACCGTGCGGTCGTTCTCGACGAGCGAAGCGGATTCGCGCGAGGCGACGTCGGGCAGACACAGGAACGTGACGTCCGATGCGTTGATGAGACGACGGCGTTCGTCCAGATCCTTGCGCTTCGCTTCTTCGATACGCACGATTTCGACGTCGGCGCGCTGCGACAGGTATTCAAAAATCTTCAGGCCGGTGGTGCCTTCCTGTCCGTCGACAAAAACTTTCGTGCTCATCTCAATCTCACTCGCTGGAAACGGGGCGCGACGCCGCGCCGGAACGTTATTTTAAGACGTCATCGCCGGGCCAGTGCGGTGCAGCGCGAAAAAACGACGATGCGCGCGCAACGTGACATCGGCGTGACCCGCTGTGCGGCAAATGCTGACTGATGACCGAAGATGCACCATCGATGCGGCGCGACGCCGTTTGGGCGCCCTTCAGTGCATGCAGCCATCAGCCGCGCGCCGCGTTCCAGCGCGCAGTGACGCCGGCGATGCGCGCGCCGAACAGGCGTGCGGTTTCGAGATCGCCCGGCGGCGGCGCTTCGTCGGGCGACGCATCGGCCGCAGATTGCGTGAGCAGGCCGGTAAAGCCGCCGACGAAGTTCAGATCGTTGCGCGTCGCGGCCTTCGTGTTCGACGGCATCATGCCGGTGCCCGCCCAGATCATGCTGTGCTGCATCGCCAGCGTGACGAAGTACTGGATCGTCGAGAACTTGTCGCCGTTCATCGTCGCCGAGTTCGTGAAGCCGGCCGCGATCTTGTCTTTCCACGCCTGCGCGAACCACGGCTTCGAGCTCGCATCGGCGAACTTCTTGAAGTCGGCAGACGGGCCGCCCATGTAGGTCGGCGCGCCGAAGATCAGCGCGTCGGCGGCGGCGAGCTCGTCCCACGAGGCGTCGTCGAGGTCGCCGACCGGCATCAACTTCGCATGCGCACCGGCTTCGAGTGCGCCCGCGAGGACGGCTTCGGCAACCTTCTTCGTATGGCCGTAGCCGCTGTGATAAACGATGACGATCTTCGACATGGACTGCTCCAGCAAGGCGACCCGCAGGTGATCGGAGACGAAACGCGAGGCGGCGGGGTGGCGCGCCATGACGGCCGCGCTGACCGCCACTAGCGCGCGTAATTGACCACCAGCTTCGCGCTGCCGATCGCGGCCGTGCCGATCTCGTGATCGAACATCAACGCGGGACGCCCTTGCGCGAGACGCAGATCGGCAGAGTTCAGCGCGTACACGGTGATGATATAGCGATGCGGTTTGCCGGGCGGCGGGCACGGGCCGCCATAGCCGTCGGTATCGAAGTCGTTGCGCGCTTCGACCGCGCCGAGCTTGCGCAGGAAACCGGACGAACTGGCATTCTCGGGCAGGCTGTCGACCGTGGCAGGGATGCCCGCGACCGCCCAGTGCCACCAGCCGCGTCCCGGCGCGTCCTCGTCGAACATCGTGATCGCGAAGCCGCGCGTGCCGGCTGGTGCGGCGCGCCATGAGAGCTGCGGTGAACGGTTGCCGCCCTTGCAGTCGTTCTGGTCGAACACCTGCGCATTCTGCACGGCGCCGCCCGCGCGCACGCTCGCGCTCGTCAGCGTGAACGGCTCGTCGGCCCGGGCACCGGCACCATGCGCCGCCAATAGTGCAAGCATCGCGCCGACGGCGAGCGATCGATGCCGCCACGATGAAGCCAACGAAACAACCAGGCAACGCACGCGCATATGCCGGTTCTCCTGTCAGGGCGCGAGGCGCGGGTCCTCGCGATGGTCGTTGTCCTGAATTGTGCCCCAAGGTCGAATAAAGTCTAACACCAGCGCTGATTAGCTCTGCGACGCAATCTGTTCGCGTCCCGCGGAATTAGCAGATAGGAAATCAGCTATAGTAAGAGGATTATCGTGCGACCCTGGCTGTATTTGTCTCGTTTAAATAGCGAGCGTCGAAAGAAGTGTTAGGAGTTGTGGAGACCGGTTTATCCGTCCAGAGGAGGACGATGCAAGTTTCACTCAGGGTCGTGGTGGCAGACGATCATCCGGTTATTCTGTTTGGTGCCGAAAATGCGCTTCACAAATTTCCCGGTATGCAAGTCGTTGGGCGCGCAAGACAGTCGACTGAACTCATCAAATTGTTGCAATCCACCGAATGCGACGTGCTCGTCACCGACCTGGCCATGCCGGGCGGCCAGTACGGCGATGGCTTGCAACTGATCGACTATTTGCGCCGCAATTTCCGGAACCTGCCGATCGTCGTGCTCACCATGCTCGAGAACGCCGCCTTGCTGAAACGGCTCAAGGAGCTGGGCGTGACGTCGGTCGTGAACAAGTCGGACGATCTGAGCCATATTGCGCTTGCGGTACAGCACGTCGGCCGTCGCATGACTTATATGAGTCCGTCGGTGAAGGCGGTGCTCGAAGGGTTGCGGGTCAATTCGGCCGGCAAGCGCGACGACTCGAAGCTGTCGCGGCGCGAACTCGAAGTCGTGCGGCTGTTCGTATCGGGTATGACGATCAAGGAAATTTCGGAGCGTTTGAATCGCAGCATCAAGACCATCAGCACGCAGAAAAATGCGGCCATGCGCAAGCTCGGAATCGATCGCGACTCCCAACTGTTTCAGTATGCACAGAGCAATGGTTTGCTGAATCTGTCGTCGAACTCGATCAGGAGCATCACGAACGAGTCCTGATATCGCGCCTCGTTTTGTCCGCCGCGTAATCCGCGAACGGCAAGCGGCAATAAACAATCGGCGATAAAAAAAGCCGCCTGTTTTGCAACAGGCGGCTTTTTATTCAATTCGCATAAAGCGGCTACGTTTTTATTGTCACTGCTTTACCACGATGGCTTTATTGCGGCGCAGACGTCGCACCGCCATGCGCCGCGGACCATTCGGCCGGCGCGTGCAGGAATTTCTCCACTTCGTCGATCGTCTTCGTGTCGAAGTAGTTGTTTTGCTTCGCGACGCGCAGCACGTCCCACCACGTGGCGAGCGCGTGCAGATCGACGTCGATGTCTTTCAGCACCGACACGCTTTCCTTGAAGATGTTGTAGTGGAACAGCACGAAGCAGTGGTTCACCGTCGCGCCGGCGGTGCGCAGCGCGTTGATGAAGTTGATCTTGCTGCGGCTGTCGGTCGTCAAGTCTTCGACGAGCAGCACGCGCTGGCCTTCGGTCAGCAGACCTTCGATCTGCGCGTTGCGGCCGAAACCCTTCGGCTTCTTGCGCACGTACTGCATTGGCACCATCAGGCGGTCGGACAGCCATGCCGCGAACGGGATACCCGCGGTTTCGCCGCCGGCGACCGCGTCGATCTGCTCATAGCCGACGTCGCGCAGGATCGTCGCTTCGGCCATTTCCATCAGGCCGCGGCGCACGCGCGGATACGAGATCAGCTTGCGGCAGTCGATATACACCGGGCTCGCCCAGCCGGACGTGAAAATATACGGTTTCTCCGCGTTGAAATGCACTGCTTGCACTTCGAGCAGCATTTTGGCGGTGGTGTCGGAGATCGTCTGGCGATCGAAGCCTGTCATGGGCGGATCCTTCGGAGTGAGCGGGGGAGAAGCGGGCGCCGGGCCCGGTGGCGCAGCATGCGGGGTATGCCGCGCCATGCTGGGCGGGATACGCGGCCGGGGGAAGAGCACAGACCGGCTTTTGCTGCGCGCGTGGGCCGTTATTTTACCTGAAATGGGTCGCACCGAGGAGGCCGTCGTACGCGGAGGCGCCGCCAGCGGACGGTTCGGCGCGCGCATCGTCTTGTGACCGGCTGAGGCCGCCTTTACACTCACGCGACTTTCCCCAGGCGGCAACCCACACGGCCGCCCCCAGACCAACGGAATGCTTTCAATGAACGCCGCCCCACCCGCCTCTGCCTCCGCCACCGAAACCCGTTCGGCCGTCAAGCCGGGCCATGCGGGCCGCGCGCTGCTCGCGTCGTTGCTGGGCTACGCGATGGACGGCTTCGATCTGCTGATCCTCGGCTTCATGCTGCCTGTGATCGCCGCCGATCTGCATCTAAGCTCGTCGCAGGCTGGCGCGCTGGTTACATGGACGTTGATCGGCGCAGTCGCGGGCGGCGTGCTGTTCGGCGTGCTCAGCGATTATTTCGGCCGCGTGCGCATGCTGACTTGGACGATCCTGATCTTCGCGGTGTTCACCGGCCTGTGCGCGCTCGCGCAGGGCTACACGGACCTGCTGATCTACCGGACCATCGCCGGCATCGGGCTGGGCGGCGAATTCGGCATCGGTATGACGCTGGTCGCCGAAGCGTGGCCGGCGTCGCAGCGGGCGCGGGTGTCGTCGTATGTCGGGCTTGGCTGGCAGCTCGGCGTGCTGGCGGCCGCGCTGCTGACGCCGCTCCTGCTGCCGGTGATCGGTTGGCGCGGCATGTTCGCGCTCGGGCTGGCGCCGGCGGTCGTATCGTTCTTCGTGCGGCGCCGCGTCGAGGAGCCGGCGCTTTTCAACCAGCGCGTCGCGCGCGGCATGCGCAAGCTGCCGCTGAAACTGCTGTTCGTCGATGCGCGCACGACGCGCGCGAGCCTCGGCGTCGCGATCCTGTGCTCGGTGCAGAACTTCGGCTATTACGGCTTGATGATCTGGCTGCCGAGCTATCTGTCGAAGACCTTCGGCTATTCGCTGACCAAATCGGGGCTATGGACCGCCGCGACGATTCTCGGCATGGCGGCCGGCATCTGGCTATTCGGCATCGCCGCCGACCGCTTCGGCCGTAAACCGACGTTCCTGTTCTACCAGGCGGGCGCCGTCGTGATGGTGTTCGTCTATGCGCAACTGACGACGCCGATGGCGTTGCTGATTGGCGGCGCGGCGATGGGGGTGTTCGTGAACGGCATGATCGGCGGCTATGGCGCGCTGATTTCGGAGCTCTATCCAACCGATGCGCGCGCCACCGCGCAAAACGTGCTGTTCAACGCCGGCCGCGCGGTGGGCGGCTTTGGGCCGGTGGTGGTGGGCGCGCTGGCGGCGCGCTACTCGTTCGGCGCGGCGCTCGCGCTGCTCGCGTCGATTTATCTGCTCGACATCTTCGCGACACTATTTCTGATCCCTGAACGACGCGGCGCCGAGCTCGATTGAGCGTGTCGCCGCCACATGGCGCAAAAACACTGCCGGATGCAGCGACTCTGCATTTATAGCGGCTGTTTCGCCAATTGCGAGTTCTGTTAACCACTCAGTGCATCGACACATCCGGGGTGTACACTGATCGACCCGCGAAGCACTCCACATCGTCCCGTCTTCGTCGAGGTAAGCCATCGCGCCTTGCCGGGCGCGTGCGAAAACCGCCTCGGTCGGCTATCCATTCGACAGATGAAAACGCCGCAACGGTGTGGGGCGCCGGGCCCAATCACTTACGTCTCGCAGGCCTAGAAATGGACGAACAACTGAAGCAAAGCGCTCTCGCATATCACCAGAATCCGAAACCTGGCAAGATTTCGGTGACGCCCACCAAGCCGCTGTCGAACCAGCTAGATTTGTCGCTCGCGTATTCGCCGGGCGTGGCCGCAGCCTGTATGGCGATTCACGATGAACCGCTCGACGCGCAGAAGTACACGTCGCGCGGCAACCTGGTCGGCGTGATCACGAACGGTACTGCGGTGCTCGGCCTCGGCAACATCGGCCCGCTCGCCGCGAAGCCGGTGATGGAAGGCAAGGGGTGTCTGTTCAAGAAGTTCGCCGGCATCGACGTGTTCGACATCGAACTCTCCGAATCCGATCCGGACAAGCTCGTCGAGGCGATCGCGATGCTCGAGCCCACACTGGGCGGCATCAATCTCGAGGACATCAAGGCGCCCGAGTGCTTCTACATCGAGAAGAAGCTGCGCGAACGTATGAAGATTCCGGTCTTCCACGACGATCAGCACGGCACCGCGATTATCGCGTCGGCGGCGATCCTGAACGGCCTCAAAGTGGTCGGCAAGAAGCTCGACGAAGTGAAGCTGGTTTGTTCGGGCGCGGGCGCGGCGGCGATTGCGTGTCTGGATCTGCTCGTCAATCTCGGTCTGTCGAAGAAGAACATTATCGTCGCCGACTCGAAGGGCGTGATCTACGAAGGGCGCGGCAACCTCGATCCGTCGAAGGAACGCTATGCGGCGCACACCGAAGCGCGCTCGCTCGCCGATGCGATTCGTGGCGCCGACGTGTTCCTCGGCTGCTCCAGCGCCGGCGTGCTAAAGCCGGAGATGGTCGCCGAAATGGGCTCGCAGCCGCTGATTCTCGCGCTCGCGAACCCGGAGCCGGAAATTCGTCCGGAAGAAGCGCGCAAGGTGCGTCCGGACTGCATCATCGCGACCGGCCGTTCGGACTATCCGAACCAGGTCAACAACGTGCTGTGCTTCCCGTTCATCTTCCGTGGCGCGCTCGACGTGGGCGCGACGACGATCACCGAAGAAATGAAGCTCGCGTGCGTGCGCGCGATCGCCGAGCTGGCCGAGGAAACCGACCAGGGCGATGAAGTCGCGAAGGCCTACGAAGGCCACTCGCTCGAATTCGGTCCCGAATACCTGATTCCGAAGCCGTTCGATCCGCGCCTGATCATCAAGATCGCGCCGGCCGTCGCCCAGGCTGCGATGGATTCGGGTGTCGCGACGCGTCCGATCCAGGACATGGACGCGTATCGCGAACAACTCGGCGCGACCGTCTATCGCTCGGGCATGGTGATGCGGCCGGTGTTCGCGGCGGCGAAGTCGGCGCCGGCGCGCATCGTGTTCGCGGAAGGCGAAGACGAGCGCGTGCTGCGCGCCGCGCAGTTCGTGCTGCTCGAAAAGATCGCGAAGCCGATCCTGGTCGGCCGTCCGTCGGTGATCGAGATGCGTCTGAAGAAGATGGGCTCGAAGCTCAAGTGCGGCGAAGACGTCGAGATCGTCGATCCGGAAGACGATCCGCGCTATCACAAGAGCTGGCAGGCGTATCACGAAATCGGCGCGCGCGAGGGCGTGACGCCCGACGTCGCGAAGGCGGCGATGCGCAAGTTCAACACGCTGATCGGCGCGATCCTCGTGCATCTCGGGGATGCGGACGGCATGATCTGCGGGATGATCGGCCAGTACCACACGCACCTGAACTTCATCGAGCAGGTGCTCGGCAAGGCCGACAACGTCGATAACTTCGCCGCGATGAACCTGCTGATGCTGCCGGGCCGCAACCTGTTCATCTGCGACACGTACGTGAACGAAGTGCCGACCGCCGAGCAGCTCGCCGACATGACGATGCTCGCCGCGCGCGAAATCGAGAAGTTCGGTATCACGCCGAAGGTCGCGCTGCTGTCGAACTCGAACTTCGGCAGCGCGCCGTCGTCGTCGTCGCAGCGCATGGCCGCGGCGCGCAAGCTGATTACGCAACGCGCGCCGTCGCTCGAAATCGACGGTGAAATGCACGGCGACGCCGCGCTGTCGGAGGCGGTCCGCAAGGCCGCGTTCCCGGGCACGACGCTCGCCGGCGAAGCGAACCTGCTGATCATGCCGAACGTCGAAGCGGCGAACATCGCGTACAACCTGCTGAAGGTGGTGGGCGGCGAGGGCGTGACGGTCGGCCCGTTCCTGCTCGGCGCGGAAAAGCCGGTGCATATCCTGACGCCGGCCGCGACCGTGCGCCGGATCATCAACATGACGGCGGTCGCTTCGGCGAACGCGCGCAAGTCGGTGAACGCGAAGTAACGCGCACGCGACGGCCTCGGCAAAAGCGCTACGGAACTCCGGTTCCGTAGCGCGTTTTTTTGCGCCCCCCAAAAAAAGCGGCGGTCTGTGAAGACCGCCGCTTTTCAGTTCAACTGCCAGAGTCGATCAGGCCGCGTGCTGCGTCGTCTTGCCTGCATCGGACGAACGCCAACGCGTGAGCAGCTCGTTCCACTTGATGCGCACGCCTTTCAGGTTGTTCTCCTTGACGTGCCCATAACCGCGGATGCCGTCGGGCAGATTCGCGAGCTCGACCGCGAGATCGCGCTTCTGCGCAGTCAGTCCGCCGATCAATTCACGCACCAATGCCTCGTATTCGCCGATCAGCGCGCGCTCGGTGCGACGCTCCTCGGTGTTGCCGAACACGTCGAGCGCGGTGCCGCGCAGGAACTTGAGCTTCGCGAGCACGTGCATCGCGCGGAACATCCACGGACCGTACTTCTTCTTCATCAGATGGCCGTGCGCGTCCTTTTTCGATAGCGTCGGCGGCGCGAGATGCAGATGCAGCTTCCAGTCGCCTTCGAACGTCGCGTTCAGCTTTTCGATGAACGCCGGGTCGCTGTACAGACGCGCGACCTCGTATTCGTCCTTGTACGCCATCAGCTTGTGCAGGTTCTTCGCGACCGCTTCGGTCAGCGGCATTCGGCCGTCGGCGGAATCGAGCGCTTCTTCCGCGGCCCGCACCTGCGACACCAGCGCGCGATAGCGCTGCGCGTACGCACTGTTCTGCCAGGCGGTCAGATAGTCGGCGCGTTTGTCGATCAGCGTGTCGAGCGCCTTCGGCGTATGCAGTGCGATGATCTTGCCGTTTGCGTTGTCGGCCGACTCGCCGCGCCCCTGCGTTTGCGCGAGCTTGCGCACCGCGGCCAGATCGTGCGCGGCACGCCGGCCCCATTCGAACGCGGCACGGTTTTTCTCCACCTGCACGTTGTTCAGCTCGATCGCGCGAATCAGCGACTCGTGCGTGAGCGGCACCCAGCCGCGCTGCCACGCGTAGCCGAGCACGAACGGGTTCGTGTAGATCGCGTCGCCGAGCAGCGCGACCGCGAAGTGATTTGCGTCGACGGCCGAGACGTTGTCGTCGCCGGCCGCGGCGCGCACGTCGGCTTCGGTGCTGCTGCCGGGGAAGCGCCAGTTCGGGTTCTTGATCAGCTCGGCCGTTGGCGTGTGCGCGCTGTTAAGCACGACGCGCGTGCGGTTCGCCTGCATGCGCGACACGCATTCGTCGCTGGCGGTTACGATCGCGTCGCAGCCGATCACGAGGCTCGCTTCGCCCATCGCGATACGAGTCGCGTGGATGTCGGCGGGGTGGTTCGCGATCTGCACGTGGCTCATCACGGCGCCGCCTTTCTGCGCGAGGCCGGTGACGTCGAGCACGGTGACGCCCTTGCTCTCGAGATGCGCGGCCATACCGAGCAGCGCGCCGATCGTAACGACGCCGGTGCCGCCGACGCCCGTCACCAGCACGCCGTACGGACGTTCGATGGACGGCAACTCGGGGTCCGGCACCGGTGGCATTTCCGCGCCGGCGCCCGGCGCCGCCTTCGGCTTGCGCAATTGGCCGCCTTCAACGGAGACGAAGCTCGGGCAGAACCCGTTCACGCACGAGAAGTCCTTGTTGCAGGTCGACTGGTTGATCTGGCGCTTCGTGCCGTACTCGGTGTCGAGCGGCTCGACCGACAGGCAGTTCGACTTCACCGAGCAGTCGCCGCAGCCTTCGCACACCGCCTCGTTGATCACGACGCGCCGTGCCGGATCGGGATACGCGCCGCGCTTTCTGCGACGGCGCTTTTCGGTCGCGCAGGTCTGGTCGTAAATCAGGATCGTGGTGCCCGGCACCTCGCGCAGCTGGCGCTGCACGTCGTCGAGCTGGTCGCGGTGATGAATGTCGACGCCGGGCGCGAGGCCGACGTTCGCCGCGTACTTCTCCGGCTCATCGGTGACGATGACGATCTTCGCCGCGCCTTCGGCGGCGAGCTGATGCGTGATCTGCGGCACGGTCAGCACGCCGTCGACCGGCTGGCCGCCGGTCATCGCGACCGCGTCGTTGTACAGCAGCTTGTAGGTGATGTTCGCCTTCGACGCGATCGCCGCGCGGATCGCGAGCAGCCCCGAGTGGAAGTAGGTGCCGTCACCGAGATTGGCGAACACGTGCTTATCGTTCGTGAACGGTGCCTGGCCGATCCACGCGACGCCTTCGCCGCCCATCTGGCTGAACGTGCTGGTGCTGCGGTCCATCCAGACCGTCATGTAATGACAGCCGATGCCGGCCATCGCGCGCGAGCCTTCCGGCACGTTGGTCGACGTGTTGTGCGGGCAGCCCGAGCAGAACCACGGCTTGCGCTCGACTTCGACGCGCGGCCGCGCGAGCGCCTTTTCCTTCGCTTCGATCACCGCGATGCGCGCGGCGATGCGGGCGCGCACGTCCGACGGCAGATCGAACTTGTCCAGCCGCGTGGCGATTGCCTTCGCGATAATCGCGGGCGACAACTCGTAGTGCGCCGGCAGCAGCCAGTTGCCCATCGGCACCGACCACTCGCCACCGGCGCCGTCTTTTTCGTCGAACTTGCCGAACACGCGCGGGCGTTGCGCGTCGGGCCAGTTGTACAGCTCTTCCTTGATCGCGTATTCGAGGATCTGGCGCTTTTCCTCGACCACGAGAATTTCGTCGAGGCCGCGCGCGAAGGCCTGCGCGCCTTGCGCTTCGAGCGGCCAGACGCAGCCGACCTTGTACAGCCGGATGCCGATGCGCGAGCAGGTTTCATCGTCGAGGCCGAGATCGGTGAGCGCCTGACGCACGTCGAGATAGGCCTTGCCGCCGGTCATGATGCCGAAGCGCGCATGCGGCGAATCGATTTCGACGCGATCGAGTTTGTTCGCGCGCACATAGGCGAGGCCCGCGTACCACTTGTAGTCGAGCAGACGCGCTTCCTGCACGAGCGGCGGATCGGGCCAGCGGATGTTCAGGCCGCCGTCGGGCATCACGAAGTCTTCCGGCAGGATGATGCTGGTGCGGTGCGGGTCGATATCGACCGATGCGGACGATTCGACCACGTCGGTCACGCACTTCATCGCGACCCACAGGCCGGAGTAGCGGCTCATCGCCCAGCCGTGCAGGCCGAAGTCCAGATATTCCTGCACGTTCGAAGGAAACAGCACCGGCAGCCCGCATGCCTTGAATATATGTTCGGACTGGTGCGCGAGTGTCGAGGATTTCGCCGCGTGATCGTCGCCGGCGAGCACCAGAACGCCGCCGTGCCGCGACGAGCCGGCCGAGTTGCCGTGCTTGAAGACGTCGCCGGAACGGTCGACGCCGGGGCCCTTGCCGTACCACATCGAGAACACGCCGTCGTATTTGGCGCTCGGGTACAGGTTGACCTGCTGCGAACCCCACACGGCGGTGGCCGCGAGGTCTTCGTTGACGCCGGGCTGGAACACGACCTGATGCGCGGACAGATGCTTTTTGGCTTTCCACAGCGACTGGTCGAGTCCGCCGAGCGGGGAACCGCGGTAGCCGGAGATGAAGCCGGCCGTATTGAGGCCGGCGGCGCGGTCGCGTTCCTGCTGCAGCATCGGCAGACGCACCAGCGCCTGGATGCCGCTCATGTAAGCGCGGCCGCGATCGAGGGTGTATTTGTCGTCGAGCGTGACGGAAGACAACGCGGCTTCGAGCGAGGCTCGCTGACCTGCGTCTAGCGGGGCATTCATTATGTGTACTCCTCCACTTCAGCTTGGGATCACCAAAACTTTTCTGGCTCCCGGCATCTCGTGAATGCTGGGGCCGGGGTCGTCATATTGACGGGTTTCAAGCGATGGTAGCACTGGTGGAAACCCGCCGCAGCAGATCAGAAATCGCCTGTGCGCGGTCTGAATTCAGATGGTTTCGCGGCAAGTTGGCTGCGGGTTGTCAACAGTTGGCACGCATTTTCGGCGGAATCGAGTTGGGTTGCACTTGGGCATGTAACAAGCTGTAAAACCTACAAACGTGCGGAACCGCAGTGAAAACCACTGTCTAATCCCCGGCCTGCGAGCGATGCCGATCGCTGCGCATTCTGCGCAGCTTCTGGACAGCAGGGTAGTTAGAAAAGGAGTACGCATGCACACAAGAAACATCCAGACGTTCCTGATGGTTTCCGCCGCTTTCTTCGCGATGAGCGCGCCGATGCACTCGAATCCGGGCAGCACGGGGGCGCTGTCGAACGCGATCGTTCGCACGGCGCAGGTCGCGCCAGCGCAGGCGGGAACGATCGACGGTGCGACCGGCAGCAACGAGTACAGGCAGAATTCTTGACGCGCCGCATCGCGCGCGTCTTGTGACAACCGGCCGCCGGTTCGGAGAGAGCGGCGGCGTGCAAACGAAAAAGGGCGAGGATCCTGCGATCTTCGCCCTTTTTTCTTCCGCGCGCCGATCAGGCGCGAGTCATCGTGGTCAGGTCTTATCCTGCACGACACCGCGGCGAATCTGATCGAGCTCGATCGATTCGAACAGCGCCTTGAAGTTGCCCTCGCCGAAGCCCTGATTGCCCTTGCGCTGGATGATCTCGAAGAAGATCGGGCCGATCTGGTTTTCGGTGAAGATCTGCAGCAGCAGATCGTCCGGTGCGCCGTCGATCAGGATCTTGCGCTTGCGCAGTTCCTCGAGCGGCTCGCCATGATTCGGCACGCGCCGGTCGACGAGTTCGTAGTAGGTGTCGATCGTGTCGAGCAGCGAAATGTTCGATGCGCGCAGGCCGTCGACGGTGCGGTAGATGTCGCTGGTGCCGAGCGCTATGTGCTGGATGCCTTCGCCGTGGTACGCGTCCAGATATTCCTGGATCTGACCGGCGGTGTCCGAGCCCTCCTCGTTGATCGGAATGCGGATCTTGCCGCACGGCGAAGTCATCGCCTTCGACTTCACGCCCGTCACCTTGCCCTCGATGTCGAAGTAGCGCACCTCGCGGAAGTTGAACAGGCGCTCGTAGAACTCGGCCCATTCCTGCATGCGGCCGCGATGCACGTTATGCGTCAGGTGATCGATATAAGTCAGGCCGTGGCCGACCGGATTGGGGTTCGCGCCGGGAATCGGTTCGAAGTCGACGTCGTAAATGTCGATGTCACCGATGCTGTTCGGCGCCGCGCCGTTCTTGCCGCGCCAGCGGTCGACGAAATAGATCAGCGAATCGCCGATGCCCTTGATCGCTGGGATGTTCAGCTCCATCGGGCCGGTCTTGTTGTCGAATCCCCAAGCGCCTTTTTCGAGCGCTTGAGCATAAGCCTTCGCGGCGTCCTGCACGCGAAACGCGATCGCGCAGATCGACGGGCCATGCAGGCGCGCGAAGCGCTGCGCGAACGAATGCTTCTCCGCGTTGACGATGAAGTTGATGTCGCCCTGACGATACAGCGTCACGTCCTTGTGACGATGTCGCGCGACGGCCGTGAAGCCCATCCGTTCGAATAGTTTGCCGAGCGCTTTCGGGTCCGGCGCCGTGTATTCGATGAATTCGAAGCCGTCGGTGCCGACCGGATTTTCCCAAGTAGAAACCTGCATTGTCTGTCTCCGATCCCATGTACGGGGTTGCCGAGGCGCGCTGGCGGTGAGCGCGCGGGACGGTCGGCTGAGCGCGACCGGATAGGGCAAGTGTAGAACTGCGATGGAGGCAAGAACTTGCGAACTTAATCGCACATCGCTACTCTTCAGCTACTTTATGGCTCGATTCGAACGAGACGTGGCAGAACATGGCTAATAGCGAGATAGATGCGATCGATCGCCGCATTCTGGCGATCCTTCAGGAAAACGGCCGGCTGTCGAATCAGGAGATTGCGGAGCGGATCAATCTGTCGCCGAGTCCGTGCCTGCGGCGGATTCGCCGGCTCGAGGAAAGCGGCGTGATTCGCGGCTACGTCGCGCTACTCGACGCGCAGCGTCTCGGACTCGACCTGCTTGCGTATGTCAACGTGCGGCTGGAGAAGGGTGGCGGTCGCGCGTTCAGTCCGCATGGCGAGGCTACGCACGCCGATCTGTTCGGCGCGGCCGTGCAGACGTGGCCCGAAGTGGTCGCGTGTCACGCGATGACGGGTGAGATGGATTACCTGCTGCGCGTCCAGGTCGAGGACATGGCGCACTTTTCGCGCTTCGTGCAGGATCAGTTGCTGCGCCATCCGTCGGTGATCGATGTGAAATCGAGCTTTTCGCTCGAAAAGATCAAGGAAACGACAGCGCTGCCCATTTTGTAGGCTTCACGCGTCACGCCCTGCGCATCGCGTTAATTTGGTACAGATAGAAAAAAGGGCGACCTTGCGGCCGCCCCAAGCTCATGTCCCCGTAGCGATTATTCAGGCAGCGACAGCCACCGGCATGAACGACTCGAACAGTCGCGATGCCTGGCGCGCGTGGCGCTTGAGTGCGTAGTCGAACACGGCGGCCTGCTCCTGCAGCATTTCCGCGAGGATGCTCGACTGATCTGCTGGCGACAGCGTGAGATAAGCGTCGGCTTCGCCGTACGCGTACTCGATCTTCATGCCGGCCTTTTTGGCGATGTGCATCATGGTCGAGTTGCGCGCCAGGCAGTGGATGTACAGCGTCGTCACATGCGTGTTGCGGCTGCGGATCGCGGCGCGCTCGAACAGCTTCGAGCCGATACCAATGCCACGCGCGCTTTCGAGCACCGAGACGCCGAATTCGGCGGTGCGCTTGTTGTCTTCGGCCGGCAGGTAGGCCAGATGGCCGACGCCGCTCAGTTCAAGCTTGCTGTTGAATACGCCGAACACCGTGTCGCGCGTGAAGTCGATCGTGCGTACGTAGTTTTCGATCACGTGGTTCGGCACGACCTGGCCGAAGCGCAGCAGGCGGTCTTCCTCGTCAAGCGCGAGGAAGTGCGTGAGCAGGCGTTCGCGATCGACAGCGGTGAGTTCTCGGACCAGAACGTGCGGGCGTCCAGCAGGCAGCGACGCGCGGTCGTTCGGCTCGATCGGCTCGGTGGTGCGAAGGCTAAGCATGTTCATGGTCGGGTTCTCCTTTTAATCAGGCGGCGTTGTGCACCGCAAAACCGATTTTAGCGGAAACCCAAGCCATTCACTAGGGAAAACCCGTACCAAAAACTGACGTGATTACTTGGAATGCTGGAGCCCTAAATTTAGTTAATTGATTTTTAATGGGAATTCAAAATGAACGCACGTACGTGACACCATGCCGCATGCATCCCGGGAGCTGAGATACTTCGTCTGAATGTTGTTGCTTTGCATCATCCGAGGCGCGGGATCGGTTCGGACCGTCGTCTCACCTGGCCGGCGCGGTGCCGAGACCATGCTCGACCATGCCGACCACCTGCTCTGCGAACTCGCGATAGCCCATGCGGCCGTCCGGCTTGAGCCACGTGAAGGTCCAGTTGATCATGCCGAACACCATCATCGTCAGCGCGGTCTGGTTGTCGCGTGTCGCGCGTTCGGGGTAGGCGCGCGCGAGCTGCCGGGCGAACGCGGCGACCACGTCGCGCTGGCGGTTCAGGATGATCTCGCGCTGCGAATCGACCAGATACTTGACGTCGTTCAGCAGCGCAACGTGCCGGCTGTGCGACGTCTCATACTCGGACAGGAACGCGCGGATCAGCTCCGCGAAGGTTTCTCGCTCGCTCAGTTCGCGCCGCTGGCTCGACCCTTCCACCTCGGCGATGATCAGCATCAGCCGCTTCGTGTAGCGATCGAGCAGGTCGAACAGGATCGCTTCCTTGCTCTCGTAATAGTGATAGAGGCGCGCTTTCGAGGTGCCGCTCGCCGCGGCGAGATCGGCCATCGACGTGCTTGGATAGCTGGTCTGCGCAAACTTCGCGGCGGCCAGTTCGAGGATCTGCTCGCGTTGGGTTTCGTGGTCGGGGGCTCGGGTGCGGGCCATAGTTGTCTGTTTTTGTCTTATTGGGGTGAGCAAGGAGCGGATGACGCGCGCAGTTCGAGCGAGCGCCATTCGTTCGCGTCGCCGCGCAGATGGATGCGTCGTTGCGTCGCGAGTTCGTGCATGCGCCACAGCACGATGCTGTCGCTGGCGAGAAACCATAGTTCGGCGGTCATAACATAGGCGGCGACGCGCGCGGCGGACTGCCAGTCGTCGGTTGCGCGTTCGAGGATCAGCGTGTCGAGTTCGGCAAAGCTGCCGCTCGTGAAGGTGTTGTCACGCCAGCGCCGTGTCTCGCCGTTCGCCTGCTTGACCTCCTGCCATTCGAGCGCGAGCCGGCTGATGCGTAGCACGGAAATCGGCGCGGCGTCCGGCAGATGTGCCTGCAATACGTCCGGCGCAAACATGCCGACCGATGTCGCGCGATCCTTGCGAGTATGCGCCCACGCTTGCGGATCGGTGAGGTCGGCGATCGACAGACGCACTTCATTCAAACGCTGCGGGCTGTTGCGCACCAGGTAGCAGACGCGGCGCAGCATCAGCTGATCGGACGCGCTTTCGCCATGCCACACAACGAGATTCGCGGTGTCGCTCGCGAGGCCGTCGAGCACTGCGGCCTGTTCGCGGAACTCGCGCACGAAGTCGCGCTGCGGGTCGGCGCTGACGCGTTCCCAGAAGTCGGCACGCACGTGCGGAGCGTCGTCGACGCCGCGCAACGGGCCGACCGCCAGATCGTCGCGCAACGGCTGCACGCGATCGTCGCGGCCCGCCTGGGCCAGCGCGCTCCGCAGCGACTCGGCGGCGACGTCTCCGTTGGTGAGATGAATCGTGCTCATGGGCAAGGGCTTGCTGTGACGCTTGCAGCTGTAACAAAAAGAGGCCGCTCGCCGACTGGAAACCGACGTCCCGATCGAAGAGCGGCCCCTAGTGTAAGCGGATCGCGAAACGGCCGAAAGCGGCGCCGGCCGTTACACGAAGCGAGTCCGCACCCTGACCACGAAAGCTCCCGGCTCAACGTTCGTCGTAACTGACGACGACCTTGTCGCTCACCGGATGACACTGACACGTCAGCACGAACCCGTCGCGGACCTCGTGTTCTTCGAGCGTGTAGTTCTTTTCCATCTTCACTTCGCCCTCGAGCACCTTCGCGCGACACGTGCAGCACACACCGCCCTTGCACGCATACGGCAGCGCGAGACCGGCGCGCAGCCCGACGTCGAGCACGCTGACGCCCTGATACGGCAGGCGCAGCTTGCGCCGCTTGCCGTCAAGCACGATCTCGAGGTCGGCCGCAGGCGTGTCCGCGGTGATCTCGACGGGCGGCACACCCGCCTGCGGCAGCGGCGTGCCGAAGCGCTCGACGTGCACCTTCGCGGGCGGCACGCCGGCAGCCTTGAGCGCCGCCTCGGCCGCATCCATCATCGGCGCGGGGCCGCAGATGAAGGCTTCGTCGATCGCGTCGGCCGGCAGCAGCTGTTCGAGGAACGCTGCGCACTTCTGCTGGTCGAGCACGCCGTTGAACAGCTCGACGTCCTGCAGGTCGTCCGACAGCACGTGATACAGCACGAAGCGGTTCATGAAGCGGTTCTTCAGATCCTCGAGCTCCTCGGCGAACATGATCTGGTCGACGCTGCGGTTGCCGTACACCAGCGTGAACGTGCTGCGCGGCTCGACTTCGAGCGTCGTCTTGATGATCGCGAGCACCGGCGTGATGCCCGAGCCGCCCGAGAACGCGAGATACTGCTGGCCCTGTTCGGCGTTCAGGTGCGTGAAGAAGCGCCCGTCCGGGGTCATCACGTCGATCGTGTGGCCGGGCTGCAGCGTGTCGAACGCGAAGTTCGAGAAACGCCCGCCGCGCACGCGCTTGATGCCGATGCGCAACTCGCCGTCGCGGTCGTAGTCGGTGACACCCACGCAGATCGAATACGAGCGGCGCGTTTCCTCACCGTCGATATGCGTCTTCAGCGTGACGAACTGGCCCTGCGTGAAGCGATACTGGTCGCGCAGTTCGGGCGGGACTTCGAAGGCGACCGACACCGCATCGGTGGTTTCGGGACGTACTTCGCGGATACGCAGCGGATGGAATTGCGGGGTGGCCATATCAGTACGGTTTGAAGTAGTCGAAGGGTTCGCGGCAGTCGAGGCAGCGATACAGCGCCTTGCAGGCGGTCGAGCCGAACTGCGCGAGTCGCTCGGTGTGTGCCGAGCCGCAGCGCGGGCAGGCCGGTGCGGGCAGCGCGCGTGGCACGAAGCGCAGCACTTTTTCCTGTGGCGCAGACGTCGCGGCTGAACCGCAGTTGCCGGTGGGCGGCGCGATGCCGTAGACGCGCAGTTTTTCGCGCGCTTCGGCGGTGATCCAGTCGGTGGTCCACGCCGGTGCGAGCACGGTGGCCACGCGGTACGGCGTCAGCTGCGCGGCCTCGAGCGCACGGCCGATGTCCCCGGCAATCTGCGACATCGCCGGGCAGCCCGAGTAGGTCGGCGTGATCACGACTTCGAGCGCGCCGTCCGCCGCGCGTCGCACGTCGCGCAGGATGCCGAGCTCGCGGATCGAGACCACCGGGATCTCCGGGTCCGGTACCGCTTCGAGCACGCTCCACGCGCGGGTGAGCGCGGGATCGGTGGCGGCGGTCGTGGCGGGGGTGTTCACGGGCTGCGGGGCGGTCGAGGTCGTCATCGCGGGCTCACCAGCTCGCGCCCGGATGCTGGCGCGCAAGGCTCTGCATCTCGGCGAGCACGAAGCCCATATGCTCCGAATGCTCGCCGTGCTTGCCGGTGCTCACGTGCCGCAGCGCCGCGGGCAGCGTCAGCGTGGCGGCGTCGAGCGTGGCGCGCACGTCGTCGAGCCATGCGGCTTCCAGCGCCGAGGTGCGCGGGCCGATGCCCGCCGCGGCGATCGCGTCTTCCACCGCGTCCGCGCTGAAGAACTCGTACGTGTACGGCATCAGGTAGTCGAGCGCGGCCTGCGCGCGACGGTGCGATTCGTCGGTACCGTCGCCGAAGCGGATCAGCCACTCGCCCGCGTGATGCACGTGGTACTGCGTTTCCTTGATCGACTTCGCGGCGATCGCGGCGAGCTGTTCGTCGGTGGAGCCCGTCAGCGCGCCCCACAGATGCCTCATCAGCGTCGAATACAGGAAGTTGCGCACGATCGTGACCGCGTAGTCCTTCTGCGCCTGCGCGGTGCCGGCGAGCGGGCCGTAGTGCGGCAGCTCGGCGAGCGTGTAGTTCGCGAATTCGCGCTCGGCGCGGAAGTACGCGTAGTCGTCTTCGCTGCGCTGACGGCCGGTGAGCTGCTGCTCGAGCGCGGCCGCGTGCGTGTACAGCAGGCGCGCCTGGCCGATCAGGTCGAGGCTCATGTTCGACAGCGCGATGTCCTCTTCGAGGATCGGGCCGTGGCCGCACCACTCGGTGTTGCGCTGACCGAGAATCAGCGCGGTATCGGCGAGGCGCAGCACGTACTGCAGATGTTCGGGCGTGATAGAGGTCGGGGACATAGTGGTCATGGCGCGCTTACATGTGGTTGACTTCGTCGGGCAGCGTGTAGAACGTCGGGTGGCGATAGATCTTGTCGCCCGCCGGTTCGAACAGCTCGGCCTTCTCGTCGGGCGCCGAGGCGGTGATCGCCGAGGACGGCACCACCCAGATGCTCACGCCTTCCTGGCGGCGCGTGTAGACGTCGCGCGCCATGCGCAGCGCCATCGGCGCGTCGGCCGCGTGCAGACTGCCGCAGTGCTTGTGGTCGAGGCCCTGCCTGCTGCGCACGAACACTTCCCAAATCGGCCATTCCTTGTTCATTGCTGATCTCCTGATTCCTGACTCTCGCTGATCTTTCGCGGGTGTTTCGCGGGTCTTTCGCGGGTGTTTCGCCGTGCCGCTCAGGCGGCGTGCTGTTGCGCGCGCTGGCGCTGCTTGTCCGCATGGGCGAGCGCGGCTTCGCGCACCCAGGCGCCGTCTTCATGGGCCTTCACGCGCGTGGCGAGGCGCTCGCGGTTGCACGGGCCGTCGCCATTGACGACGCGCCAGAACTCTTCCCAGTCGATGTCGCCGTAGTCGTAGCGGCCGCGCGCCTCGTTCCATTTGAGCTCCGCATCGGGCAGCGTGACGCCGAGCACCTTCGCCTGCCCGACGGTCGCGTCGACGAATTTCTGGCGCAGGTCGTCGTTGGTGATGCGCTTGATGCCCCATTGCGCCGACTGGTTGCTGTGCACCGAGTCCTTGTCGCTCGGGCCGAACATCATCAGCACCGGCCACCACCAGCGGTTCACCGCCTGCTGCACGAGCTCGCGCTGCGCGTCGGTGCCGGCCATCATCGCGAGCAGCGCATCGAACCCCTGGCGCTGGTGGAACGACTCTTCCTTGCAGATGCGGATCATCGCGCGGGCATAGGGCCCGTACGTGCAGCGGCACAGCGGGATCTGGTTCATGATCGCCGCGCCGTCGACCAGCCAGCCGATCACGCCGACGTCGGCCCAGGTGGGCGTCGGGTAGTTGAAGATGCTCGAATACTTGGCCTTGCCCGCGTGCAGTGCGTCGATCAGCTGCTCGCGCGACACGCCGAGCGTTTCGGCGGCGCTATACAGATAGAGCCCGTGGCCGGCTTCGTCCTGCACCTTGGCGATCAGGATCGCCTTGCGCTTGAGGCTCGGCGCGCGGGTGATCCAGTTGCCCTCGGGCAGCATGCCGACGATTTCCGAGTGCGCGTGCTGCGAGATCTGCCGCACCAGCGTTTTGCGGTAGGCGTCGGGCATCCAGTCCTGCGGCTCGATCTTGCCGTCGGCGGCCATGACCGCGTCGAAGCGCGCCTGTTCGGGCGAATTCGCATCCGCGTCCAGCGGGGCGACGTTGCCGGGGATATCGAGGGATTGGGTGTACATGAGGGACGCTCTCTGGAGGAGTGGTCTGTGTCGGCGTAGTATAAACCAACCGACCGGTCGGTTAATAAATTTTTTGAGGACGGGGATTAGGCTCGATAGCGTCATTCGGGGGTGTCGAAGCAGGTCACCCCGCCCCGACACTTACCGGTAAAATTGCGAATTGGCCGCGATTTGCGGCCCACTTGCATCTCCGGTACTCATGTTACGTCTAAGCGAAATCAAACTCCCGCTCGATCATCCCGAAAGCGCCCTCGAAGCCGCCATCCGTGCGCGCCTCGCGGACCTAGGCGTCGCGCGGGACGGGCTCATCCGATACACCGTGTTTCGCCGCGCGCATGACGCGCGCAAGCGCGCCGACATCAAGCTCACCTATATCGTCGATGTCGAGGTCAAGGATGAAGCGGCCGCGCTGAAACGGCTCGCCGACGTGCCGCATTGCGGCGTGACCCCCGACATGAGCTACAAGTTCGTCGCCAAAGCGCCCGCCCAACTAAGCACGCCGCGTCCGGTCGTGATCGGCATGGGACCGTGCGGTCTGTTCGCGGGACTGATCCTCGCGCAGATGGGCTTCCGGCCGATCATCCTCGAGCGCGGCAAGGCCGTGCGCGAGCGCACCAAGGACACGTTTGGCCTGTGGCGCAAATCGGTGCTGAATCCCGAGTCGAACGTGCAGTTCGGCGAAGGTGGCGCGGGCACTTTTTCCGACGGCAAGCTCTACAGCCAGATCAAGGACCCGAAACATTACGGCCGCAAAGTACTCGACGAATTCGTGCGGGCTGGTGCGCCGGAGGACATCCTGTATCTGAGCCGGCCGCATATTGGCACGTTTCGCCTCGTCAGCATGGTCGAGAAGATGCGTGCGAGCATCCACGAGTTGGGCGGCGAAGTGCGCTTTGAGACCCGCGTCGAGGACATCGACATCGACAACGGCCAGGTGCGCGGGCTGAAGCTGTCGACCGGCGAGACGCTGCGTTGCGACCACGTGGTACTGGCGGTCGGCCATAGCGCACGCGACACCTTCCAGATGCTGTACGACCGGGGCGTTCACGTCGAGGCGAAGCCGTTTTCGCTCGGTTTCCGGATCGAGCATCCGCAGGGGGTGATCGATCGCAGCCGTTTCGGCAAATTTGCCGGTCACAAACAGCTCGGCGCAGCCGACTATAAGGTGGTGCACCACTGCAGCAACGGGCGCGCGGTGTATAGCTTTTGCATGTGTCCCGGGGGCACCGTGGTGGCGGCAACTTCGGAGCCGGGGCGGGTCGTCACTAACGGCATGAGCCAGTACTCGCGCGCGGAGCGCAACGCGAATGCGGGCATCGTGGTCGGCATTACGCCAGACGACTACCCGGGCGGCCCGCTCGCGGGCATCGCGTTCCAGCGCAAGTGGGAAGAGCGGGCGTTCGAACTCGGTGGCGGTAACTATATGGCGCCGGGGCAGTTGGTCGGCGACTTCATCGCCGGGCGGCCGTCCACGTCGCTCGGCTCGGTCGTGCCGTCGTATAAGCCCGGCGTGCGGCCGACCGATCTCAGCACTGCACTGCCCGACTATGCGATCGAGGCGATTCGCGAAGCGCTGCCTCAGATGGAAAAGAAAATCGCCGGTTTCGCGATGCATGACGCGGTGCTGACCGGCGTTGAAACGCGGACGTCGTCGCCGGTCCGCGTGCGTCGCGGCGATGATTATCAGAGCGTCAACATCAAAGGGCTGTATCCCGCCGGCGAAGGTGCGGGATACGCTGGCGGCATCTACTCGGCGGCGATCGACGGAATCGAGGTCGCCGAAGCCGTCGCTCTGCAGATCATGAGTCAGCAAACGGCATGAGTCCGAACGGGCACAGCCGCCGGGTACCGGCGATTGTCGCGTCGTTCGGGCACAATGCGCGTTTCGCCTCGAACCGACCGTCCGAATGACCATTCGCACCCTGGCTGCCACATGCGGCGCGGCGCTGCTTGCCCAATTTGCTCCGTTTGCCGTTTCCTCGAGTGCGTTCGCTGCCGAAGCGCCGGAGCATTGGGTTGCCGTGTGGGCGACCGCGCTGCAACCGATTCCCCAGCGAGCCGACTTGCCGCCGCTGTATCGCGCGCCGGAAGTCGCGGGGCGCAGCGTTCGGCAAATCGTGTATCCGACCTTGTCGGGGAAGGCGGCGCGAATCCATCTGAGCAATGTGTACAGCAAGACAGCTCTCGTCATCGACGAACTGCGCATCGCGCGCTCGGTCGGCGGCACGGCGGCGGTAGAGGGGGGCGGAAGTCGAGTGACGTTTGCTGGCAAGGGCGCGGTCAGCGTTCCGCCCGGCGGCGAGTTGGACAGCGATCCGATCGGGATCGACGTCGTGGAGGGCGCGCCGTATGCGATCAGTGCGTTTATGGGACCGGAGCAGCGGATCGTCGCGTGGCACCGTGTGTCGAATCAGGTGAATTATGTGTCGGTGCCGGGCAATCACACCGCCGACGCGTCCGCCGCCGCGTTTCGCGGTCGCTTCACCCAATATGTGTGGGTCACAGGCTTGTCAGTGGAGGTGGCGGGACCGTCAATTGCCGTGGCTGCGATCGGCGACTCAATCACCGACGGCATGCGCTCCAGCCTGAATCAGAACCGTCGCTGGCCAGATGCGCTGGCTCGGCGCCTGGCGGCGAGCGGCGCGCAATCGACCGCAATCGTGAATCTCGGCATCAGCGGTAACCGGCTTCTTAGCGACTCGCCTTGTTATGGCGACGCGCTAGCGAGCCGCTTCGAGCGTGACGTTTTGCAACGTCCGGGCGTCAAGGCGGCGGTCCTGCTGATTGGCATCAACGACATTAACTTTGCGGCAATGCCGCCTCATGGCGGGCTCGACTGCGATTTTCCTCATACGTCGGTCACGGCTGCCGATTTGATTGCCGGTTACCAGCGCGTGATCGCGGCCGCGCGGCGCAAGGGTGTCAAGGTGTTCGGCGCGACGCTGACGCCGGCGTCGCTGCCACAGGAGCGGGAAAACATCCGACTCGCGGTTAATCAGTGGATCCGGACCAGTCGCGCTTTCGATGACGTCGTCGATTTCGACGCGGCGTTGCGCGATCGGGCGCAGCCGGAGCGTCTGCAGCGCGTTTTCGATAGCGGTGATCACATCCATCCGAGCGACGCGGGCTACGCGGCCATGGCCGATGCTGTTCCAGTTGAGGCCGTGGTGAGCGCTGTCCGGAAGTGAGTCACAGCTTTTTTAAGCGAAAGTGAAAATGGGTGTTGACGATCCGGCGAAAGTTCTCCATAATCTCGTTTCTCTGCTGCAGACGCAGCGACGCAAACGAAGCGGTGCCGGGTAGTGGTGGTTCAGGTGCGGCGGGTTGGGCGGATCGATCTTTAAAAACTAACAGCCGATAAGTGTGGGCGCTTGATGCGGAATGCGGCGGCGGATTCTTCTGGATCTGCTGCAAGGCAAAAGGTATCAGAAAGCCTCACACAGTATTAGAGGAAGGTTTATCTGTCGAAAGACGGATTGATCATCGTCAGTACGTTGAGTGAGCGACCGGTTTCTGACGAAACCGAAAACAGTAACAGGTTTGAACTGA